>NZ_JBAHYJ020000113.1:0-405437 GCF_036697665.2 Scytonema sp. PRP1 | reverse complement strand
GCGTCCCCAATGGGAGCGATCATATACTGCAACAGAGTTTTGTGCTGCTTGGATCGCCGCTGCGTCGTTGGTGTCAATGGCAGATGTAGACATGGTGAAATCTTTAGGTGCCGCGAGGTTATGGGCATTGAAAATCTTAGCAAATATGGCTTTGCGGGTTCAATGCGTTTGTGGGTTGGGGTAGAAAAGTTGCTGGTTCTTAACCTAACGATTTGTTTCCGCTTGAATTTCTTGAATAAATTTTAAAACTTCTTCTTCCGATTGAATGTGTCATGCTAACAGTTGCGCCGTTGATTCAAGCAACCGTTCAGAGAATAATTTAGCTAAGTTTTGCCGCAAACCCTACCCGATATAAAACTTGAGTAAGGCTTCAGGTGAGATATCTTTACTATTAGCTACTTTTTTTAGCGATTCCAATGTGTCTGTCGGTATCCTTATCGATACTGTTTCTGCTGCATGGGGTTGCAAATGTAGTTCGAGTTCTTCTTTAGGCTTGTTCATAGAAATGACTTTTTACTTAAAGCTAAAAGGTTATTTGTGTGGACTTTAGAACCTTGCATTTTCTATAAAGATAACCTGAGGTAGTGTCTGGTAAAGTGCGATGGCACAAAATGCCCGCTTCGCGATCGCCTTTTTTCCGCAGTGATTCCACTGAGAAGAATCTTTTCTTTGTTCAATTCAACTGTACGTGTTTTGGTTACTCTTTTTATCAAACGTCTGATAATTATGTCCTTTGAACAGTTCCAAGCAGCACATGAAAGTATCTACAGCACTGGTACACGGCTATTACAATACCTCGAGGAAATTCGTCAAGGTCGCTTTAGTGAAGGAGACAGTACCAAAGGTTTGCAGAGTGTTGAGGATGACATCAACAAAGCCCTACACGCATTAAAAGAGCAGAAGTATCAGGTTGCTGTGATTGCGGCAATGAAGGCAGGTAAGAGTACCTTTTTGAATGCCGTAATTGGTGCTGATGTTTTGGCTAGTGAAACAGCAGCGTGTACAGTCTGCCGTACAGATGTCCGACATATTGAAGCTGGGCAAGTTCCCAGACTTTTAGAATACCGAGAGGGACAAAGACGACCTATTGTTATTGCTGAGGGTGACGCTGGAGAGATTCAGCAGAAATTTCTGGTACGTACTCGCGAGATTCGGGAGAAACATAATCCTGACAATACCACACGTTTTGAGATAGAGCATCCCATTGAAGCCATTAGCGAACTCTCATCCTTATCTGGTTTCACTTTAGTTGATACTCCTGGTCCAAATGAGTGGGATGCCAACTTCAACACAGTAGCACTAAAGCAAACTGCACTAGAAGCACTGCGAACCTGCAATACGATTTTGTTCGTTTTAAATTACGCTTCCTACAAAGACAATGCTGTTTCACATTTGTTTAAGGATGTAGTGGAGAATCGCCAAGAAATTTTAGCCCAGAACACAGGCAAGATTTACTTCATCCTTAACAAAGTCGATCAGAAGACTGAAAAAGACCGAGATATTGCTGATGTCATAGAGGATTTGAAACGGGAGTTAGCTAGCTTTGGATTTCCAAATCCACTTATCTACCCTGCCAGTTCTAGACAAGGACTTTTGGCAAAACTTATCGCTCAAGATAAGGCAAGTCAAAGTCAGCTAAAGGACTTTAAAAAGTTTTTCAGCGCCAAATACGCCATTGAAGATGAGGAAGGCAACCAGATTATACCTGCGCCGCGTAAGATTGCACCCCAAGCTTTAGAAGATAGTGGTATTCCTACTATTCAAGAAACAGTGATTCAAACCATCACACAGAATGCAGGTTGGAATCTTTTGAGTGAGGTTTTATTAATACTTAATAAGGCAGCAAGGGAAATTGAGAATTCACTGAATGGACAGATGACTGGCTGGAATACCAAACTTGAACAACTCAAACACATAGTTGAAGAGTATCGTAGGCGGTCTGAGTCTGCTAGAAAAAAGGTTGAGGCTGTCAAAGAATCTGTAAAGAAACGAGAACAGGAGTTAATCAGCAGATTTAGCCAAGGAATCAGCGCCTTTGCTGAAGGTACTAAATCCAAGATACAAAATGAAATTGACGAAATTGCCGATTCTAGAGTTACTAAGTCTGCAAACTCCGAAGTTTATCAGAAGGCTGAACCACAGGCAAGCCAAGAAATTCCCAGTAATAACATGAGTCTAGCTCTCACCTTACCTAATGCTGTTCCTCTACTAGGTGGCTTTTCAATTTCCTTCAAGGTGCAACATCCTCTAGTGGAAGCTGTTGGGAGAGTTATTCCAAAACACTATGAGAGTCCTGAGTATTCTCAATATAAAAGTTCTGATCCATATAAAATTAGGGTTGATGCCGAAGAAGAGGCTCAAGAAATTGAACGCACTATTAACGAATTTTGTACTCCTCACATCCAGAGTTGGTGGTTAGATACACAAGATGAACTTGTTAGAGAAGGTACACGGATTCGACAGCAATTGGTACAAGAAATCCAAGAACAAATTCAAGATGTATCTAATGAACTATCTAGTTATCTAGGAGAAGCTTTGCAAGTTGAACTAAACATTACTCCTATTCAGTTTCCCAGTTTTGACTTTGAAGGCATTGATGCCCAAATCCAATATCAAGTTGAAGTGTATATGAGGTATAAAAAAGAAAATGAAAATCGCCCAGAACTAAGAATGCGACTAGGTGATAGCTTATGCAAGCCAGTTGAATTTTACATAGAATCAGTCCCATATGAAGTTGACATCCAAGTAGAAGAGAAGCATTCCTTCTACGAAGTTGACTTGCGCGAAACAGCACAAGCAATCAAACTAAAAATAGATAATCAGGCATCTGGAAGCCGAGAGCTTCTACAGCGAGTCATTGAAAAGCAGCTTAAAGCGGATTTTAGTAGTGCTGAAAAGCAAATAAACGACTATATCAACAGGTTTCAATCTTTGTTTGACCACTTGCTCAAAGAACGGGAAACGAAGGAAGAAGAGGCTCCTCAGATTCTTGCAATGCTTGGCTCTCAAAAAGCAACGCTGAATGAATATCTACGTGAATTGACAGCTATTAGAGCATCTTTAGATACTTGGAAGCCAGTACAGGTAGTCAGGTAGGCGGCTAGGTAACTTGCCACCCCATACTAGCTGCAAAAGCGATCGCCTTTTTCACCTCTTCTGTTAGCCTGCTAATCACAGCTTTGTTTGTATAGCCCGAGAATTGTATTCTGCGGGCTTTGTTCATCTAGCCCCAGAATGCTATTCTGCGACCTTTTGATGTACACTATCAAGTCGGAAACCTCACGGCACTTTTTACCGTCTTTGTTGATCACTGGCAATTAAAGTCCTGAGTGCTATATCCTAAATAATTTGCATTTAGTACTTAGCACTGTTTTGGTGAGGTTACTCTGGTAAATTTGCAAACACTTGTTCAACTAACTCCTTTGTCTTAACCTCTAAGCGTTGCCAGTCCACCTCGCCGTTTTCATCGAGTAAACTCGTATCAATGTTAACTGTTTCATTCCCCGGTATGTACTCACGAAAACACACTTGATAACACAATTCCCATAAATCTATACTGATTTGTTGGTCTTGACGCTGTAGACATAAATGGTATCCTGGATGGGGCATTGGCAGACGCGAGAGTGTTTCTCTGATTTCCAAAGCTTGCTCCGGTGTTACGGCTTCCAGGTCTTGCAGGAGCTTGGTCACGATCGCTTTGGTTTCATCAGTAGTGCCAGTAGGCCAAATCAGGACATCTTGATAAGTCCCCGTCCAGGAAGATACATCAAGCAACTTGCGAATATTATCGACAACGCGAATGAAAGCAGGTTGCATGAGGAGTTCCGCCTGCTGCCATGCTACTGAATTGCTAATTTTAGGTGGCATTGGAATTAACAAGGGCTATTGAAAGAAAAATTAACAATGTGTATTTATTAAAAAACTACGTTTTACATCCAAATCTTTTCTCAAGATAGCGGATTTCATTGAGAAAAATTTGGAGATATTTATTACCCTCTTTAAAATTGGGTGTTATCGCTGGGGAGTGAATATGATAGGCAAATTACTGGATCATCGTTACAAAATTATTAGAGTCCTTGCTACAGGAGGATTTGGTGAAACTTACATTGCCCAAGATACCAAACGACCGGGTAATCCCGTTTGCGTTGTCAAGCACCTTAAGCCTGCTAATTCCGAGGCAAAAATGTTTGACACTGCTAAGCGTTTGTTCCAAAGTGAAGCGGAAACTTTAGAAAAACTGGGCAACCATAACCAGATTCCTCGACTTCTAGCTTACTTTGACGAAAACCAAGAATTTTATTTAGTACAAGAATTTATTGAAGGGCATCCCCTAAGTGAGGAACTGCATCCCAATCAGCGCTGGAATGAAAGCCAAGTGACTGGTTTGCTGCTGGAAGTTTTAGACATTCTGAAATTTGTCCACGGACAGGGTGTGATTCACCGCGACATCAAGCCGGATAACATCATCCGTCGCGCCTCGGATAACAAACTCGTTCTTGTAGACTTTGGAGCTGTTAAACAATTGCGAGTGTCTGCTGGATACGCTTCGCGAACACAAATGTTTACAGTTGCGGGTCATCACTCTGCAACTGTAGCTATTGGCACTCCTGGCTATATGCCCACGGAACAAGGTCAAGGCAAACCCCGCCCAAACAGTGATATGTATGCTCTTGGCATCATTGCCATTGAAGCGCTGACGGGAGTAGCGCCAATGGATTTGCAAGAAGATCCTCACACTGGGGAAATCCTTTGGCAACATCTCGTACCTGTAAGCAACGCCTTGGAAGCCGTGTTAAGCAAGATGGTGCGTTATCACTTCAAGGATCGCTTCCAGAGTGCATCAGAAGCACTGCAAGGATTGCAACCGCTTTCCTCAAGGTATAGACCCGAAGAGTACTCAAACACTCCCAGTTACCAAATCATCAAGTCCTCATCTGCCTTATCTCCACAGTCTCGACAAAAAACGCTCGCAGTTGCTCCGGCAAATCTTGTCGCCCAACCAGTAGCAGCAGCAACCCCTAAATCCACCCCCAAAGGTTCTAGTGGACCTGACTTATTACAGCTATTAATTCTGGCGGTTTTGGTTGGTGGCGCTGCTGTTGTTAGCCCAGCTGTGGTCAAGAACGTTCAAGGTTTGGCTTCCGATTTTGCTATTAATAACGCGAACTCACATAGTGAAGCGACATTAGCACAAAATTGTTTAGCTATTGTCAAGGAAAATTCTAATATCCGTTCTGAGCCAAGTCCTATTAACGATGATTCTATTGTAGAAACTGTTACTAAAAATAGTAAATTTGAGGTGACAGGTATGCGGACAAAACGCGGTTGGGTACAGATTAAACTTGATCCCACACAGAAGGGTTGGGCCAACTCAGAAGTTATTAAAAATAACGAAGAATGGGTTTCTTGCCTGCGAGACAAGGGCATTGCAATCAAAACAGTAGATGATAATAACTTGATTGCCGATCGCCCAGCGCCTAAGCCAAAAACAAAACCTGTGGTTGATGTACCCACTTCATTGTCACAGTCAGAACAATCAGGAAAATCACAACCTTCAGCTTATAATGACAACGGTTACCAGGTTGTGAAAAAAGCCAAGAATAAGTACGAATCAGGAGATTTACAAGGTGCGATCGCGCTCTTAAGGACAATAACTTCAAATCCTACTGCTGTCAAAGAGACAACAGAGATGATATCTCACTGGCAGCAAGATTGGACTAAAGCAGAAGCTTTATTTAAAGACCTCGACACAGCATTTGCTGAGGGACAATGGGATAAAGTATTGGCTTATAAAGACCATCCAGAAAAATTACCCAATATTCAGTACTGGCGAAATAAAGTAGAGCCATTATTTCAACAAGCTGCTGATAATTTAGCAAAACAACAGCTTCCTGAATTAGGGAACTTTAGCAATTACAATAAACCCAAAGTGGAACATCCAAATTCCAGTTTGGATAATCAACCTGACACGACAAATAGTTATGATTATACCGATATTTTTGAAGAGGAAATTCTAGAACTAGAAAAGAAACTGTAATAAAAGCTATCAATCAACCTTGGGTTGTTGCTAATATAGCGCTTCTTGTTTGGATGAAGTAATTATTTATCTGTGTCCCATGAGTGGTTCTTATTTCTTGATGTATTGCACTTAACACTAGAACCGCTATACTTTTTAATCAGTCGTTAGTCGTTAGCTATTACTAAAAAGCTAACAACTAACAACTAACATTTAACAATTAGCAGTCAATATCTCTATACATTCCATACTAAGGTTGTCGAGCTATTTTTTCGGTTGTGCGGGGGCGCTCTGCCGCTCTAAAGCAGCGTTGAAGAAGTAAACTCGGTCACAATATTGGCTTTGACTAGTACAAACAGCCTCGATAGCAACGTTGCTGGCATTGCTAACATCAAATGCTAATGAAGTTTGCTGTCCAGGGGCAACAGTACGGGTTTCAGCTTGGTTGCCATCTAAGTAAACCTTCACCTCAACCCCTGGACTTTTTGTATCATTGTCACGTATTCCAAAACCCAGATTGAGGGTTTGAAACGGGGGTTTAGAACTCTTTTCTGGCTTGATGTTACAAGTTAGAGAAGCAGAACGGTTACCTGGTCCGAGGTAAAACCTGCTCGTATAAACTGCTCTGCCTATAGAAACATCAAGGTTCTCCTGACGAACAGTGCCAAGTCCACTGTTTACACATTTACTATTTAGCAGCGAGACAGGACGCTGTGCCCGTTGTGCTTGAGCAATTTTCCCTCCAAAGGAGAATAAGGAGGACAATAGTAAGGCACTGGTAAGCACTGAACTGATTAACTGAGTTTTTTGCATTGCAATTTAATAAAGTAGTTCGTAACGATTCAGGCGAAAACAAAAATAATAATAATACCTAATTGACTTTCAATTTTTTTGTATGCTGAACATCTGAAAACTTTTATACCAAGTTAGGTGAGTCGTGGAGGCTGCTGGGGTGATAGCGAAATATCTCCCCACCTCGCCAACAAACAAAACGCTTTAATCGACTCTCACACGGAAGCGAACAAAAGCGGGGTTTCCGCTGCTTATATTAAAAGTACCCAAATTAACAATCACCGCACCTTTATTATTTGTTTGATTTTGGCAGGTATTACCTGCAGGCAAAGGTGCCAAAGGTGATAAAAATGTTCCTTGATCTGCACCATTACCAGCCCCAGACACGGAAATACCGTTGTTGCTATAACTTGTACCATCTGGAATTAAGTCGCAGAACCTAACATTGTTCACTCCTTGGGCAAGGAAATAGATTGTGTACTCCACTTCATCGCCGCTTTGCACAGGCGTCTGTAAGTCGCGAACACCACGAACAGGCTGTGACTGGTTGATTTGATTGTCATCATTCCCAGGACCATCATCAAAGGTGGTGAAGTTAGTGCCTGGGATGGACTGACCATTTCTCAAGACGTTGGTAATTCGCTTAACCAACAGCAAATTTGTCTCGCCTGCGCCTACAGCAGGAACATTGAAACCGAAGTTAGCCGTATTGATATTCTGACCACCTGCTAGGGTAATGGGATTGGGCTGAGTCAGAGTGGGAGTAAAGTTAGCCGGAGGGTTGGTAACGGCGACTCTGTAGGTGCCTGCAGGTAGATTAGGTATGCTGTATCTGCCGTTGTTATCGGTAGTAGCGGTGCGGGTAATGTCGTCACCTGTGCCAAATTGACCATCCGGTCCTGCACCCGTCAAAGTAACGGTGATGTTAGGAAGTCCAGGTTCTCCTGGGTCTTGAACGTTGTTGCTATTTCTGTCGTTGAAAACAGTATTGCCAATTGTGCCGAGTTGCTGCTGCGTAAAGCCAAAATCAGCCGTGTCTAAATTCTGACCTGCTGCTAGGGTAATGGTAGCGGGCGGAGTTTGGCTGGGGGACAAGCCATTCGGTGGGTTTGTGACGCTGACTCTATAGCTTCCAGCAGGCAGATTGGGAATGCTGTATCTGCCGTTGTTATCGGTGGTAGCAGTGCGGGTAATGTCGTCAGCTGTGCCAAATTGACCGTCCGGCCCTGCACCAGTCAAGGAAATCGTAGAACCACTGATTCCGGGTTCTCCTGCATCTTGGACACCGTTGCCGTTGGTGTCGTTGTAGACTGTATCGCCAATTGTACCGGGCTGCGCGAAGCCAAAATCAGCCGTGTCTAAATTCTGACCTGCTGCTAGGGTAATGGTAGCGGGCGGAGTTTGGCTGGGAGACAAGCCATCGGGTGGGTTTGTGACGGCGACTCTGTAGTTTCCCGCGGGCAGATTGGGGATACTGTATCTGCCGTTGTTATCAGTGGTAGCAGTGCGGGTAATGTCGTCGGCTGTGCCAAATTGACCGTCCGGTCCTGCACCTGTTAAGGAGATAGTACGACCGCTGATTCCAGGTTCTCCTGGGTCTTGGACGCCGTTGCCGTTGGTGTCGTTGTAGACTGTATCACCAATTGTACCGGGCTGCGCGAAGCCAAAATCAGCCGTGTCTAAATTCTGACCTGCTGCTAGGGTAATGGTCGTGGGGGGAGTTTGAGTGGGAGACAAGCCATCTGGTGGGTTAGTGACGGCGACTCTGTAGTTTCCCGCGGGCAGATTGGGGATACTGTATCTGCCGTTGTTATCGGTGGTGGCGGTGCTGGTAATGTCGTCTGCTGTGCCAAATTGACCGTCTGGTCCTGCGCCTGTTAAGGAGATAGTACGACCGCTGATTCCAGGTTCTCCTGCGTCTTGGACGCCGTTTCCGTTGGTGTCGTTATAGACTGTATCGCCAATTGTACCTGTTCCCGTCGGCACACAAATTTGTATCCGATCAAGACCAATCGTCTCATCCTGCAAAGGGTTACCGAATTCTGTTCCTGGTTGGTAGAGAATCTGGATTCGAGTCACCGCACCAGATGGCGTAGCTGTGACGTTACCAAAGCTTTCTGTAGGAAAAGCATTTTCAACGATACCTTCTGCAACGTTGCCAGTCACTCTGACATTACTAGGACTAATCGCCGTAAGAGTTACCCCAACAGGTGCATTGCCATTAAAAGCTGTTACCGTAACTCTATCTTGGTAAATGTACGCAATATCACCTATAGTATCGCGTGCGCCAGATCGGTCAACATCCAACAAGGTGAGGGGAGAAGCTAAGGTAACTGGTTGTGAAAAGTTAATGGTGAGCGTCGCACTACTACCTACTGGCGCTGGTCTGTCAAAACGAGAGTTTGGATCTTCACTCCTTCCGACACCTATATTAAACCTCAAATTTGGTCCTGGAAGGCCACCATACGTCTCGTTGGTAATTAATGTTTGGTTTGGATCAAGAACTTCACCAGGGGTGCTTTCAGTAAAGCTGAGGGTAGCGCTGATTCCGTTAATGCTCAGGTTCTGACTAACAATTCCTGCAAGGTTGCTGGTTGGAGTCCATTGTAGGGTTTGTGCTGTTGTTCCAGCTGGGCAACTGCCTGATTGTTGTGCCAACGCCTTCCCACCCGAAAAGTTCCCTACTATTGGGACTTGCGGCAAGGCAAAAAGCACAGTAGCAAGCGTAGTCTTGAAAGTGAGAAGACGCACAACTTTTTTATTGGTTTTATTTAATACATGAGCCACAGCAAATTCCCTATGTCCTGCCGACAGCCTATCTACTTCAAAGACTTGGCACGAAAGCCAACGGGAAGATGGAGCGATTGCGCGGAGCGCACTGCCCTTACGGGCGATCGCTTTTAAATGCTGAAATAAAGCTTTCATGAGCTTCTAGATTTTGGACGTGTGGACTGTGAACTATGGAGTTTGGACTATAGCGGTTCTGGTGTTGAGTGCAGTACATCAAGAAATAAGAACCACTCATGGGACAGTCATGGGACACAGATAAATAATGACTTCATCCAAACGAGAAGTGCTATATAAATTGGACTATCTTCTCCCTCGTCGCCTCTCGATCTGCAAATCATCTTCTTGTTCTTCAATAATCAGCTCAATACCTCTGACATCTCTAAAGATGATTTCAACACGGCGATCGCGCGCGTAATCAACAATATCCGTACCCCCCGGAACCTTCCTCTGGCTTTCGCCAAACGAGCGGATGGTCATCCGTTCTGGTGCGATACCCTTACGCAGTAAATAATTTCTCACAGACAATGACCGTCTTCTACCCAACGCTTGGTTGTATGCGTCGCTGGCGCGGGGGTCTGTATGACCTTGTAATTCGATAACGATGAATGGATATTGCTGCAAGACTTCTGCCACTCTATCAAGAACAGCTGCACTTTCCTGACTAATAAAGGATTTGTCTAGAGCAAAGTGAACATTGCGCGGTACCCGTAGCCGGATTGGTTCGGCTGGCGCTTCTGGTGGTGGTTCCGGAGGTGCTGGTGGTTCAGGTGGTGCAGGGCGTGAAGTACACTGCGGAGGCAGAATCTGCGGTGGTTTGCCTGCTGGGGCGGAGTTCGGTGAAGTGCCTGTTGTGCCACCTGTTGTGCCAATAAAGGCGCCAACAGCGGGTTCAGATGTGCCGTATCTGGGGTCGGTGGCGATCGCACTCACGATATCCCCAACCTGTAGATTTTCTACCGTCACGCTAAAATTACCCTTCTCGTCCACCTTTGTAGTCGTGAGTGGAGTCGTTAGCGCCCCGTAACCTTGTTGATAAAGTGCCTGTCTTCCTGTTTGATAATCGCTGAGGCGATAAATCGTCACCTCAGAATTGGGGTCAGCTTTTCCTTGTAATGTCACACTGTTACCAGCAGGAACAAACGTTCTTGTGGCGAATTCCGGAGCGTTAATGGCAGCATTACCTGTATCCTGACGGCGATTAGGGGAATTTCGCTTAGGATTGGGACCATCTCCCCGTTGAAAGTCGTATACGTCCTCCGGATCTCGTTCGGTGTTGAGGTCAATACTCAAGCCTTCCAGTGCGGCAAACCCGTTGTTTTGGATAATATTACTCTTGGTATTGGGAAAAGCCGACACGACAACCCCAGGTCCCGTTTGATTGTCAATTTGATTACCTAGGACTTGATGGTTGCTGCCCATCAGGTAAACCGCTGCTCGCCGTAAACGCCTGCCATTATAGGTGATCCGGTTATTTTGGATTCGCACATCTCCTTGTGGTTTAAATAAATACACTCCAGCACCATCGTTGGCACAAATCAAGTTGCCTGTAATTTGGGACTTGTTAACGACGCCTTCGATACGTAAGGCATCCGGCATTCCAGCTAGTCCATTTCCAACAATAATGTTTTCGGTAACTACCGTATTTTCTCCACGTACTGAAGTAATAATCGCGCTGCCTTCGTGGTAATAAATACGGTTGCGCCGAATTGTTGCCCCTTGAGAATTAAAAACGTAAACTCCGAAAGCCGACGTGTTATCGGGGAACCTTTCATCAACCGTCAGCCCCAACCAGTTGTTTTCAATGACAACGTTTTTCGGAGGAACATCCCTGTTATAAAAAGGAAAGTCATCGTTGGGGGGCTGCTGTCTCTTGGTATTGGGAGGTGGGAAACGATGGGAAATCACAATATCCCCAGGCGGTGTCGTCAGCGTCACTGGCTTAGGAACGCCATCGTAAATCAGCAGGTTTCCGAGTTGCTGCTTGATCGGGCTAGCATTGAAACCGTAAAGGTTTAAGCCGCGAATGGTTACGCCATCTGCGACAATAGTCAAACCGCGAAAGATTTCTGTGTTTGGTGCAGGGGCGATCGCCACCAGCGGAACGGGGATGGCAATTTCAGCAGTTGCTGAAGTTGAAGCATCGTATCCAGGCTGAGTCGAACCATCTATGACTAATCCTGGAGATGCCAAATCTGGCAGTTGTCTCTGTAACTGGATAGCCGTCGCACCCGCAGGGAGATTAAACTCGATGCGACTCCCCCCAGTGGTTGGTTGGATCTGCGCTTTTTCTCCACTGCTGAGTCGCTCAACTGGTAGCGTACCATTGACAACCTCAATTGCTTCCCGCAAAGTCAGTTGCTCATCCGGTTTGACATCACCATCTTGATTGCTGTTAACTACAACCCGGAAGGATGAGGGAGATGAGGGGGATGAGGGAGATGAGGGGGGTAGTTGTTGTGAAACATTCCCCATTCCCCCTTCCCCATTCCCCAATTTGGGTGTCTGACTGAATGCAACATCTGAAGGTAGAAGATAAAAACTCACGGGAAGTAGATAAAAAATTTGCCTGGGAATTTTTCTTTTATTCTTCCTGACTTTACTAAAAGCACCCTTAACATTCGGTAGCCACTGAACTTTCAAATTGGTCATCACTCACTCCTCTCCACCTCGAAAACCGCTTAGAGCCTGGTGTTTTCTAAGGCTGTCAATTAGCTGTAGGATTCTGGACTTTTGTGAATTGGTTTGGGGAACTGCTAGCGCTTGTATCTGTTTGAGACGCTCAATAAGTTGGTTTTGAGGTGTCTGAGATTCAGTTGCAGATGGCGCTTGTGTTTGTTTCAAACGTGAAATGAGTTTGCTCTGAGGTGTTTGTGATCTCGTGTCAGGTTGTAACTGAGATATTGGTGACACTTCAGACTCTTGTTGCTGCTTGGGTACAGGCTTTTGCAATCCAAAACCGCCCAAAAGCTCATTCAACTTCAAGCTGATATTCACGTAAAAACCACCTTCAGAACGGTAGCCGGTAAAGTCGCGGTCATCCACACTACCAAAGCTATAGCCCAAACCAATCCGCAAATCTGGTGTTAAATAATACCCACCTTCTACAGCAACTCCAAATTCATCGTAGTCAGTGCCGCTATTGGAATTTTGACCAATCCAACGTCCTTCGACGGCTAAGTCGGTGCGATAACCCAGCCTGTAAGTTGTCCGCAGTTGTGCCAAGTTGACACTACCGTCGTATCTCTCGCCATCTAAGAAGGTGACACCATTGCGGAGGGCATATTTGCCGTAGAATTCCCATCGCCAGTTAGGAGCGTAAATGGCTTCTGCGGAAAAGACATGACCTGTTGCTGTGGAGCCTGTGAGCTGAGTTTCCGGAATTGAGTCATAATTTTGACGCCATTCGTATTTCAGCAAACCATTGAATTTATCATTACTGGGGTCGCGGTAAGCTAAACCAACTTTCAGGTTGGCTGTGTCTCCGAGTTCTTGAAATCTCACTCCTGAGACGTTGATACCAGCAGAAGTCGGCAGAAAGACATTTGCCTCACCCGCTTGTTGAAAACGGACTAACGCAGTTAAGGCGGGGGTGAGTTTACCAGCAGCAGCGGCTGAGATAACGAGGTTATTCGCTTCATTTCCGTCTCGATATTCAAATCGGGTGCTTGCTTGGAAATTGGGATTATCAGTGTATTCCAGTCCGAGGCTGTAAACAGAACCGGCAAACAGTCCTAGGGTAGATGCTGATTGACCGATCGCATAGTATTGCTCGTACTGAGAACCTGCAGCGGTGCCGTTGAAGATATTTTTGAAGATGTATTCGTAACCGACGTTGACTCGTAAACCAGGAGCGATCGCCCACCTGTGATTTAGTCCCAGAGCGCCTTGACCTTGTAAGCCGTTGTATGCTGATAGCACAGAATAACGACCTGTCAGAGCGGTATCCTCAGAAAACTTATGGTCAACAATCGTATCCAGGGTGGTGATCGAGTTGCCTCGGATTAAGCTGGTGTCATCGTAAAACTGATGAGCCAATCGTAATGTCACACCTGGAAAGGCTTTCCAGTCCAGTCCAAAAGTTGTACGGTTGGGATACAGTGGGTCAGAGTCGCCCAAATTCAGTTCATTTAGAGCTTGGAAGGTCAAAGTTTGAGTTAATGGCAGCTTCAGACGGGATACCAACTGATCGGCATCGCCATCAAAGCGATCGCTGACACGGTCTTCACGAGAACGGTTAACATAACTCAAACTCAAATCAGCAGCACCCAGCTTTTGTAGAATTCCCGCGCTGAAGGTTCTGAGTTCGTTATTGACGCTTTCACCAGGACGTGCTTGTGGCTGGGGATTGAATAAGTCAAAAAAGTCTACAATTCGACTCGGAGAGGTTCCATAGTTTTCTTCGTAGTCGTAAGCTGCTATCAAGCTTGTGGTATCAGTTATCTTGGCAAGAGCTGACGCTCCGTAGCGCGTTTGTCCGGCGACAAAACTAAAGGTGGCATTGTTGGCGAAGCCTGGCTCAACTGCGCGGTAGTAGGCTGACGCTTGGAAACCACCAAAGTTACCAACAGCCTCTAGGCGGTAAGCATTACCATTGATTTCCCGACCAGTCACCAGGTCATTGTTAGAACGAGCAAACTCCCCGACAATCCTACCTGTATTGCCGAAAGATAGAAGGAAATCCGCTCCATACAGATGGAAATCTTGAGCGCCTTGGTCTTCGAGTAGGTAACTCGCACCGAGGAACGATTTGGTTTCCAGTGCTTGAGAGAAGTTGTATTGTAATCTTCCAGCATAAAGGCTGGAGTCTTCACCGCCTTCGTTTTGGTAGGTGACAACAACTCGCCTCACCAAAGAGCGATTAAACGGGTCGAGTTGGGTTGCCAGAATAGAACGGCGAAACAGAAGTGTACCGCGATCGTAGTCAATTTCGTAATCAGGACCGCGAAACAGTTGTTTACGCTCAATCACCGTCCCAGGACGATTGATTTCTTCTGCTTCCACATAAACGGTTTCACTGCCTGGAATCAGGAGACGTTTTGATAAGAAATAGTTACCACTGGTGCCATTAGGTACAAAAGTATCCCGTTGGAAGCCCTCAATATTGTTGGCATACATCCCAGTGATCTGGAAGTTGCCTAAGTTGTAGTTTGCTTTAAAGCCGTGTAACTGCCGAGAAGTGGCGGTATATAGCTGAGACCCTCTGGCAAATTCTGCTGTGCTGTAATCCCCCCACATAAAGTAGTCTGGTTCTGCCCCCACTATGGAGGGTGTACGCTCAAAGCGAGCGTAAAAACTATCTATAGAGGGAGTGGTAGCAGTAGAAGTGGAACTATCGCCGTAGACGGGATAAGGTTGTTCGCAAAACTGAGTACCACCAAATAAGCGGTTTCTACCTTCGCAGTCTTCGTTAATTGGGCGATAGCTGTTAAACGCTCCTGTAAATAACCACTCCCCTACTTGACCCGTGGCGAAGACAGAAGCCTTGAAATCAACCGTTGTGCCATCATTTATTTTCTCTGGGTCAAGAAAATCCCGAAAACTCCCCCAATAATCAGTGCCACCTGCACCAATTCGCAAATTCACGACTCCTGTTACCAGTGATGGACGGAGATAAGTCGTAAATTCTACTTGGGTGTAAGCCTCAATTGGGGTCTTTTTGAAGTTGTTGAATACAGAAGTCTCTGTTTGTTGCTCAAATGGTGCATCTCCCAGAATCTCCAGTTGTCTGGGCGCTGGGGATTGTTTTCTAATACTGTCTACCGCTGCGCGAATGCGGACTTGTTGAGGTTTGATGTCTGATTGCAGTGTGGCGGTGAACTCACCACCCCGTGCCATCACCTGAAATCCACCTTGGTCTTTATCTTGGTCTGCTCCAACAAATTTCCCTGCACTCGTGGTCAAAGTCACCATCACATCTTCGCGGATGATTTGACCGTTTTCATCGGTTATTTGCCCAGAAAGCTGAATCGTAGAGCGTCCGTCAGCTTGGACGCGCGGGTCGGCTACAGGTGCAATTTCAATTTTGACTTTGTTCTGGGTAATCGGCTGTGAAGGTACAGATGGCGCACTATTCCCCGTTGGAGGGGTTTGTGAAGTGGAGGGAGTCGGGGGAGTCGGGGAAGTAAGGGGAGATGAGGGAGTTGGGGAAGTAAGGGAAGATGAAGGAGATAAGGGAGATAAGGGAGATGGGGAAGCCGGGAAAGCTTCAATTGATTGGGACAAAAAGAATGATGAGGGAGATGAGGAATTGGGGAGTGCAGGAGACAACAAAGTAAATTCCTTCTTGTCCTCCTTGTGCTCTTTGTCCTTCTTGTGCTCCTTGTCCCCTTGTCCCTCTGATTCCCCTAGTTGGAATGATGTTACTGTCTGCCCTTGATCTTCCGTTGGCGCACTGGCTAAAGCAGCGTTGGAGAACCTTGCCTCTGTGCCAACAAAAGAGGGTAAAGTGACTGCTATCAATGCTGGTAAAATGCCTGCACTCCCCTTAGTGACTAGGGAAAGGTACAAAATTTGGCTGTTGTCGCCACTGCCAATTTTTTTGGTAAATGTTTTTCCTAGCTTTCTTGTTTTCATCGCTTACCCTCTGAAAACGCCGGTGTAACCCCAAAATTCACCCTAACCATACTGCTGGGTGCTAATTTCACCAGGCGTGACTGGCTATTCTTTTCTATGAAGTACAAGTTAGGTGCCAGTGCGTAACCTGGTAAGCTACTCAAGTCCAGCGTTGCTGACCGATAACCAGAGATGACGTTTGGCAAGGAGAACAGACCCTTTGCATCGGTAACGATGCGATTGCCATCATCCATGTAAATAACGGCGTTTGGTATTCCCGGTTCGTTCGGTTGCTGTTCTCCGTCAAAGTTTTTATCGACAAACACCCGACCAATCAAGGTGCCACAATCAGACAAAATACCTGGTCGAATCCGCAACAGATAACTAGCTTGATTACTTGTCAAGTTCCCAGAACTGGCTTGTGCCAAGTTTCTTCCAGTTCCTCGAACCGCATCTGGTGTGACCTCGGCGGCGTAGACAACATTCAAAGTCTGGTTTGGTTGGAGTCCTTCTTGTGAGGTGATTGTCACCGTCCGATTTGAAGCAGTGTTCACCCTCAAAGGCACAGGTCTATCTCCTATAGAACCTTTAAGCGACTTGGAGACAAATCGTAAACCTAGAGGAAGTCTGTCTGTAATCGTCAAATTCGTTGTCGCCGAACGACCTGTATTTCTAATCGCCAGGCGATAAACGACTGTGTCGCCTGGTTCGGCTGCAGCTCTATCACCTGTTTTGATAATCTCCAACGCAGCTTGACCCGCTCTAAAAGTGACGGGATTAGAATTTACTCTTTGTGGGAGATTGTCTGCACCACCATTTGCAGTGTTTGAGATTACCCCTGTTTGAGCAACAGAAGGGATAATTTTATAGGTAAAAGCACCTAAAAAGGTAAAGGCTAAAAAGAGGCTCCTATGCCTCAGCCATGAGGATATAGATGTCATTGAAGGCATCAAGCAACAGCAGAGGTTTGTCTAACGTTTGGGTTTTCAACCAAACACGTTTAGGTTTTTAACCAAACAACATTAGAGTTGTCGCCAAATAAGAATTTGTATTCCAAAGCCCCTGATTTATTGAGGTCTAAAGCGAAGAAAAGGTTCTTAAGCGACAAGTCTGTTGTTTTTCCTGTAACTTTCAAATTTCTTTGCTCCCAATGCATCGTATCAGTAAAAGCCACTAAGGTTATCTGTACTTCCGTATAATTGCTGTTTCTTCACGATTCTTTTCACAAAATCTTTAAATAGATTTTTTTTGGGGGGAGCATAATTCAAAAAAAGTCTGTCAATAATCACCAAACCAACTTTTGCTATCACAGCAATTGCAGTTTTCGTTTTCAAAGATATACACATACCTCGAAATCAGGATTTCATTACAGATATTGGGCTTGTTTTCAAACAACACCACAAATGATCCTATGAAATCTGGTTTATGCAGGTATTACAGTGTCACGCAACAAGTACATCAAAATGATTAAGCAAACCGTACGTAGATGACTATATTCTTCCGTATTTGCTCACATTTTGCTGAAAGCAGCTTGTTAATCTCCTAAGAGATTTATGCCTTATCTTTTGCTTTTGTAAGACAAGAGGCTGGCTATTAACCTGCTGTTGATACCATTGCATTTTTTTCATTATTATGCTTTGCAAAGTCTTTAATTTTTTCCTACCAGAGCATAATTATGCAACATTATTGTGCAACATTTCCCTGCGCAAACACACAAGTTTCTGGCTTTATCAGGTTTAGCAGATGACCGCCATTGATGATCCCAGTGAGATGTATTCACGCAGATATCATAGAACTAGCTGTGCAGGAATTGCGTGAAAAACACAAAAACAACCTGCACAAAGAGTGCTATTTTCTGCTGTGCTACCCAGATGTCAACAATCTGCCCAAATAATATCTTCAAAATATTAAATTCTAGAAGAATGGGCAACTCAAAGCAGCATGAATTAGGTGACTGGTAAAGCCCAGCATAAACCTAATTCATGCACAAGAGAATCATCAGATTTCTCAGTGAATAAATACGTTTTAGAAGAATAATACAGTAAACGGGAAACGATGCACCAGTTTCTTTAATCGAATCTTCATTTTTAAGCAACACATCAATAATATGATTTAGCGATTGCCTCCTCCAGGTGCACTCCGTGCCAATGCGGTGCATGGCACGCAAAAAGCGTTTGCGCAAGGCGCGGCTTTCTCTAGAAGCATCGCCCGAAGCAATCAGGGATATAAAAATTTATATTCGGTCTTTTCCGTATCCGGATCTTTACAGAAAAACATAAAAGTTATAAACAAATCACTTGTTAATCTTTGCTGTTTTCATAGAAAACTCTGATTTATATATCTGTTATACGGTTGCGATTTCAAGCACAAACTGGTTAAACAGCAATTGTGTGCTAAAATTTGTCCAAGTTTATTGACCTTTTTGTAGAATTATGATAATTAATAACCCTTGACACGCAAGAGAAGACATTTTACTTTTTCTGGAATCAAGAGCCACACTTGCTTTAAAAACACAAAATATTATCGTGGCAGATATCACCTTGATAATTCCACAATAACAGCGCTTCAATTCACATTGCGCTCGTTGTAGGATAAGCACAAATTTATAGGGTTGTCAATAGCCTATAATCAATAGCTCTTTATTCATCAGTGTTAGCTCTTAAGTGTTGACAGTTTTAATTTAATACGTATCGTCATATTCTGGTGCTTCAACTCGTCTGACTTCGGTACGAGGAGGCAGAAACTCAGTGCGACGTACGGGAGCCAGCGGTGGAGTTGGACCGTTATAGGGATGAATAACTTGTACGGTACGAGTGGGACGGTCTTTTGGTGAAAACAAAGCCAAGACACCAGCGACCACAATGCCACCGCCTATCGTGAGAGTTATGCCTCCCACCGCCCAAACAACAGGAGAAGACCACCAGCGATTTTCAGACTGCTGCTGCAACTGTGCTGCATTTTGGTTCTGCTGCTGATTTAATTGAACTTGGTAGTTGTAAACTTGCTGAAGTTGGGACTGGAGTTGTTGGACTTGAGTTTTGAGATTATTGTTTTCGTTTTTTAGTCCCTCATTTTCCAATCTGACGCGTTCCATTTGCACGCGCTCTTCAGTATTCGGGCTGACTGGCATTGGGTTAGGATATGGTTGCCCAGGATAAGTCGCAGTTGGCGGCATCATTGCTGGAGGCGCTACCACAGTCGTTGGTAATTGTGAGGTAACTGTATAGTTAGGTTGCAGGGAACTCCCTCCTGCCCCCTTGAGTAACACCAGAGCTGCCAGTCCAGCTACGGCAACTCCACCGATAAATGCCATACTCTCACTCATCGCCTTTTCCCCTAAAATGCGACGATACTACAGCTATCGCTGCCTGACACTCTCTCACACTCATAAAAATCATAAAAGTTATGACCTACTTGTTTTCACATAATACCTAAAGCTTTAGTCGCGGTATAAGGCAGTTTTTTACCGCTAAATATGTGCTTTATATATTCAAGACGATATTGGTTAAATTGTCTACCAAGTAAGGTAAGAAAAGTTCGCTGTTACAGTTTCTTAATCTACTTTTTAATCTACCTCCCTTGATAGAGCAACCTAAGTAATTAAGCTTAGATTAAGTTGTAATTATGGCTGCTTGAGAGTTTGACAAAATTCAACAGATGGGATTTAGTCAGTGTTGCGGTGTGTATGATTGCTAAACCTTTGACAAAAGCGCTGCCTACTATAACTGCATCTGCTCTCCAATCTCCTACCTGACGACTTTGTTCTGGTTGGGAAATACCAAAGCCTACACGAATCGGCTTATCAGTCAGACGACAAATATGCTTTTTGAAAATCTGGTACTTGCGCTTGTTTGAAAGCGATCGCCCTCAAGACCGAGCCAGCCTCTGACTCGCTCCCTCAACGGAGTTCAGGGGAGGTACAAAGTGCCTCAAGCACAGGAACCGCCAGAGGCGATCGCACTTCCCTAGTCGCGTTCGGGCAATTGCGCAGTGGCAAAGCCAATCGCCAACTGGGAGTCGTCGCTTTCAGGATTTCCAGCACCTTCTCCAACGTTGTTAAGGGTTGGAGAAGGTGCTGCTGTTGACTCCTACTCCCTATTCCCTACCTGCTTTTCTTGTTCTATTTCGGCTTGAATTTTCGCCAGTTCTTCGGGAGTGAGGTCTTCCAAACGTTTCTGGAAGTAGGCTTGTTCATATTGTTCGCGTTGTTGGTGGTAGGTCATTTTTTTTCCACAGCACGGAAACCATAGCTTAGCAACCAGCCAATCAACCCAACAAATAATAAAACTTGGCTCCAAGTACCAGCTTCCAAGTTATCTACGCCTACTAATCGCAGTAAGACATATGCCGAGCCGCCGGCAACAAAAATTCCCAAGCCAATTCCGATAGCGTCAATGCGTCGCATGAGAGTTATGACCTACCAATTTCGTTAGACTTCAATTTGTCGCCGTCTGGGCCGCAAGTTCACAAACGGCGATAAAAGCAACAAACCCGGAAAGAAGAAGAATACCAAAAAGTACATAAAGGCACGTTCTACAGAGCTAGCCACATACCAGCGTAGGTTTAAGTAAAACAGGACGGCTGCTGGTACCACCAGAAGATATGCTCCAGCCAAAATCAGATACACTAGCGCTACAACCATAATTTCTTGGTTCTTAAGTAGAAAAGACCTGTTGGTGCTGTTTTCCATCATAGGCTGAATGCCTGGGCTGTTGAAAGCATTGTTGCCCCCAGGAAGATTAAATAATAAAGATAGAAAAAATTGTTTCACCTGCCTTGTTTTTTTTGCTCTTTTTTCTAAAAATGATGCTATAATAAACAACCAGTGCTAGGATGCACAACAAATGAGTACTTGAGTAAGCATCTGTAAAGTTGCGACAAAAAAATGTAAGACGCAAGTCAGGCAGAACAGTTGGCTAGGGGCGTTCCCCGAATTCAACAAAGTGTCCCTGAAACCTAAAAGCGCAGTTTGATCTCAAAAATCTCAAATTTTCCAGCAAAAAGTGCAAAATTGGACAAAAAACACATTTAATGCTGGAATAGATGAGGAGGTTATTTGGTACCTCCACAAAACAAGTGACTCCTAAATAAGTTAGGGGGTGTGGCGGAATGGTAGACGCTACGGACTTAGATAACTGAGCCTTGATGGAGAAATCCGCCAAGTGACCGCTCTCAAACTCAGGGAAACCTAAATCTGGTAACAGACATGGCAATCCTGAGCCAAGCCGAAAAAAGAAAGATAGAAGACAGAAGATAAAAGATAGAAAGTTTTATTCTTTCTTCACTCTTCATCACTCTTGACTCTTTTTAAGGAAGGTGCAGAGGCCCGACGGGAGCTACCCTAACGTAAAGTCGAGGGTAAAGGGAGGGTCCAATTCTCAAAGCCTGATTAGGTGAATTAACCTGTAAGGCAGTAGTGAAAGCTGCGGGAGAATGAAAATCCGTTGACCGTAAAAGGTCGTGAGGGTTCAAGTCCCTCCACCCCCATTTAGAAAATTCAAAATTCAAAATTCAGAATTCAAAAGGAATTCCGGATAAAAACCGTACTGACTTGTCAGAAATCACGATTGAAGACGGTGTTCGTCGAGCCAAGCTAAGCCAGCACCAGCAGTTTCCGCGAGAATGCTCACCAGACGATACAGACCAGTTGCGCTGATCAGCACCGCCGTAGGAAACTGTTGCTGTAAGAGTGCGATCGCAGTGGCTTCAAACACACCCAAGCCACCAGGTGCGCCTGGAACCACTAACCCCAGCAACCACGCGAAACTAAAAGCACCAAGTAATAAAGGAATTTGACTCAAGTTCAAAGGACTCAAGGCAAACAAAGTTAACATAAATCCTGTACTGCGCAGTCCCAAAAAACCTAATTCTCCTAGTAAAGGGCGCAGAGGATATTGTTCAAGACTCAAGGGAACTGCTTGGGGGGTATCGTTCGTAGACTTTTTTGCTTTTATGCGGTGTAATAGGCGAGTTGCTCTATTCAAAAACCTGGGATGGAGAACACATAGCACTCCCAGCAAACCCAGTAGTTGTAGTATGAGCAGGATGATGGTGGTTTTCTCAGCCATAAATTGGCTGCCTACTAGGACAATAATTAAAGCAGCAGCTGCCATCAGTAGAGGTTCTAGCAATACACTGAGAGTCGCTGCGCCACTAGAAACATTTGCATTTTTTGCAGCCACAATTCTTCCGTAGTAATGCCAGATATTGCCTGGTATATACTTAGCAATATTTGTTTTTAGGTAAACTTGAATAAATTCTGAAGAGTTAACAGGTTGATTTAATTCTTTAAGAACCCAACTCCATACCCAACCTGCCCAAGTATGTGCCAGTAAAGTGATACCTGTGGCGATCAAAAGAATTGCCCATCCTACTGCATCAATATGGATGCTAGTCACTTCTTGCCAGTTATCCTTAAGGGCTTTTGCCAAAAAAAACAATGTCCCACCTAAAATTACCCAGCGTAAAATTTGCTTCATCTTTTTAGTGATTTAACTTATAAATTTGCTGAATGTGTAAATACATCAAATCATAGAGGACATCAGCCGTATATCCCAATATCTTCAGCAAAAATCGCTAAGGCATGAGTTAAATATATGTAGCTATTTTGACTGAGCAGCATCACCAAGTATGATTTCAATTTTTACATGAATGAAAAAGTTATATTGACTGATAAGTTTTGCTTTCCAAATGTTAATTTTTGTAAAGAGATAAGTTAGTATAAATATATTAGTTAGCATTTA
The DNA here is from genome assembly GCF_036697665.2 of Scytonema sp. PRP1. NCBI lineage: Bacteria > Bacillati > Cyanobacteriota > Cyanophyceae > Nostocales > Scytonemataceae > Scytonema > Scytonema sp. PRP1. Next base: position 382,544 of record NZ_JBAHYJ020000113.1, on the reverse strand, counting down.
TTTTGTTTTCTAAAAATTAGCTTAAATAAATATAGCCAAAAGTATTAAAATGGTACAATTATTATTCTTTAACAAGTTAATATCACTAGCATAAATTAATAACTAAATATTCATATACTACTTAAAGTCAGCAGAATCGGCATAAGTAAATTAAAAGTTAATTATAGTAACTTATATCTCTCTAAAGTTAGATAGTAACAGTCAAAAAGTGCTAACAAAAATGTGACCTTTGCTAGAGGCATTGTTTGCTCTTGGCTTTGTAGTCTTAGAAATTGTTGGTCAAATATTAGAAAATTGAAGCAAGCAAAAGTATGATGATGCCTTCCCTGCTAAACAGAACCATACAAAGCTGTTAAGCGAAAATTTTGCTTGTTGAAAATATTTTTCTTGTTTGTTGTTGATTAGGAGGAATCGGTGAAGAGCTTAACTTCTTTTATAAAAAAACTGCGTCTACGTCAATTTCTGACTGTATTTTTCGCTGGGCTATTGTTGATAGTAAGCACGGCTTGTAATGGCGCGACAAATGCTCAAGGTGCAAATCCAAATAATCCTGCTGTACAAGCTGGTGGTGCAAATAATCCCTATAAAGGTGGTGGGGACAAGTATACAAACGAGAAGATGTCCAAGTCTGGACTCGACCAAACTAGCTTACAACTAGACCCACAATTACTTATTGCCACTGCTGTTAATAAAGAAGGGAAACTTTACCCTGGCGCTGAAACACCAGAAGGCAGAGCATACGTAGAATCAGAATTGCCCATCAAAACTGAGAAAAACATAGAGAAGCCTGAACCAGGTGGCTTGATTCAGCGTGAGGGAGATGTTGGCGAGCGAATTCAAGACCGGCTTGAAACTGTTGGGAAAGCATTTCAGGATGCTTCAGGGTTTTTGAAAGACAAGGCAGATGAAGCAGCTGCTAGACCGGAATTGCAAAAGAATCCAGCCGTGGGTAAATAGAAACCATTTTTTGGATTCCGGATTTGAAATAAATCCAAGGACAAAACTACTGAGTTAGTTCTTGCTTAATCTTTGATTTTGTCATAAAAACACAAGGAGTTGCACTGTGAAAAAAGTCGTTGCTTTGTTAAAAAACATTCGTCCACTGAAACTTTTAACAGTTTTTTTGGCAGGAGTTTTCCTATTCTTTACACAAGCTTGCAATTCTGGCAATTCTGTAGGTGCAACAACGCCTAGTCAAACTGTACCTCGTCAAATTATAGGAGAGGAGCAACATGCATCCCCTAATTCTGAAGTTTACGTTCCAAAAGGAAGTAACATCCTTTCTCCTAATGAAGGCGGGATGAACAATTTCAGTGATGTAGATCCTAGAAGAAAGGGAGCCGACGTAAAAGCCAAAGCTGAAGCTCTTAAGCAAAATGCTGAACAAAACGTCATTGACGAAACAAGCAACATCGGAGAAAACACCCGCCGTATCCTGGATAAGAAAGGGGACAACGTTGAACAAATAGGCAAGAATCTGCAGCAAAATGCTCAAGAGACAGCAGATAAAGCTAAGAGCAGCGCTACTGACTTTGCCCGAGGAACCAGCAAAGGCGTTGAAAATATCAAAGACAACACCAGCGATGCTGCTAAGGGTGCGGCGAGAAATGCTCAGGGTACAGCTGAGGATGCAAAATTCAATGCTCAGCGCACTGCTAGTAAAGCAGGCGAAGCAGTGAACACAACTTTGAAAGATGCCAATAGCAATGCTGCGGAAAAAGGTAAACAGGCAGCTGAAAATTCTGGCAATTTTTTGGAAAAGGTTGGTAGTGCAATCAAAGATGCTGTTGATTAGTTCATAATCAATCCACCTTTATGTGCTGCCAGACTTCGAGTCTGGGGCTACACGAACTAAGCCCGCCCAAGCGGGCTTTTTTGCTATTTTTAGCTATTAGTCTAGTAGTTGATTGCATTAATTATGATGGTTGTATAAGTTCGTAGTAAGGACTTTAGTCCTAGACTCTTTAAGCGAAGACAACGCTCACTAGGAAGCCTTCAAAACTAATGCGTTCTTACCATTAGTCCTCTTTTGGTTCTACGCAAGTGGGGAGAGGTTAAGAGTGAAATTTTATTTTTTGCGTGTACCAATTCTGTAGTGCGAGCCGCTGAATTTCTCGCCAAGCAACATTCTGTTTTCGCGCCAGTTCTGCACAGTCTTCGTATTCTGGTTGCACGTTAGCTATCACTTTATCGTTTGCTTGTCCCGTCCAAGCAACCTTAAGGCGGACAACACCATATTCAGTTTCTACTTGTTGAATTTCCCGTTGGAGAATAGTGCGTTCCTGAGTTGAATGACGAATTCCCAAAGTGGTGGTTTCACGAAATAAAACTGCTTCACAGTTATGTAGATTTTCTGGATGACAAATGACTGTCAGCAGAATTCCCGGACGGGATTTTTTCATACCTACAGATTGAGTGAACACATCCAAAGCACCAGCAGCAAATAATGCTTCAAACACATAGCCTATTGCCTGTGGACTGAGGTCATCAATTTGGGTCTCTAAAACTGAGATACTTTCCAAGGTCGGGCTAGTATCCTTGGCAACGGATTTTGTTGCGGATTTATCTGTGAAACCAACAGTTAATTTATCTGTTAAATTTGTTAAATTTGTTGCTTCACCCAGCCACAAGCGCAAAATATTGGGAATGGGTAGATGAATTGAACCGGCTCCCAATCCTACTTGTTTAACGGTCATAGGCGGTGGAGAACTAAAGTCTACGGCAAGGGTTGTGGCGATCGCAGCTCCGGTTGGTGTCACCATTTCGCGTTCAATACCGTTACTATATACTGGACAAGCCCGCATTTCCCATAACTTCAAAACTGCTGGTACTGGTACTGCCATCTGACCGTGCGCCGCCCGCACTGTTCCGCCACCAGTTGGTAACGGTGAGCAGTACAGTAAAGGTAATCCTTTATGATTGCTCTCAATACCCAACCAATCTAAACCCAAACAAGTGCCAACAATGTCTACAATTGCATCAACAGCACCGACTTCATGAAAGTGAACTTTTTCTGGTGCTACACCGTGTACTGCCCCTTCTGCTACTGCTAGTTGCCGAAATACTGCCAAACTCCAAGCTTCTGCTCGTGATGGCAACCCAGCTTTCAGAATCATCTGCTCGATTTCTGGCAAGTGGCGTGCGTGATGCTGACTGTGATCGTGATCGTCGTGATGATTCACGTTTATTAAGTCTACATAAACTTTAGTAGCCTGTTGACCATTACGATGAACAAGTTCTGCTCTCAATTGATACTCATGCTCAATCCCTAAACAGTTCAGTTTTTCAGTTAAATATTCTAAGGGAACACCTAGACTAACTACGGCTCCCAGGCACATATCACCGGAAATACCCGTCGGACATTGAAGATAAGCTAATTTAGTCATAATTTAGTCATTAGTCAGTTGTCAGTTGTTTGTTAGTTGTTAGTGAGCGACTGCGTCCTTAGGGGTTTCCCCCAACCCCAGAGAGGATTCCAAAGCCCATCTGTTGTTAAAAAGTACCGCTAACCACTAACTTCCTCTCCCACTTTTATGGCAAAAATTTTCCAAGTCCATCCTGATAATCCCCAAGTCCGGCGTATAGAGGAAATACAAGCAGCACTGCAACGTGGCGCAGTGATGCTTTACCCTACGGATACAGTTTATGCTATTGGTTGTGATTTAAATGCTAAATCAGCAGTAGAGCGAGTGCGACAAATTAAACAGCTGGCAAATGATAAACCACTGACATTTTTATGTCCCTCGCTTTCTAATGTAACGACTTATGCTTATGTAAGCGATACAGCTTATCGGATGATGAAAAGCCTCATTCCAGGATCATATACGTTTTTGCTACCTGCTACCAAGTTGGTGCCACGACTCGTGCAAAATCCCAAGCGTAAAACGACTGGAATTAGAGTACCAAATCATACCGTATGTAAAGCTTTATTGTCAGCGCTAGCAAATCCGATTATTTCGACTTCGGCACATTTACCACCGGATGATGAAATAGATGATGAGTCCAATGGGATGGAAAGCGAACCTTACTTATCCCGGGTAGAACTATTTGACCGTTTGGACAAATTGGTAGATGTGATTGTGGACACTGGTGAGGAACCTAAGTATGAAGTTTCTACCATTTTGGACTTAACAGGAGAAAGACCAATTATTGTGCGGCAGGGTTTAGGCTGGGAAAAAGCAGCGGCATGGGTATAAACATTAAACTACACACGCTCATCTGTCAATTTCGCAAAAAGAAAGCCAGTGGCTCCAGTTTTCAGATTGTCATACCTACTACATTGGCAGGAGGTATGACTTAAATTGCGATAAACCTAGGAGCAGTAAGCATTTGGAGTACTTTTGCGTCATGGCGGATATCCGTGTGCAAGTTACTTTTTAGTGGCTTGTGAAAAAACCGACACACTGCCAACACTGTAACTTTTTCGGATCTTTTACAGTCATATGTGTGAGCAGTGCTGAGGGCGACTCTTGATGGATGAAAATCATCGAACAGATTCGCCTACTGGCGTATGCCTTGGCAGTGCTGTCTTGTGCATTGTCGTTACGGTGCAATACCACTTGTAGAAAAGTCATGAAAGCAAACCTCGCCAATCTAGCCACGTCTACACCCTCTTTAAACCGCCACGTTTCGACTGAACAGCCAGTTCAGGTAGATGCTGATGCTCTAGTGCAACTGCTGTGTAAGGAAATGCAACTTCAGGTAAAAACAGCACCTAGGTGCGTGCAAGCTGTAGCAAAGCGCATAGCTAAAGAAGTGGAACGGATCTGCAACAAAAGCTCCCGTATCCAAACATCAGGAGAAATTAAGTCTTGGCTGGTGACTTTGGCAAGGCATCGTTTACAAAAATGCCTGCGTTACTATCAATTGGGTTCAAAAAAAGGTCGCGTAGAATTACATAGCCAACTCGGCGCAATGGTTTACCGGCACATTACGACATCAAAGTCCGAGTTAGGGTTTGAGGCTCGTTACAACCTGATTGAAGATTTTTTACAGGCATTTTATCTGGAAGCTATTAAGGCTTTCCGGCGGGAAAACGAACTACCTGAGGATTACACCCCGCGCACTCAATTGGAACTCGCAGAATACATGGGGTTTACAGAGCAGTATGCTAAGCGCCGCATCAATTTACCTGGCGGTAATAACCAGCAGTTAGTTATATTGCGTGCCCAAGGTTTTGCCCGTCGTTTGCCTCAGGAAACAACTGTAGATATCGAAAGGGCTGTTGAGTCCGCTAAGAGTGAAGAAGCAGAATCTTATCAGCGCAACTCAGCAGTTCAACAGGTTCGCTCTCAAATGATTGCACAACCTAAATTCGATCCTGCTGAAGAGTCCGAGCGCGATCGCGTCGTCTCAGAACTAGTAAAATATCTAGAAGCTCAAGGTCAATCTGACTGCGTAGACTATCTATCATTAAAACTCCAAGATTTCTCAGCACCAGAAATCGACCAACTTTTGGGTTTGACTAGCCGCCAGCGCGATTATCTGCAACAGCGTTTTAAATATCATGTAGAAAAGTTCGCCAAGCAACACCACTGGCAGTTAGTACATCAATGGTTGGGCGCAGGTTTAGAACAGAAGTTGGGTTTATCTTCCCAACAGTGGGAAAAATTTTTGAGCCAACTTTCTGAACAGCAGCAGCAAATCTTGCAACTTAAAACTGCAAAATACAGTGATCAAGCAATAGCCAAAACAATCAAATGCACTCCTAAACAGCTCCAAAAGCGCTGGACTCAAATGTTAGAAATGGCATGGACAATCCGCAACGGTAACACTGAAATTCAGATAGGCTAAAGTCTTGGTAACTTGTATCAACAAAGAAAGCAACGTTATCTAGTTTCCAGACTTTATCCTGTTTGTTTAAATGTTAAACATAAATTATTTCTTACTTCTTACAACTAAGAAATTTACTTCTGTCCTCCCTAAAAAAAATTTTTCCTTCTCTTCCCTCCGCCTGTGGAGGATAGAGGAGGATAATGAGGACAATAAACGGAGAGTAGCAGGGTTAAAGAGTTATCAAATGTTCCAGCAAAAAGTAAATGAACATTAGGAGCCGCACAGAAATAACTTACCTGTTTTAAGAAATGTAAGCCTTGATTTACAAGACTTTCAGCAATTAAAAAAGGTAAATTATTCGTGCGGTGTTCCTTAGGCGAGGAACTACACTTAATTAACTTCTACTTTCAAATATGTCAGAATTCATCCGCAATACAATTTCTCGCGGTTTTTAATTGAATACGATAGATATAGCAGAATTCAGAAACCGCAGCTAGGAACTCAGAAGTAAAAAGGGCTTAGTGTCTCGGCTTTTAAACAAAGCGCGTTGTACTTCATGCACGAACAAGGTGCTGTATGTACAGGCACACGGCTGTTTGCCTCTATAATTTGGTGTATTCCACATAAAGAAAAACCGCAATGCTTTAATACAATTGTATTAAATACACCTGTACTCTTTAGGGAAACTTTCTACATATTAGCGTCCTAAATCGAAAATTGATGTTAAGTAACTGAACATTTTCCACTGCTTCCATGAAATCCTAGAATCTATGCGCTGTTGGTAAGAAGGATGCAATATGACTAGGACTCAAGGTGGCAGAGCAAATCAGTCTGGTAACGTTTTGGAAAGAACTGTAGAAGGAACCTTGCTAGGGCATGGATATGAGCTGATCGGTGGTAATGTACTAAAGAAGCAGCGTTTGGGATATCTTATAAACTCCACCAGCCTGACAAAACGATATGCAAGACAGGTTTACATAGGACCAGGAATTTATGGTACTGACATTTATGTAGACTTTTACATCATTGGTTCAGCAACAATTCCTTCTGGTTTAATCATTGAATGTAAATGGCAGCAAACTGGTGGCTCTGTTGATGAAAAACTTCCTTACGTTAACTTGAATATTCAAAATTGCTATCCAGCAGCAACTATTGTTTTGATTGACGGTGGAGGAATGAAACCCAAAGCAATTACTTGGTTAAAATCTCAAGTAACTCAAAATCAAAATTTATTAGCTGTTCATAACTTAAGTACTTTTATTGCCTGGACTAACAATAATCTTTAATAGAATAAGAAGTTACTAATAATTCGTTAATCTTGCCTCGTTTTTTTGCATTAGAATTAATTGCCCTTCCTGCTAATATAGTATGGATATGAAAATCTTTATAAAGGTTGCGAATAAACGAAGTATCTGAATTAGATAGCATCACTTGTACACCACGTTGAGCAAGTTCTACGAATACATCCCTTAGTCTATATTGCTCATTTTCATTAAAGGCATAACGACTATATGATGTAAAGTTACTGGTCGTACTGACTGGATAATAAGGTGGATCAAAGTAGACAAAATCTTCACTATTGCTAGCAGAACTTAGCACTTTTTCAAAGCCTCTTCTTTCAATTTCTGCTGATTGCAAAGCAACTGATGCTAAACGTAAATTAGATAAATCACAAATATTAGGTTTTTTGTATCTGCCCATTGGCACATTAAATTCACCTTTAGAATTTTCTCTATAAAGACCATTAAAACAAGTTTTGTTCAAATATATCAAACGAGCAGCTTTTTTTAATTCAGTACTCTCGATTGTAGTTCTTATGCTGTAATAATAATCTTTACTATGTTGAGTTTCGTGTTCTTTAAGCAGGTAAATTAATTCTTCAACATGATCTCTAACACATCGATAAGTGGTAATTAATTCTGCATTGATATCAGTCAAAAAAGCTTTAGGTGCTTGGCGCTCCTGTAGATAGAAAAAAACAGAACCACCACCAAGAAATGGCTCATAGTAATTTTTAAAATAACTGGGGAAGTAGGGAATGTATTGCTGAATTAATCTACCTTTACCTCCAGCCCATTTTAAAAATGGACGTGGTAAGTTTTGCATATGAATTTCACTTAACATTCAAGAGCAACTTAATGAATTAGTTTTCACCATTATAATGAAGAAAATATATATTATATTATATTATATTAAATATTATATTAAATGATAAAATATCTCCTGTTTATATTACAATTTAAATAAACAAAGCCATCAAAAAAAACCTATAGTCTATAACAAGGTAGTCTAAATCTAGATGTTTGACGGATTTTGGGAGAACGTTCTTCGCTACTTTCGCTACTTCATTACAACCCTCTTAGGCGTGTTCTTAAATGCTTTTGCGCCCTTGGGACCGCTTTTCAAACGCCCAGTCACCTCAATAGCTGTCTTGGGCTTATTTACAGGTGCTCTAGTCTTCATAGCTCTCACCCTGCGTGCAATGCTTGGCTTGAGTACAATTTAGACTATGACTGTAGTGGGAGGTGTACTCCTGTGACAAAGTCGTATTTATGTAGTGTGTAGTAAATCCTCTGTGAGGAGGCAAATTTTTATGGCTACAGATCGCCGCGTTTCCCGCGTTGCTGAATTAATTAAACGGGAAGTTAGCCAACTGTTACTTAATGGTATTAAGGATGACCGTGTGGGGACAGGAATGGTAAGTGTTACTGACGTTGATGTGTCTGGAGATTTGCAACATGCAAAAATCTACGTCAGCATCTATGGCACAGAGGAAGCCAAGGCAGAAACAATGGCAGGTTTAAAGTCAGCGACTCCTTACGTCCGCAGTGAACTCGGTGCGCGGGTTCGCCTGCGTCGTACGCCAGAGGTGGTATTTATTGAAGACCGTTCTATAGAACGCGGTAGCAAGGTGCTAACCCTGTTAAGTCAACTCGAGCAAAAACGTCAGCCAGAAAATCTGGCACAAGAAACTGAGCACAGCTTCAATCAAGATGAAGAATTGTCTGCAAAAGATTAAGTAACGTAAACAACAATTAATTAACGTACGCCAGCCAAGCATTTTACAGACGCGACCATGTTGCGTCTGTTTAAATATGCCTAATACATGGCTTAGGGATAGGGCTGTTAAAATATACTCTTTATATTTACTCGTCCTTTGGTGTCTACTCCAAAATGCTAAGTAGTGTATCCATTGATTTTGATGATTTGGTAGTGAGCGCTTGAGCGCTCTCAAAATTCAGGACTAAAGTCCTCACTACAGAATTAAAATGCTTGTTGTGCGGGGTTTTCCTTTTTTAAACTTGGAATTTTGAATTGCTTATGCTGCCCGATATAGATAAACTCTCCCTAGCCGAACAAGTAGCCCAGATGGTCGTTGTTCGTGCCTCTGGTTTTTTATTTGACCACCAAATTCAATATCCTGTTTGGGAACCACCAGCAGCAACACTCCAACATTGGGTGCAAGATTTGGGCGTTGGTGGAGTGATTTTGCTGGGGGCTAGTGCCGGGGAATTAGCTATCAGAACACAACAATTGCAAAATTGGGCAAAAATTCCTTTACTCATTGCCGCTGATATCGAAGAAGGCGTCGGACAGCGTTTTGCAGGGGCAACTTGGTTTCCGCCACCAATGGCACTGAGTGCTATTTTCCGCAAAGACCAAAAGTTGGCTTTGGATTATGCCGAAAAAATGGGAGCGATTACTGCACAAGAAGCCTTAGCCATTGGCATTAACTGGGTATTAGCTCCCGTGGTGGATGTGAACAATAATCCTGATAACCCTGTTATCAACGTTCGCGCTTTTGGCGAAACGCCTGATGAGGTGAGTCATTTGGCTTGTGCCTTTATTCGTGGTGCAAAAACTCATCGTGTCCTAACAACGGCAAAGCATTTTCCTGGACACGGGGACACAGCTGTTGATTCTCATTTGGATTTGCCGCTCATCCCACAGTCTACAGACAGACTGACAGAAGTGGAATTGCCACCTTTTGCTTGTGCCATCGCCTCGGGTGTGGATACAGTCATGACCGCTCACCTGCTGATCCCTTCTTGGGATGCAGAACTACCAGCAACCTTGTCACACAAAATCTTAACAGGGCAGTTGCGCCAAAAACTAGGATTTTCAGGCTTGATCACCACAGATGCCTTGGTAATGGGTGCTATTGCCAACCGCTATGGGGCTTCGGTTGCTCCTGTGATGGCAGTGGAAGCAGGTGCCGATATTTTGCTGATGCCTGTTGATCCCCAAGAGGCGATTAACGCTGTATGCACGGCTGTTGAAAGTGGTCGGATTCCGCGATCGCGTATTCGAGACTCTGTTGAGCGTATTTGGCAAGCAAAAATCAAATCCCATCAGCCAGTCAATCCCGCAGCCTTTATCGAGTCCACAGCACAAAATGACGCTCTCAACACTACTGTTGAGATTTTGCAACATAGTCAAATCATTCATGGCTCTGCGTTATCATTAGATAAACTTATAAACACAATCAAACTTAGTGATAAGTCTGCACGAGTTCTACGCAACCTGATTGTTGTTGATGACTTATTTCTCTGTGATTTTTTGAACAAATTGGCACCAGCAATGACACTACCCGCCCAAATGGGATATGAGACTCAAATCATTGATTGCCATACTCAAGCTATTAGCAACTTAGACGGAAATCATCCTACTTTGCTACAAATGTTTATCCGAGGGAATCCCTTTGCTCAAGTGCAGAACTGACCAAGGCAGCAGAAGATTTATTTAAGAAATTATTAACGACGGATGATTTACAAGCCTTTGTATTGTACGGTAGCCCTTATGTTTTGCAGCAGTTTATACCCTTGCTTAAGGCGGATATTCCCGGCATATTTTCCTATGGACAAATGCCAGCGGCACAAGACTGCGCTTTACGTACGTTGTTTGGTATCTAACTCATCTGTTTGGTAAAGACTTCTGACTTATGCAAAACAGTGCCTAAAATGGTGAGTGCTTATCAGAGACTAGTACCAAATAAGTCTCTCAACCGCATAAGCAAAAATAATCAACTACCACTATTTGTTTGTATGCAATACAATATAAGCAAATGTCAGGATTTGTTGATTTTCTTCATATTTCTTCACATAATTTGAGGATATGTAGCGTCAAAATGAAAATAGTTCCGTATATAAAACTACAAAACTTCAACGACTGTTTCTATTTCTAGCATGTTCGTTCCTGCTAAATTTTGGGAACACTACTTACGTGTTAAATTGTGAGCAAAAACCATGAGTGTGAATACGGTGCCTTCTATCAGTTACTACTCTTTAACGTGATACAAGATGAAGCACGGCGACTGGTGCAAAAAGGCTTGGTGAGCAGACAGCAGCCAATCTATACCTTGTGCCAATATATCCCGGCTAGAGAGTGGGTATGCATTGAATGCGAACTGGAAAAGTGTGATTTCTTGCTGCGCGATCGCATTGCCGATCTGATTGGTCGCGAAGAGTGGGACAACGACTAATTATTTCATCTGTTGCGTGATTTTCGATTTCGGAGTGGGAATCTATGTTGGATGAATGGATTAAACAAAAAGAGATTTAACGCTCAAAGTGCGATCGCTTTCTCAAGGATAATCTCTGCTTTCTAAGAGCCATTCCCAGCGCGGAATCTCAAATATCCCATTTCTAAATCGATCCAAAAGTGTTTTGTGGGAATTTTCTAGCTTACATCCGTTTTCCAGCCTTTTGTGCGGTTAATGTTAGAAGTAGGGAATAAGGGGGCTGGTTTCTCCCTGAACGTGGGAAGCCACGTTTGAAGGACATTTCTAGATTTCTCTAGATTTTATTGAGCGGTGTGAATACCATAATTAGGCGTGTCGATTCCGGAGCAGTTCAATTTTAGAAACTGCTCCGGTAATTTTTATGTTTTACAATGTTTTACAGTCTACGGGTAAATTACCCTACTTGCTCCAGATACTGGTTAATATCTTCAATAACCCGGGTCAGTTCAGCTTCTGTTGTTAAGCGAATAGTAGCATCGCGGACGGTTAACAGGACTTTGGCAGCAAAGGGAGTGGGCCAAATATTGGGATTACAAAAAATTTCTAAAAATACCTCTCCCGTGTAACGATATTCCATTGGACGCTGGGGACTCGGTTTACCGCCACTAGAGGTTTTAGCGGCGACAGCTTTGAGGCTTTGCATCAATTCATTGAGTGCTGCTTTGAATTCCCGTGCTGCTTCGGGTGAAAAACTAAAAGAGACAGAACCTTCAACCAGGTTCAATGTCAGATGATTGGGCATGAGCTATTTATCAAAACATCTTGCTACATATACCATTCTCCTTGGAATGCGCCACCTCCGTAGCACGGAGGTGGAAACAGTCTGCAGCATCATTTCTTCACGGACAGCATGGCAATGGAGCCAAAAAATCTATCGAATTCATGTAGTTTTAGCCACTCACTTCGCCTAAGTCATTGAAGGACTCAACTTGTTGGTGTGTCAACGGAGGAATTTCTCTACTAATAATTTGATTACATATATCCACACACTTATTGCAAATACAAATAGTGACATTTCCCAGTGGTGGACCTGCAATCAGAAGATTAACCTGTTCACTACTTTTCTTACAAAATGAACAGCAAAGTTCTGGCTTGATTTGGGCATTGGTGTTAGTGGTCATTGTCTTAGACTCCTTAAATGAAATAGGTTGAATTTGAGCTTGAAGAGGTAGCAATCGTTCTCTAAGTTGATGGCGAGCTTTGTGCAAACGGCCCTTGGCTGCACTGAGTGAAATATTTAAGCGAACTGCTACTTCTTGTAGACTGAGTTGTTCGTGATAGAACAGCAAAGTTGCTTGACGATTATTGTGAGACAGAGTATCGATTGCTTCTAGTAAAGCAGTGCGGAGTTCTTTATGTTCCGCCACTTGCTGAGGGTCGCGTGAACTCTCATCAATCGGTAACGGCTCAGCAGCCAAATCTCCCACCATTGCTTCAAGGGAAAACAAAATCACCTTACGACGACGCAAATTGTTGCGGCAAATATTGAGCACAATGCCATATAGCCAACTCTTAAAGCGCTTTGGCTCGTGAAGTTTCTCTAATGAAAGATAAGCTTGCAGCATGGCATCTTGCACAAGCTCTTGAGCCAAATCCTCATTGCCGATCATTCGCTTAGCAATGCGTTGTGCCATCGGCTGATAACGCAACACAAGCCGACCAAATGCAGCTTTATTTCCCTGTCGTGCTAAAAAAATTAACTCCAGATCACTTTGCTCTGACACACCTTCCTCGCTGAACGACTCTACTTAATAGTGGCAAAGTCAAGAGAAAAGGTTACTTGTACCAACAAGCGGGGGCTAAATGGTGAAAAGTTACATGCACTGAGTTATCAAATGATATGAGCAAAGACTTTGCGCTTTGAGGGGCTAGAAACTGTCAATTCAAAATTTATAACCTAATTTGGATAAGGATTTGAAATATTTTTTTGATGTTTAAAGTTTTACATTAGAAGTCATAGAACTGAGTAAAAAAATACTTTATGACTTCAGATAACCGCGCCGCAGTGCGGAAGGTTTTAATTATTACCCTACTACTTAACATCTTTGTCATGGTATTGAAAGCTGTAGTAGCCAATTTGACAGGTTGTCTCAGCTTGCTAGCTGATGCTTTACATAGTGTGACCGATAGCGCCAACAACATTCATCGAAATGCATTTAATAGTGGATGCACCTGACGTAGAAAGAGCACACCGCATAACTGAGGAAGTCGAAAGGGGATTAGAAGAACGCTTCAACCCAGTCAGAATTTTGATTTATATCGAACCACCTGCATACCAATCCAACCATATTTCCTTTTAGCTGTGATTAGAATGATTTTCTAATCTGTAGAGACGCGTCAAATAACGCGTCTCTACAAAAGTTATGAAAATTAAAATCTATCACTCCCATTCAATGGTTCCAGGCGGCTTAGAGGTGATATCGAATACCACTCGGTTAACGCCTTTGACCTCATTCACAATCCGATTGGAAATGACTTCCAGGACATCGTAAGGCACACGCGCCCAATCAGCAGTCATACCATCTTCACTGGTCACAATTCGTAAAACGATGGGGTAAGCATAAGTACGTTTGTCGCCCATAACACCAACACTACGTATTGGTAGTAAGACGGCAAATGCTTGCCAGTAGTCGTGGTATAAACCGCGTTGGTTAATTTCTTGACGCACAATCAAATCAGCGTCGCGTAAAATTTCTAACCGCTCAGTAGTAATTTCACCTATAATGCGAATCGCTAAACCTGGTCCGGGGAAAGGATGGCGTTGGACAATTTCTTCTGGCAAGCCAATGGAACGCCCTACTTTGCGGACTTCATCCTTAAACAGTTTCCGCAACGGTTCCACCAGTTTGAATCGCAGGTCTTTGGGCAATCCACCAACGTTATGATGGCTTTTGATTTTTACTGCTACCCGTTCCCCAGTCTGCGGGTCAACGTTGGTATCAGCGGATTCAATAACGTCTGGATAAAGCGTGCCTTGAGCTAAATAATCAAACGGTCCAAGGCTTTTGGATGTTTCCTCAAAAGCACTGATAAATTCGCGTCCAATTATACGACGCTTTTCTTCCGGGTCAGTGATTCCAGAGAGTGCAGAAATGAAGCGTTCCCTAGCGTTGACATACTCTACCGGAATGTGAAACTGTTCTTGGAACAGTTTGAGCAATCGCTCTGGCTCATACTTTCGCATAAAGCCTTGGTCGATAAACACACAAGTCAACTGGTCGCCAATTGCTTTATGTAGCAAGAATGCCAAGGTTGAAGAATCCACTCCTCCAGAAAGCGCCAACAGCACCCGTTTATCGCCGACTCTCGCGCGAATTTCTCGAATTGATTGTTCAACAAAAGCAGCAGTCGTCCAGGTAGGTTCACACTTGCAGATATGGTATACAAAGTTACGGATTAAAGCGAGACCACCAAGAGAATGCACCACTTCTGGATGGAACTGAACACCGTAGAGTTTTTTGTTGTGATCAGCAATAGCTGCACAGGGAGTATTTTCTGTATGTGCGAGCAATTCAAACCCTTCTGGCATTTGAGTGACTGAGTCTCCATGACTCATCCACATCGTCGTGCCATCTTCAACGTTGGTGAGCAAGTCTGTGGGATCATCTATATATAGTGACGCTTTGCCATACTCACCTCTGTCAGCCTTTGCAACTTCCCCACCCAAGTGTTGCACCATCAGCTGCATACCGTAACATACACCTAGAATCGGAATTCCCAAATTCCAGATTTCTGAATCACAGTGGGGAGCGCCACCGTCATAAACTGAATTGGGACCTCCAGAAAAGATAATCCCCTTGGGATTGAGTTGACGTAATTGTTCAGCTGTGGTGCGATAGGAAAGGACTTCAGAATATACCTGTGTTTCACGAATTCGGCGGGCAATCAGTTCTGAATATTGAGAACCGAAATCGAGAATTACAATCATTTGACGATTGAGCTGCCCCAAATATTCCTCTTTTTGAGGCGCTTGTTCTGTTGGTAGAGTCACCGCAGTATTCATGACAGGGAAGGTGTGAGTGTAATGAAAAATCGTCGCTTATCAGGTCCGTAACAATACCATTGCTATGCGCCTTTAGCTGTGATGGTAATATAAACCGTCACCAAACGCGACCTTAAACGCGTCTGCCTAGCTAATCGTATGTGTAAATGGTATTAAGAAGAAAAACTTACCCTATATTGGTAACAAATTATAGCTTGATTCTCAGTTCTTAAGATTATTCATATTAAATTAACATAATTTTGCCATTAACATACAAAGCGGTCTTGCTTTTTACAATCATTTGGCAGTGGCGAGTAAATAGGACACAGCCAAGGGCAAGTATGCTTTGTTGCTCTACTCATCAGAAAAATTGGGTCTGAAACCCCGTCATAACCGCGAAGCGTAGGACGGCTTTTTATAAACTAACAAGCAACAATTAAACCAGTAGAACGCCGAATTAAAGTTACTTTGCTAGACGCTATCTGCCCTAAGCGTTTCCAGTTAGCATCGCTGACAGATATTTGTTTTTCGGTATCACCACTGACGAAGCCGATTCCTTTCGGGGAATTAACGCGCGTCACCTTTTCGCAAGCCATGACGTGTTGTAGAGCCTCCATATTTGCGCCGGACTCCACCCCTAGCTGGAACCATCAAATGTAGTTGACGGCGGCTGTAGGGAGGACGACGAATAACGAAGAACGAAGCGGGGGTGATAGTAACCGAGCCAAACCAATTTGCCCCGTCCATATTGGCTGTGTGGTATTTGCGATACTCAACAAAGCTCGTTGCCGCAATAGCAACGCTGTCTACTGCGTGAGTGTTAAACTCTGCCTTTGACTTATCTACCTTATTTTTGGTCAATCCAAGATGGCTGCGAGTAAGAGAAGTTTGATAACCCTCGATTTTAACTACGGGCGCAAACTGCCCTAAGTGCTTGAGCATCCAAACTTGACCAACCATCACAGGCGAGAAACCTTTACCACTTCTTGCTTTTTTGCGCCCGCTGCTTTTATCTACATCTGCTCGAACGTATTCGTACCTGATTTCTATGACTGGGTAGATTTTGCACAGTTCGGATACAATTGTGAGTTCTAGCTGACGGTTAGCACGAATCGAAGGCGCAAGCTTGCCTTGCCGACGATTTGCAAACCGTTTCTGACGGTGAGCGCGTTTGGAAAACTCAATCTTGCGATTGATTCGTCTTCCTCTACGCCCTCGCCGCATTAATCGGCGATTGTCCATCCGGTCGCGCACTGTTTGAAATGGCAAAACCAGGTGAGCCGTATAGAGCGTGAACTTGGCGGATACAACGCCAATCCCCGAATATTTTTTACCAGGGTCAATCCCAATAACAATATCCTGGGTGGCGTAGCCTGATGGCACAATAGTCAGTTGCACGTAAAATTGACCGCAATCCGACCAGCGTTTAACAGCTTTACCCGATTGAATCCACTTCCTTGCCCGTGCTGGTGTAGTGGGCATGAGTGGCTGACGGTTGGAATCGACAACTGGAATTCGCATTCAGTGGTATAACCCAATGACTTGTTGAGAGTCCCTTCGCCCAACTCAACTAGAATGTCTTGGCTTAACCCAACGCCTGAACCAATCAGGCTTAGAGTGAATCCGAACTAGGGAAGTATTCGGAAGTCTGTACCAAGTTGAGTCTCAATGGGCTATTCAACGCTTACGTTGTCCCAATTGGTTCGGACAATCCTCGTCCCTTTCAGGGCGAGGTTGTTGAAATGATTTTTTATAGATTCACATAAGCAAGAATGATCTTTTTCACACTCCTAGTTTTGCCAATAAGACTTGCATATCGTCCCAAGAAAGTCCTTGTTGGATATAGCGGGGTGTTTCAGGATTGTAAGGACTTGCGACGCGGTCAATTTTGATAATTTTTGCCTGAGGGGGCAACACAGGCACATCGGGATCAAATGCGGTTGGGCGCGTTAAAGAACTGGAAAAGCCTTTAAAGATGGCAATTTCGTCTTGCTCATCTGCAATTTCCACACTTACAATCAAAACTTCTTGCGGGCGTTTGGCGGTATATTGTTCCAAGCGCTTGCTAATAGAACTGTTCATTGAAAAAGTGGTGAGTACTGAATGCCTAGGAGCCAAGGCTGGCTCTTGATTGCTCGTTGCGTTGAACTGTTGTTACTAATGGCTTTTTCGCTACTGCGGTGTCGCTGAGCGTCCTTGCTTGCCTAGTTTGACGAGGACGAAGTAAGTTAAGTAAACTACATAAATGATTAAACCAACGATCCCCAGAAAGCCGAGAAATGCGGGTTTGCTGTTGGCATGGAAATAGTCTTTAAAAAGTAACGGTGCCTCCAACCAAACGGCACAATAGGGAGTGGCGATCGCATTTTCGGAAAAAGCACAAACCAAAAAAGGTATAAAAGCAAGCGCGCCCAAAATACAATAGACGGTTGTCGCCCAACGCCACGAGGTGAAAAGCAACTTTAGAGGTCCATTTGGCTGATACTCAATTTCATCGTTCAGATCTACCCAGAACCACAGCGAAATGGGTATCAGGATACGAGCCATCAGTCCAGAGATAAAACTAACTCCAAACCCTCCTATGGTCAAATAAAGGGTAATTGCCAGCAAGCTGGATACTCGCCAGTAAATCATCAGCAACCGTTGTATCGTTTCGGCTTTTTCTACAAATGCCCAAATTAGGAGAATTATGGGAATAATTACCGTAAATAATACTGCTAATCGGTAGTCCATCCAAACAAGGGGACGAAACCAGACTTCATTATTCATATTTTTTTTTGATGATAAATTAAAAACTTTAGTGAATTGTCAATAGGTATATGACTATTGCATTGACTTTCAGACTATCTTCTCATCTCCCTATTTCATATGATTCTGGAGAAAGAAACAGTTCTTGATTGGACGCAGGTTCACAAGAAAATCTCACTCGCTACCTGGATTTCCCGTCTTTTACACAGGATGGAAAAGGTTGGAGTGAGATTTTAGACAAAAACGTCGGCAAAGTGCAAGCTACTCAGTAAATAGATTTTGGTTGCTTGCAAACCAGCGAGCAATAAAATTGGTCGAGCCAATTTTTAGTCTTCGTAAACCCTGCACTCATCTGCTTCTGGGTTGGCATCACAATACTGCTCAAGAGAGTTCTTGGGCTTGGATTGCTTTCGGTGCGAGGCTTCCGCTTGCAGTTCTTCTACTGCATCCCAAGCCGCTGCACATTCAGGGGAGTTGCTACCTGAAGTGTCACACGCAGCACGAGCTTGTTCAACTTCTTCTTGGATTTTGTCTTGAATGTCTTGAATGTTGCTCATTTCACTAGTCTTGTTGTGTTTTCAATACAAGTATAGAAAAAATTCAAAAATGATAGTTTTTTGTACCATCATTCCCCATTTTACTGTTGTTTGCTTATAATTAGTTTCACCAGTAGGTGGG
Source organism: Scytonema sp. PRP1 (assembly GCF_036697665.2). Taxonomy (NCBI): domain Bacteria; kingdom Bacillati; phylum Cyanobacteriota; class Cyanophyceae; order Nostocales; family Scytonemataceae; genus Scytonema; species Scytonema sp. PRP1. Next base: position 363,840 of record NZ_JBAHYJ020000113.1, on the reverse strand, counting down.
GATACACTTCATCATTAATACAGTGAACCGTACCACGAAGACTCTATTTGTCCTGATCTTTTAATATTTTACAGACTCTAGTGTGAAAGATAAATTATACAATATTTGTAGACGCAAGTAGCAGGAGATGAAAGGCGTATTTTCCTCAGATGGACAGTTGAGGAGAGTGGAGATACAAAGGGATTGCATCAATTGGTGTAGGATGCAAATACTATTCCACAGGATAGAAATTAGAAAACGATTAGCCTAGCAAGAGAAAGAGTGTAAAACTCATGGCAGACCAAATGCAGTGGGCAAATGCCTTGTCAACCCGTCCTTCTTTGGAAGCGGCTGTTGCAGATGTAGTACAACAGGCTGTCTCGTCGTTAACAGCACCTGCTGATTTAGGGCTGGTATTCATTTCGTCTGCCTTTACAAGTGAGTATTCCCGGCTATTGCCCCTACTTGCTGAGCGACTCTCAGTGCCTGTGCTGATTGGCTGTAGTGGTGGCGGTGTCATTGGCACAACTGAATGGGGACAAACCCAAGAGTTGGAAGCAGAACCTGCCCTAAGTTTGACTTTGGCGCATCTGCCACAAGTGAATATTAAAGCCTTTCATGTTGTTCCTGAAGAATTACCCGACTTGGACAGTGCGCCGGATAATTGGATTGATTTGATAGGTGTGCCACCATCGCCTGCACCTCAGTTCATCTTGCTGTCCGGGGCATTCTCCTCTGGAATTAACGATTTATTACAAGGAATAGATTTTGCTTATCCCGGTTCGGTCACAATCGGAGGACAGGCAAGCGGCGGCGGGATGGGAGGTCGTATCGCTCTATTTCACAATGACCAAGTGTATAGAGAGGGAACGCTTGGCATAGCATTGAGTGGCAATATTGTCTTAGAAACCATTGTGGCACAAGGATGCCGACCGATTGGGAAGCCATGCCAAGTCACAAAAGGCGATCGCAACATCATCCTGGAGTTGGATGAGCAAGTACCGCTGATTGTCTTGCGAGATTTGATTTCGCATCTGGGCGAAGAAGACAGGATATTGGCACAACACTCATTGTTTGTCGGGTTGGCAATGGATGAATTCAAGCAAGATTTGCTCCAGGGAGACTTTTTAATTCGTAGCATCCTTGGGGTAGACCCTTCAGCTGGCGCAATTGCCATTGCAGATTACGTTCGACCAGGACAGCGTTTGCAATTCCACTTGCGCGATGCTCAAGCTTCTGCTGAAGACTTGGAATTCCTTCTGGAGAGTTATCAAAAACAACAAGCCCCAAAACCGTCTGCTGTTGGTGCGCTCATGTTTTCTTGTGTCGGGCGAGGTGAAGGACTCTACGGAAAACCCAATTTTGATTCTCAGCTCTTTAGGCGCTACCTCAAAGATATCCCCTTAGCAGGTTTCTTCTGTGGCGGTGAAATCGGTCCTGTGGGTGGCAGTACTTTGCTACACAATTATACTTCCGTATTTGGAATTTGCCGTGCAGTAGGGAAATGAGGGGGATGAGGCAGCTAAATTTCTCCGTTATCTGGGTTATCTTTCCTAAAGCAACAACGTAGTATTGTTATCGATGAGAGATGGAGTTCCGCTAGGAGCGATCGCGCCATACTTCTCAAAGTAGCGACGCACTTCTGGTGGAAAGTCAGGATAATCAAACACAGCATCTCCATCAGCCATATTTGCCCAAAACTCGCGTAGACTGGGAGCTAGTTCATTTGCTTGCGACATTGGCAGGTTTAACGGAGGTAAAGTGAGCAACTTGACTAAGAACGAAAAACTGCGATCGCCCATCCACTTTCTTGATGTATGTTGCAAGTTGGGAAAATCAGGTACTGATTTGACGCGATAAGATAAAATTTGCAACCATTGCCTTGCGTGATTATCCTCATGAAACTCCAAAATTCGGTAAGGATGAGGATAACTTACCAAAGAACCTGTTGTGATATCGTATACACCTTCACAATACGCAACATCTTGAACGTGCAAGTGTCCTGTGAACACCAAGCTAACGCCGTAGCGCTGTAACACCTGCAAGAGTTCTGGTGCATTTTCTAACATATAACGATTTGCTATTGGGTGGCGTGACTGATTGGGTAGGTGTTCCACAACATTGTGATGCACCATAATTAACACCAATTCATCACCAGCTGCTGCTAGGACCTCTTCTAACCACCGTAGTTGTTGGGTATCCAAACGTCCTATCTGCTGTCCTTGCTCATTAAAAGAGTTAGAATTCAGACCGATGAGCCTAACACCCGGCAGTAACTGACAAGTATAGTAAAGTTGGTCGGTATTGCTGTAGCCGCACTGACGGTAGTAATGAGGAAAATCACAGGCAGCAATTGATTGCTCATTTGCCATGACAACAGGAACATCATGATTACCAGGAACAACATAGGCAGGAAAAGGAAGCTGTGCTAAGCGTTCTTGTAACCAAGCATGGTTATCTGGTTCACCGTGCTGAGTTAAATCTCCTGGTAGCAAAAGAAAATCTATATTAAGTTGTGTTAAATGTTTTAGTACACTTTCAAATGCAGGAATACTGACTTCCACCAAATGAAAACGGCTGGGATGATTCCAAATTGTATGGGGAAGGGCAAGATGCAAGTCGCTGACTACAGCAAAGCGAAAATTTGAAGTCATTGAGGTAATAACAATTTTAAAAGCAGGGTGTAAAAAAACTCTTTTTATAAAGAGTATAACCCTGCTCGATCACGCTGCGTACCAGCGATCCCGCTTAACATTTATACACAAAATTGGTGAGTGGGTAGTGGGTTAATACTTCTCGGATAAAACAGAGCTAACCCCCTAGCCCCCTTCCCTTGTAGGGAAGCTACGGTGTACACACAAGCGATTGAATCACTACCAGTCCTCGAATTACCCCACCCTAACCCTCCCCTTGCAAAGGGGAGGGAACAAGATTTTCCAGTTTCCTCCCAATACATCGGGGGGATTAAGGGGGGTAAAACGCGGGTTGAACAAGCCACTCCGACTTGTGTGTACACGGTAGTTGTAGGGAAGGGGGGAAACTACTGCCCCTCCCTGCCTGCGGGGAGGGGTTGGGGGTGGGGTAAAATCAACGTGGAATAAACGTTTCAACGTGATTGTTGACACGTATGAGGATTGCCGTGTCCCTACAAACGTCTGTACTGCACTCAATTGAAAACTGGTATAACTGCTAATCTGAAACGTGATGAAATTTGAAGCGTGATGAGATCTGACGCCAGCGATTTTTCACATTTTTCAGTTTCAATATTAAGTAGCGGGACATCAAAAAGACTTTTTGCTGCAAACTAGATGCCTGACACCAGTGATAGTATGCAGGAGTCGCAACATCTGTTAAGAAGTGACACCACCGTGCAGTCAGGCTGGTACTATCTGTTTCTCTGGCGCGGATTCTGCCATTTTCAATCATCGCCTGACGCATTTGAGGATTGTCACGCAAGCGTTTAAGTGCGGCGATCGCCTCATCCATCGATCTGACTTCTATGTAGTCAAGTTCGCTTTTACGCTCATGTTGATAAGCAGATTCACAGCCAAGAATAGCAGGAATTCCTGTATACCAAGCATTGTATAACTTGGATGCAGGTTTATTAGTATATTTATTACCATCGAAGCTACGCACGGCGACAACCACATCAACATCGCTGTAGTCGTGCCAGCGTTGAAATTCCACCACATTCCAAATTAAACCCAAGGCATTAAGCTGCTGTATCCAAGGATCTGTTTGCAGTTCAGGTGCCAAAGTTCCGATCACACCAAAAAAGGCAACGTTCTCAAATTTATCACCACGGGTAGAATCGCGAGGAATGAGCATAGCTTGACGCCAATGGGGCATATAGTAGCTTTGCCAAAGACTTCCCCACTGGCTTGTCATTTCATCTTGAGTATTTTGTATAACATGAAGCTGTGCGTAAGGATGGGAATCTCTATCTGCTTGCAAACAAACAATCAGTAATTTTGGTGTGGGTTGTAGGTTGTCTTTTAGAAAGTCTCGATGCGCCAAGACAATGCCCTCCGTAGGCATTGTTCCTACAAGTTGACATGGAAATTCTTGATGTTTGAGGTGAAGATAGGTTTGCAGAGTCCAATTATACCGCCCTTGACCGTAACGAAGAGACTGTTGCCACTTCCAGTAAGCATCAGGGCTTTCTAGTATATGCTCAGGGGGCCATTGTTTTTGTGGAATGTAAAAATAAATAGGTGGTAATTTGTCTGTCATCGTAGCTGAGAAACTATTCCGCTAGAGAGTATAGCCTTTACTTTATGACTCTATCTAATTGGCTACTCAGTAGGCATATATTTTCTCGGAATATTTGTTGACAGATATAGTATTTAATGATAGGAGATTTGATTTTGGCAGTTGTCCGAGTCCGTCAGCACGTCAACCCACTTTCGCAAAAGTATCAAACACCGCTGAATCCCATTGAATGGGAAAAAATCTACGCCAAGCCAAACCAGCAGCTACACCTAGATATTGGCTGCGCTAGGGGAAGGTTTTTGTTGAGTATGGCAAAGATAGAACCTAACTGGAATTTTCTGGGTTTGGAAATTCGCGAACCGTTAGTGATAGAAGCGAATAAGTGGCGCGATGAGTTAGGACTGACAAATCTCCATTATTTGTTTTGCAATGTAAATAACTCGTTGCGATCGCTTTTATCTTCTGTACCCAAGGGTAGTTTACAGCGCGTCACAATTCAATTTCCCGATCCCTGGTTTAAAAACCGTCACGCTAAACGGCGAATCGTACAACCAGAATTAGTTGTAGAACTGGCAGAATTTCTCGTACCTGGGGGTATTGTATTTTTGCAATCGGATATTGAGTTTGTGGCGGTGGAAATGCGCGATCGCTTTGCGGAACATCCTCGTTTCCAAAGACGTGGTGCAGGAGAATGGTTAGCAGAAAACCCGTTACCAGTGCCTACAGAACGGGAGATAGGGACTATGAACAAGGGTGAACCTGTTTATCGTGCGGTGTTTGAGAAATTATAATTTCTGAAAACTTTATCATTCATAATTCATAATTTTTCTTAGGAAGCGTGACAGCAAATGTTGTACCCACCCCCACTTCACTATGAACTGAAATCTCTCCGTTCAGTGTCTCTACACACTTTTTGACAATTGCCAGCCCTAAGCCAGTACCAGGAATTTTGCCCACATTTGAAGCACGATGGAAAGGCTGAAACAGTCGCTGTTGGTCTTCTTTAGGAATACCAATTCCCTCGTCTTGTATCTGGAAAACGACTGTTTTTTGCTGCTCAATGAGTTGAAACCGCACTGTACCACCTAATGGTGAGTATTTAATCGCATTGCTGAGCAAATTGTTCAAAATATGACGTAACAAGCTTTCATCCCACAACGTCTCACCCAATTCGCCAACACTAGTAAAAATCAGAGTTAAGCACTTTTGCTGCGTACTTAGTTGAGCTTCTTCAACAAGTTGGCGACAAAAATTTTCTAAATCCAGCGGATGAAATTCACAATAAAGTTTACCGGAATCGGCTCTACCTATAAATGAAACTTCATCCAATAGTTGAGCCATGTTTTTAATGGCTGAACGAATAAGCTGGAAATGCGAAACTTTTTTTTCCTTAGGCAATTTGTCGCCGCTGTTTTGTAGCAATCCAGCAATCAGTTGGATTGTATTGAGAGGACTACGAATGTCGTGAGAGATCATTGAGACAAATTCCGATTTAAACTGGCTGATTTCTTGGACTTTGACCAGTTCAGCTGTTCGTTCTTGAACCCGAATTTCTAACGTCTCATTGACTGCGCGTAATGTTTCTAAAACTTGTTTGCGCTCAATTGCATAGCTTAGGGAGCGAATGAGTAAATCTGAATTGACTTGTCGCTTAACAAGATAATCTTGCGCTCCCCGCCGCACTGCTTCTAAGGCAAGTGCATCATCATTAGTATTAGTAAGTACCACAATTGGCAAGCAAGGGGCTTGACTTATCAAAGGCGCGAGGGATGCTAATCCTTGGCTATCTGGTAGCGTCAGATCCAACAAGATGACATGGTAGGTAGCCCTACGTAGTTCTTGGAGGGCTTCCCCCAATCGCTTCACATGAACCAAACTAAATTCATGGGACTTGGCTTGCTTCAGAAACTCTTGTAACAATCTAGCTTCTGCCAGATTGTCCTCAATTAACAGGATTTTTACTGAGTCGCTTGCAGCCATAGTCTTGTGTTTTCACCCCCCCATTTCTCCTTGTCTTGAAAGTCCACCAGTTTATTAAAAGATGGGGTAGTAGGGTGTGGTGGTGATATTTTCTTCCCACTGCCCCTAATCCCAACTTTATGAGGAACTTCCCTATCTCCCTGGATTTCATTCCGATGGCAAAGTGGCAGTTTCCAACCAAAACTCTTCAATCCCTTTGACTATTTTGAATAGCTGGCTAAGGTTACGAGATTTGGTAATGTAGCAATTCACGTGCAAGTCGTAGCTGTGGAAAATGTCATCCTCGTTATGTGATGTTGTCAGCACGACTACGGGAATGCGTTTGAGATTGGGATCAGCTTTTATTTCCGCCAGGACTTCTCTACCATCCTTCTTGGGTAAGTTTAAATCCAGCAGGATGAGGTCGGGGCGAGGTGCTTCAGCATACTCCCCTTCCTGGCGCAAATATGCCATAGCATCCATGCCATCTCTAACCGTCACGATCTGATGTGGCACCGAGCTATTTTTCAATGCTTCTTGGATGAGACGAATATCGGCTTTATTGTCTTCTACCAAAAAGATTGTTTTGTACTTTTCGTCCGTTTCTGCGCTCACGATCGCGTCCTCCAACTGGAAACGTAAAGTAGAAAGTTGCGCCCTCACCTACTTGTGACTCTACCCAAATCCGCCCCCGGTGGCACTCCACAATTTTCTTACAGATAGCTAAACCCATACCTGTACCTGGGTACTCATCCCGCGTGTGCAGGCGCTGAAAGATCACGAAAATGCGATCGCTAAACTGCGGATCAAAGCCAATACCGTTATCTTTTACTGAAAATAGCCACTCATCTTCAGTCCGAATCGCTCCCACATGAATTTCTGGTGGTTTGTGACTGCGGAACTTGATGGCGTTACCAATCAGGTTTTGGAACAACTGCATCAGCTGAGTGCTGTCAGCCATCACAGTTGGTAACTCATCGTAAGTAATCACAGCCCGAGTTTCAGAAATGCGTTTGCGTAAATTAGTTAGGGCGCGTTCTAAAGCTGTTTCTACCTCAGTCAGTTGAAACTCAATTGCCTGCATATCGACTTTAGAGTACGCCAGCACGTCGTCAATCAGCGTCTGCATCAGGCTGACTCCCTCGACGGCGTAGGTAATAAACTCATTCGCATCTTCGTCAAGTTGGTTTTGATAGCGCATCTCCAACAACTGCACGTAGTTAGCCACTTGATTAAGTGGTTCTTGCAAGTCGTGTGAAGCTACATAAGCAAACTTTTTCAGTTCCGCGTTGGAACGTTCCAAGTCGTGTGCAAGCTGTGCTAATTCATCTGCCTGACGCAGCACAATATTAACAATTGCTTTGCGCAGTTCCAGTGCTGCTTTTACTTCCACTGGTTTCCAGGGTAAAGAGGTGAGACGAACTGTTTCTTTCCACAGTTCAAATGATTTACGCGGACGCAAGCGTAAATTCCCCTCTGACTGACTTAACTCAAACGCCTTGTTGGGATCACCTCCCCAATTGACAGTTTGAATCACTTCCGGGCGAAACCACAAAACATAATTTCGCTTAGAAATGGGAATCGCGAGCATTCCACTGGCGACATTCTTAAACCTTTCAGCATCTGGATATACGCGCGGTAGAGAATCTGTATAGAAGATTTCATCCTTAACGTTATTCTTTAGCCATTGAACTAAAAAAATTAAGTCTTCTTCTTTAGGAGTCTCGCCAATCAAGGTGTAGTTACCACCAAAACATACAGCCGCACCTTGAGCACCAGTTAAATCGAGGAGATTTGGTTGATGTTTGACTAACCCATCAATAAAGTTTTCTTCTTGAGACATATATTCAACCAATGCTGATTGGATATATGTCAATTGCATACGATAGTCGTAATCTTCAGTTTCCTCTCTCGCAGAGATTTCTGAAAATATCACTCGACCCAAAAATTCGCATGCTTTTCGCAATTCATAAGAAACATACTTCGGTGTCTGATGATGACAAGCAATGAGTCCCCAAAGTTTTCCATCTTTAATCAAAGAAATGGTTAAAGAAGCACCCACACCCATATTATGCAAGTACTCTATATGGCAAGGAAACACACTTCTAAGAATGGAGTTGGTCAAATCAACCGGACGTTGAGTTTCCGGATGATTATTTGGAATAATATCTACAGGACTCGCATGAGTATCCGGTATTAATCTAATCCAATTGGAAATAAATAATTTTCTTGCTGGTTTGGGTATATCCGACTCTGGGTAATGCAAACCCAAGTAGGGTTCCTGGCTTTCTAGTTTTTCTTCAGCAATAACTGAGCCATGCCCATCATCATCAAACTTATAGAGCATCACCCTGTCAAATCCTGTCACTTTCCTGACTTCTTGAACAATAATTTGACAATAATCCCGGAGATTTGCGGTTGCTTCTAGTTGGTTGATGGAAGCTCTAGCGAGATGATAAAAGCTTAAAAATGGGATATTTTCCTGAGAAATTGCAGGTTCTAATTCCAGAATCAAAAATCCTTCTGGATTGCGGTGGAAAACTCCATCAAAAACTACGTAATCATCACCCTTTTTTCTGACCCAAAGTTTAGTTGGATTGATAAAATCGAGATTTCCCTCGAATAGTCCTGCTTTGATTCTCTCTATTTGAAAAGAGTCGAGTAAATCTTCTAGTTTTTTTTCCAACAGATTTTGGGGAGATATGCCGAAAACAGAAGATACATTGCTGGTAACTTGTAATATCGTTAATTCAGGTTCTTTCAGGACAAAAAGTACCCCATGAGGCTGAATTTGACTATGGATATGAATTTGTGGTTCTTTCAAGTTAGTCAAATTTATGCCTTGCAATTGTAATTCGCTCACCATCACAATTCTCCTGCTTTTCCAGGATTCTTCAAAATTAAATATTAATATGGTTTAACACCTTATCAAGAGTTACACTCTCAGTTAATGCAGTTTCTTAACACTTTACAAATTTACTTAATAAATAGTCAGAATAACGTTTAAGCGTTGATTTTCTCTTTTGAGCTACAGATTTCAATATTTTTTACACGCTCGCGATAATTTTCTTGCATACTACAGTAGTCTAACAGGTAACATATCTGACTTTATGATAATAAATGTTAAAAAAATGTACTGACCTACGTTATATAATATGTAGCTTTGTTAAGTACAAGAGAAAAGTTAGGTTTGTAAACAAAATTTGAAAACCCAGCCTTCATTATCGGTACTTACAGCAAAGAAATTTGTGTCATTGGCAAAATTTATGAATAATATTATGAGCCGAACGCACCCTACCAATGAAATTTCAAATCCTAAATCCAAGAATTGAACCACATCCGCATGGGTCTATATTCAAAAGGTAAGAGAGGTAAACCTAAATAAATAGGCATCCAAAAAACGAAAGCTATCACAATCATAAAGGTAATGCTCACACCAAGGGCGCGCAGTCCAATTCGATAACTGCGTAAACACTGATCCACAAGCCAAGCAATTGCTAAAAATGCAAACACCAGAGCGGTCATGTAGTGGTAGATAAAAACGCAACGGTTTACTTTCACCCAAGGTAGTAAATTAGCAGCATAATTTATTACCAAATACAAGGCAATCCAAGTATCAACACAAAGCATCGTAGGAAGAAAAAAGCGCCTTTGCCTCACCCAAGGAATAACGAATTGCCACACCAGCATTCCTGTTAAAAATAAAAGCGCCGCAAGGCCAAACCACCACAAAAAGGGATTGCCCATTGCATGGACATCATAAATGATTTTGCCGGTACCGGAAGGCAAAGGAGGTCCCATCACAGGTAGCGCTTCATCAGTACTTTGTGCTGTTTGATAAAAATACGCCATTGGTCGAGTCATCAAGGGCCATTTATACCAAGCAGCACAGTAAGGATGCACCTTGGGACTATTGCCGCCAAGACGTTCATGAAACAGTAAAATTTGCCTGTGTATTTCTATAAATCCATACCTTCTATCTAATAGTAGGTGTGGAATCCAAATCAAACTGTAGGCGATGAAAGGGGTAATACCTAAATAAATAATAATATGAACAAGATTCAGTTGAGTTAAATTTTGCAATGGTATTTGACTGTGTCGGTTCTCACTGGAAGTACCCAAGCTGACTCTATAAGGAAAAATTTTATATGTTCTCTTTTTAGAGAAGCTAGAGGTAAACAGCGTTAAGGAAGATAAGGAATTTTTTTTAATGCGTTTTTTTTCATCTTTAGTAAGAGAAGGATGAGAAACACATTCCTGTTGGAGTTGAGGCTGATTTTCTTCACCAATCAAGCTAAAAGACTGCAACCAACGAATTCCCCAAGCTAATATCCAGATGAGATAAACACCTAGCATAAACCATAAACCATTCCACTTAGTAGCGGCTGAGGCACCAAAAGCTATTCCAGAAAGTATTAACCAGAAGTTGCGTTGTTGTCTTTGTTTTGCTAATGCTAATAATAAAAACCACTGTCCTAGTAGCCCAAAAATGATAATATATTGGTTGATCAGGGCATAGCGAGATTCTACGAGAAATATGCCATCACAAGCCGTAAACAAACCCGCAAGTAAAGCAAAACTGCGACGGTAACTTATTTGATAAGCAATGGCGGCGACGATTATAGGGATAAATGAACCAGAAAAGGCATTCATCCAACGGTAACTGATGGGTGACATGACTGAACCTGTAAACCCATTCACCTCATCTTGCCAAAAGGGAATGTGGCTACTGATCCAAATCCCCAGCCCAATCATGTATTTACCTAGTGGTGGATGACCATCAAAAAATGGTGTATGGGTGAGATAATTATTACCAAATTTAGCGTAGTAAACTTCATCAAAGACAAAGGTATTAAATCGCCCTAGTCCCCAAAATCGCAAGGCGAGTGATAGTAACAACACACCCGCCATGCCAATCCGAAACCATTTTTTATTCATTGGTCACTAGTCACTAGTCAATAGTCAATAGTCCTCTTGCAAACATAATATTCCAATATTTGGAACCACAGATGCACACAGATTAACACAGATAACTCATCTGTGTGCATCTGTGTCCATCTGTGGTTTTATTTTCATTCTTGTTGACTTTTACAAGAGATACCATGAACTAGGTGAACACAAGCGTTGGGTAAAGGTAGCCTTTTAACTTTAACAGTGAACAGCTACCTACGCAGTTATCAGTTAAATACGAGTGGTCGCGCGTCCCCCACCAAGAGCACCTTTATGCGTTGGTGGCGGTGAGCGCATCCCCCACCATAAGCCGTCAGGACTGATAACTGATAACTGATAACTTATTTAAATGTGCTGTTCGACTTTTGCCACTTCTAGCATAGTCTTTAAAACAGAATCCGGATTCAAACTGATGGAGTCAATACCCTGTTCAACTAAGAACTGGGCAAATTCTGGATAATCGCTGGGTGCTTGACCGCAAATACCGATTTTACGATTGTACTTTTTCGCGGCGGTTATTGCTAACTTCACCATCCGCTTGACACCCTCACTGCGTTCATCAAACAACCGCGCTACCAAATTTGAATCTCTATCTATACCAAGTGTCAGCTGAGTGAGGTCATTGGAACCAATCGAGAACCCGTCAAAAACTTGGGCGAACTCCTCAGCCATGATGACATTGTTGGGCAACTCGCACATTACATAAATCTGGAAGTCATTCACACCCTGCTTTAAGCCATTTTTTGCCATTTCTGCCAACACTAGACGCCCCTCATCAGGAGTGCGACAGAAGGGAATCATGGCGATGACATTTGTCAATCCCATTTCGTCTCTGACTCGCTTCAGGGCTTTGCACTCTAAAGCAAAAGCTGCTTTGTAACCTTCATCGTAGTAGCGCGCCGCCCCTCGCCAGCCTAGCATCGGGTTTTCTTCTTCGGGTTCAAACTGTCTGCCACCCAACAAGTTAGCGTACTCATTACTCTTGAAATCGGACATCCGCACAATAACTGGTTTGGGATAAAACGCAGCAGCAATTCTACCAATCCCTTGAGCTAATTTATCAACAAAATATTGGGGTTTGTCGTCGTAAAGCGCGGTAATTTGATCAATTTTAGCTTTAACAAATTCATTGTCTAGTTGGTCATAGTGAATCAACGCCATTGGATGGACTTGGATGTGGTTAGCGATGATAAATTCAGTTCGTGCTAAACCTACCCCATCATTGGGAATAGCAGACAAACTCAGTGCTTCTTGGGGATTGCCCACGTTCATTAAGATCTGCGTACGAGTGCGGGGTAAGTTTTCTAGGGGAACTTCTTTAACTTCAAAAGGCAATAACCCAGCGTAAACCCGCCCTTCTTCACCTTCAGCGCAAGAGACTGTTATTTCTTGACCATTTTTCAAAACTTCTGTAGCATTTCCGCATCCAACAATTGCAGGTACACCCAATTCTCGCGCAATAATTGCCGCATGACAGGTGCGTCCACCTTGGTTGGTAATCACCGCGCTTGCTCTTTTTATGATCGGTTCCCGGTTGGGATCAGTTCTATCTGTAATCATAGATTTCCCCCTTGCTTGGAACTGATCAATTTTTTATGGACATCTATGAGAATTAGGTGGGCTTTACCTTGGCTAATGGCTTCCCCAATAGCACGTCCTGTAAGTAGAGGTTGGGGAGATGAGGAGGATGAGGGGGATTTTGCTCCTTCATCTGTCTTGAGGAGGCGATAAGTCCGCAAGACATTCTCCGTCTTTTGAGACTGCACTGTTTCTGGACGCGCTTGCACGACAAACAATTCATTTGTAATGCCGTCTTTCGCCCATTCGATGTCCATTGGGGTATAAATTCCGTGGACTTGGGAATAATGCTCTTCAATCAAACACGCCCAACGCGCTAGTTGTAAAGTTTCGTCATCGCTTAGGGCGAATTTGCCTCTTTCACTCTCAGAAACTATTACGTTTTTCGTGAATTTGGAGCCGTCGTCATAGACCATTTTCAATTCTTTGCTACCCAATCTTTTATCAATGATTGGGCGGAAACCTTCTTTAAGAGTTGGTTTAAAAACGTAGTATTCGTCTGGGTTGACGGACCCCTGGACAACGTTTTCTCCTAAACCGTATGCTGCTGAGATCAGTGCAGCATCCTTGAAGCCTGTTTCTGTTTCAATGGAGAACATGACTCCAGAGGTTGCTAAGTCGGAGCGCACCATTTTTTGCACGCCAACAGCGAGGGCAATGCTAAAGTGGTCAAATCCCTTAGTGTGGCGGTAGGAAATAGCACGGTCTGTAAATAGGGAAGCAAAGCATTTATGACAGGCGGCTAAAACACTTTCTATACCAGTAACGTTAAGATAAGTTTCTTGCTGTCCGGCAAAGCTGGCATCAGGGAGGTCTTCAGCGGTAGCACTGGAGCGTACTGCGACGTCTGTGTCTGGGTTGTATCGCTCACATAAAGTTTGGTATCCTTGAACAATTGCCTCTCTTAATTCTTTGGGAAATGGTGTGTGCATCAGGAGCGATCGCGCCTTTTTCCCTCGTTCTCGTAAATTTTTGACATCTTCTACATCTAAGTCAGAAAAGAGAGCGCGCAGCTTTTCTTCTAAGAGAGCAGATTGAATGAAATAGCGATAAGCGTAAGCTGTGGTAGCAAATCCAATCGGAACATTGATGCCTTTGGGCACGAGTTGTTGAATCATCTCGCCTAAAGATGCATTCTTGCCACCAACTAAGGGTATGTCGGTAATGCCAACCTCATTAAACCAAAGGATAAGCGATCGCTCTTTGGAGGATGATTGTGATAAAGTATTTGTTGCTACCGTAACCATCTGTATTTGCCTCCCTATTTGATGCCCTGGTTGTACCAATATTGCTTGCCCTATGTAAGGTATATCACATCCAATCAAAAACGTTTTTATAGTATCTTTAGCTTTTGGATAATAAATTTTAGGTTTTGGGCTGACAAATCATCCAAAATTTGGATTGACTAGTTGTCATAGTCTGTTTCCCACTCCAACGAGAGCGAAAACATAGACTTGGCTTGGTGAAATCCACGCTTGCAATTGGTATACACCTACTTGTTTTCATTCACCAGCATCATAGATATGACACTGTGGATGAGTACAACAGGATAATGCATCTATAACTACTTTTTGGGATTCAACTATTCCGGAATTTTGTGTGTTATTGCTGGAGCAATATCTATATCGCTTTAGCCTTTACAACACGGTGCCTGTTATGTTTAAACGGGTTATGGAAAAAGCTATTTAGGTGCTTGTTGCTTTTTAAGGAAAAGTAACAAGTCCTTTGTTTCATAACTTTCACAAGACTATCTGCTGAATTTCTCTAAAATAATGGCGGGTAGGTCGTCAGGATCTGTTATGGAAAGCAAAGCCATGTCCACAAAAGTAGTAACTACAATGACTCAGGAACATATCGATCTTAGATGTCTCAAAGGTCGCACTGCATTTTTTATCATCCACGGAATCGGCGAGCAAAACCCTTTTGAAACTGTGGATTATTCTGCCCAAAATTTTATTAAATATTTTGAAGAGCAGAACCTACCAGTGCTAGTAGAACACTTAGTTGCTAAGCGAAGACGAGCCAATGGCTATATTTGGACAGAAAGTTTTGTTCGCTTCACCTCAAAAGACCCCGAACAAGACTGGTTAATTGATATTCATGAATATTACTGGGCAAATCAGACATCACACCAAATCGGTATGTCTGAGATTTTGCAGTGGACAGAGCAGACACTCAGTGGCACAATCAATTTTTATAACACGGAGGAAAATAAACCTTTATTAAATGAAATTTTGGAAAATCAGGATGTCAACAACGTCTTTAAATTTCGCCTACGTTGGCTGACAATATTCCTGCGTCTGTTCCATATTATCTACCCCGTTTTGCGGCTCTTACTTTGGCTCATTCTATTTTTATTGAGTCCATTTCTCAGTGGTCGTTTTCTGCAATCAGCTTGGACACTTAGTAAAACACTAGTGACTCCGCCATTGGTTAATTTAGTTGGTGATGTGGCTGTATACACCACAACCGATGTAAAATCTCCTTACGAAAGGATTAGAGAGCAGATACTCACAGAATCATTAACATTATTGAAAGCAATTGTTAGGGATAAAGAAGCCAATTACGACCAAGTCATAATAGCTGGGCATTCTCTCGGCAGCTGTATTGCTTACGACACCCTAAATCTTCTCTGTATTGAGGCAAGTCTCTCTAAAAACAAGGGTCAAAATCTATTCTTAGATAAGATTAAGGGGCTAGTTACCTTTGGTTCACCACTAGATAAAATTGCCTTTTTCTGTAAAGAAAAAGCACAGAAGCAACAGTACATTCGCTCCTCAATTTTAGAGCACCTCAATTCCTTCCGTGTAAAACCGCAAGTTGCTCGCCAAAATCTATACTTCACTAAAAGTCCCGTGGATTGCCAGCTCGATCATGTTCAGTGGGTCAATTACTATCATTTGCAAGACCCGATTAGCGGTCACTTGGATTACTACGAAAACGTAGATAATGTTCTTATGAAATACAATGCCGCTTGGGGAATCGAAGCGCATATGGGATTCTGGACAGATGCAAATTTTTATGAAGACATTGCCAAGCGGTTCCTGTATGCTGCAAGTAAGCATGGTGTCAATCAGGAGTTGGGGCAACATATTGAATTGCAGCAAGGGTTAATTGACGCTTGATATGCACTTCCTCTATATGTTTTGCAACCTCCAATACTCTATGTAAGTCATGTTTCAGCGTTGCTCTCCTCGGTTCACGATCGCGTGTCAGTATACATCTGGAGACAGGCTTTGTGTGAAGATAGAACAGAGGAGACTCGCTCGATTGGTAAACTACCCATTGGCACTAGACTTGTGTTATTACCAGCAAGCCATTTAGGAGGGAGCAGTCATGGGCAAGTACGACAAGATTTTTAGCTCAGGTAAGACATCAAAACAATCACTGAGTCCACAAGAAGCAGTAGCGGCGATCGCAGTTGTCACTGCTGGTGCTGATTCTTCATTAGAAGAAGTGGATGCAGAATTTTTAGCCGATACCCTGTGGGGACTCGAGGTTTTTGAAGAATACTCAGATGACGAGTTGTTAGAAACACTTGATAAAGTCATAGCCATTGCAGAGGAAGATGGACTTGGAGCGCTATATAACGCAGCAAACAATGCCTTGACAGAAGACTTATTGCTGGATGCTTATGCTGCGGGGGTGAGTGTACTTGTAGACGAAGATGAAGTGCGTATACCCAAAGGCAAAACGGCTTTGCTTAAAAAGCTCCAAGAAGCTTTGGGAATTGATGATGAAGAAGCTAAAGACATTGTAGACGAGGTGATCGCCGCCTTTGAAGAGGTAGAAGATGAATTTGCAGAAGACGAGGATGATACAGTACTTCAGGAAGCCTCAAGCCCAAATGTATATGACTCACCCTCCGGTAATTTTACAGTTCTCATTCCTGTGGACGTTCACCAAGGTGGTAGAGTTCAAACTCAAGAAGGGTTAGTCAACTTTTCTGATGACAATGGCACTTTGTTGAGAATCGATTATTCCCCTATCTCCTCTCAACAAGCAGAGGAAATAGATTCCGTGGGACAGGAAGAATATCTGCGTTCACTTCTCCTTAACAAGTATGTGCCTCAAACAATTGTTGCGAATTTGCCAGATGCTCAGATAAAACATACCGAATATCTGGAAGACGCATTAGAGGGGGCTTACTTTGTGTTAGTTGATATGCCCGAAGGTTCAAAAATTTCCAAAACAGGAAATAACGGTACTGCTACTAAATTGAATGCATACCGAGGGCTTGTGTCATTTATCTATGGCGACTTTTTGTATGTCGTCAGCCACCAGCGCAGCTTTTTTGATGGAGAAAAACCAGGTTCTATTGAAGAAGAAGCCGAGGGGATCAAGGATAATTTGTTAAATTTCGTTGATACCATTGACTTTACTTAGGGTTAACAAACTTTTACAAGTTTTTACTACAGGGGTAGAGGCGTGGCAGTTTATTATAAGACACTGCGCTGATTCTACCCCTGTTGTTTATTCAACCAAGCAATTAAATCTTCTACATTAGAAAAATGCAACAACGCTTCAGCTAAATCTTCTAATTGAGCAAGCGATACTTGGCGAATGCGTTCTTGTAACTCAGCTTCAACTGTACCAATTCGTTGATTGAGTTGGCGCATAATGACTGCCAATTCTCCTTCCAGTCTTCCTTGTAATACCATTTCACGTTAATCGCGATACATTGAAATTCTGTAAAGACGCTTTCATTCAGCGCGTCTCTACACTACCGATTTGTATCATCCTTTTCGTAAAATGGTATAACTGCCAACTGGTAACGATTTCCATAAGAACCTCCTGTTGAACTGGTTCAAACTTCGTTATCTCTGTTTTGAAAATCTCTTCCTCTTGAGCATTGAGCTTTAGGTAAGTGTCGATAAACCCAGAAATCATTTTTGTCCGTGCTGGATTAAGTCGCAAAGTAGCTAGCAGCCGCAAACATTCTGACTTGACTCTAGGGCGTTCTTCCGGAGCTATGTTCATTTTAGCCATAAGCGCACTGGCAACTGGATTCTCTTGCTTGAGGAAATTCCGCCAATTTAAACGATTTAGCTCAAGTACCGCGTAGTTAAGTTCTAAAACCACCTTGTCGGGAAACTCCACTCTATATATATTTGGTTGAGGCGTATGTGGAGTATCAAAGGAAAAAATGACAATTGGATACACAGGAAGCGCAAATTTTTTAAACACTCGAGCAAAATAGCGAAACATCCGTCGCCCAAAATCTGCTTGTGAATAAGCTTGGTTTTCTATATGAATCAGAAAAAATGACTCTTGCTCTCTGAATCCTGCCTTCACCAGTAAATCAGGTTCATATTGCTCACCCTTCGGGTTCGCAGTCGCCTAGGTCGGGAAACCGTTCGCAGTTCGGCGAAGGCTCACTCGAGCCGCTGAGCGCTCACGGACGTTCCGCGAAGACTTCGGCGTGAGCTCAGTCGAGCCGCGAAGCCCTCCTGCAGCGCTGACTCACCAGCAGTGACATCGGTAAAAATTTCCTTGTCCAATAATTACACCCATAGGTTTTTCTCTATATTCATGTCTTCAGTGTAGATTGTTGTAAATAGATACAGCTGCAGCACTTGCCATCACTGACAATATTGAAGAGAGAGTGCTGTACGAAGCTTGTGATCGGTTGCGTGTCCCTGCTATGTTTTACCATTTTGATTACATTCTCAATCACTAGCAAAATGTCGAACTCTCACAGAGATTCTATGCAATTAGAATTTATTCCGGTTGAAGATTTTTACTTTGCCCTAACTTTAGGGGTTCGGACTCTCGAAGATTTGCAAAAACCGGGTCTTGTCGAACAAGTGCGATCGCGACTTTTGGTCGAATGCGGTCAACCTTCTACCGTCGCTCCTGGTAAACAGAATACATTTAACTATGTCTTCCGTGTACAAGGTGTAGACAACAGCCCTGCATCTGGACTTGTCGTTTCTATTTCAGACTGGCAAGACAGGCTGCGCCTGAGTAGCGATTATGGTTGGACACTAGATCAAGAACGCAAGCCTATTCGCTCAGAAAAATATAGCCAGCGATCGCTTTTCACCCAACAGTTGCGATCGCACTTACAACAATGGTTACAACTTCCCTTTAGCTAGATAGCTCAGCCATTTTTGGCATAACAATTAAAAATTAAAAATCAAAAAAACTTGATTTTTAATTTTTAATCTTTCTTGCTTGCGCATTAGCTTGTGGTTTGTGCCGCAAGCATTTGCTTGAGTTTTTCCAACTCATTAGCCCAGCGAGGATCTGGACGAATCGTGTCATCGCTACCAGATGCGACTGGTGTATTTTCCCTAGCACCGCCACCACGACGAGACTTCTTGTTAGAAGAACTTTTTTCCCTACGATTGTTTTCTCTTACTGGAGTAGGAGTAGGGGTGCTACTTACAGGGTTCGGAGTAGGTTTACTAGGTAGTTCCTCGTTGTTTTCCTCTCCTTTTGTACGAGGTAATGCCTTCTCGAGTTTTATAGTAGAGTCTTTGAACACTTGACCATTGTATTTTTCAATAATTTGGTCTGCTTGTTCGTCATTATTTACTGTCAAAAAACCGAATCCACGACATTTGCCTGTTTTTCGGTCTTTAATCAGTTTAGTGGTAACTGCATCGCCTTCTTCTGCAAAAACTGCTTGCAGTTCTTGACGATCTATTTCTTCTTTAGGCAAATTGCCTATGTATAGGCGAACGGACATAACTACACCTCCATGAGTTGAGTGAAAACGACCGGGCAAAAAACACTAGCTTGGGTCTGGCTTTCAATAGATACCATTGACCAACGCTGCCACAAACCAATTTTTTTTTCCAAACTGTTAACCAATACAATACAGTTTTTTACCAGGATAAAGCTTGCATAATACAAAAGCGCACAACGCTAATAACACCTTTATTCTAAGAATTTTAAATTTTACAGCCTACTGCTTGCCACTGGAAACTTCTTCTGCACTTTTTTTCCGAACAATCAAACACTATTCCTTAGGTTATCACGCTATTTTACACCTAGCTAGTTCATCTTAGACATTTCCAGCGATCTCATAATCGCATAGTAACATAAAGTACACTTTTTCTTAAAGTTTGCTTTTTGGTAAACAAAAACCAGCCTGTGGCTGGCTGATTCACTGCTGTGTTGGGAAAAGGGGATATATTAGCGCAACCAGTCGCACAGATAATTAACTTTAGGTTTTCTTGTTATATCGGTTGCTACTGTTAATATTACTAAAAGTAACATTTTATTTCGATTTGTGCAACTTTTATTTACATACCGTTGACTAACCTCTTAAAAGGATGTACGCTCCCCAAGCTTCTGCCGCAACAGCCAAGACTGTAGACCAAATGGGATGAGGACTGTAGATAGTTGTACCGCTTTGAGTTTGCAAAGTTTGGATATCAATCCAAGGCGTTGCTCCTCGCCGTAACCAACCTGTGACTGTAATCTGGCGACCAATCAAGTCCTGAAGATTGACCTGTTGCCCTATCCACCAAATGTGGTGTAATTTCACCAAAGCCGTGTTGGATTGCAGGATGAAATCTTGGCTCGAGCAATTACTTACACCTCGACGACCTAATAACTTACCGACGAAGCGCACGGCTATGCTGTCAGATGGAAGAACGGCTGGGTTGGATAAGAGGTTAGGCAATCGGTCATCAGTTTGGGCAGTGGTAAGTTTAATATCAGGAAAAAAAGAATTGATCCGGAATAATGTACCAATACTAAATCCAATCAGTACGCAACCTGTCACAAAAGACCAATCATCGTATATCCACTTTAAGTTCAAAAACTTAAGTGCGTATGCCGTTTGCCAAATGAGCCAAATTAGAACGGCAAACACAGCACCTATGGGAATTCCTAAAAAGGGAGCGATTTGAAATAAAAAAGATTGAGGCTTCACTCTCAAAGGCTGTTGGCTTTCCAAATTCAATTGTGTTTCTAAATGCCAACGGCGGGCTATTGATACCAAACGTTGCAAGCGATCGCCGAACAAAGGATGAGTATTGTTAATTACAAACCACCAGCGATAAGGGTTAAGATAGTCCCACATGAAAAACGATTCAAACGTCGTGTGAGGAGCAATACTACCCAAACAAATACTTTGCTGGTGGCTCACAGGCGCTAGTATATTTAAGCTTTCTAACTGCCAACTGGTATGTTCTTGTTTTTGGATATCATCAGCAATACCAATCGCAATTTTGAGTAAGGCACGGACAAGACCATTAGGATTACCAGTGATTTCAACAGCAAAGCGATCGCTATAGTAAAGCCGTAACTGTGACAACCATATGCTTGTTCCAGTCAGCAAACACCAAACTCCATAGGTCAGGCTTGCCATAATACCCATAATAGGACGCCAAATTCGCGCTGTTGTTGTGTCTCCCCATTGAGAAAAATACTGATATGCTTTATATATTGGGATTGTTACGAGTAGCACCAAAGACATCACGACAAAATCCCAATGGACAATATGCCCTAACTGGCTCGCATAAATTGTGGCTATCTCATCATCTGCCAGTTGCTCTAACAGCCCCTGACTCACCACAATTCGGGCTGTGCGCGGTAAATTCCCATAAGTCAGCGCCAAAGGTGCTGCCAAAGGTAAAACACCAAGTTTTGGTAACTCCCAGCCTCTCTGCTGACAACAGCCTTGCAGCACCCGAACAGCTTCTTTACTGTATCTATTTAAGGTATCTCTCTCCAATTTTCTATGACCGTAAAAATTTATAAGTATTCGGTCTAGTAACCAGGGAGAAAAGCCTATCAAAATGAGCAGTAGCAATAGTAAGAATAAAGTAGGATTAGCCGAGAAAAGCTGTATTTGCTGCAAATATGGTAGTTTACTAAGGATATCGTTGATAAATCGCATTACCAACACGAGCAATTCCCGCATCACCCAAAATAAAGCGATGAATGTTCCTGCTATCAGCAGCCGAAAGGGTATTAAGTTGAGCTTTTGCAGGGGTTGCCAAGACTGTGCTCTTCTTGCTTGTCGCCAATGAATTGTCAGTGGTTTAGCTTTTTCGCGACTGACTGGAGGAGGGGATGAGGAGGATGTTGCTCCCTCATCTCCCCAGTTCCTTTTGTCCGGTTCAATCGGGACAGAACGTGTGACATCAGTTATTGATGTTTCACTACTTTGTTGAGGGAGTGTCAATTGCTCTAAAGTGCCATTTGCCCACTGTTGTACTTGGGGATTTTGACTTTGAGTGAGAGTTTCGCATAAGGCGATCGCCTTTGGGATATTACCGCTTTTTGCATAAGCTACGACTAACCCTATCTGCGCTTGCAAAACTGTGTTGCTGTTGTCAGTTGCAGCTACTGCTTCTAGAGTCGCGATCGCGCTTTGGAAATCACCCTGCTTAATTGCGGATAATCCTGCCTCCAAAGATGGTTCAGGATGTGAAGGCATAAAAATTTTCTCACTCCGGTCTTTTTTAAAATACCCATCTATGAGCTTTTTCAAGCACTTCGCTCTTAAATAGTGAGTAGTTGTACAGACGCGCTATGGCGAGCCAGCGCTGCAGGAGGAGCCAGCACTGCAGGCGGGTTTCCCGCCGTAGGTGACTGGCGTTGGTCTCCCGACCTAGGCGACTGGCGTCGCGTCTGTACATTAGTTGGTAGGAATTACTAACCACTAACAACTAACTATTTGAATCATTTATCGGTTGTTGTCCAGAAACGACTGGGGCAATAGCGCTCAATTTCAATTCTGGATGGTCTTCCTGCAATTGATGACAATTCCATTCATTGCGGAATAGCAACACTGGGCGTCCCATGCTGTCTTTCACTGTTGTGCTATTGAATAAGCGTCCTATCTTGTTCAACACTTCCCATCCGCCCTCAACCCAACGGGCGACAGAGTAAGGCAACAATTCGAGCAGAGTTTCGACTCCATATTCGTTTTGCAACCGGAACTGTACCACTTCAAATTGCAACTGTCCGACTGCTGCCAAAATTGGATCGCGTTTCGCTTCATCCACTGAGTACATTATTTGCACGGCTCCTTCTTCTCGCAATTCGGAAACGCCTTTTTGGAATTGTTTGAATTTAGAAGGGTTGGGGTTCCGGAGAACTGCAAATAACTCGGGCGAGAAATAAGGAATTCCCTCATATTCCAGTTTTTGCCCAGTATAAATAGTATCGCCTATAGCAAAAACACCAGGATTGTTCAAACCGATGACATCACCTGCATAAGCGACATCTATTGATTCGCGTTCTTGAGCAAATAATTTTTGTGGGCGGGACAGGCGAATAGTTTTGCCTGTGCGGGCGTGATTCACTGTCATATCTTTTTCAAACCTACCCGTACAGACGCGCACAAAAGCGACGCGATCGCGGTGCTTCGGGTCCATGTTTGCTTGAAGTTTAAAGACAAATCCAGAAAAATCGGGGTTGGTAGGGGGAATTTCACCAACAGTGCTGTTGTGGGAACCAGGTCTGAGGGCGTAGTTAAGGAAGTATTTTAGGAATAACTCTACCCCGAAGTTGGTCATCGCACTACCAAAGAAAACGGGTGTCATTTTGCCTTGATGAACCAATTCCAAATCTAATTCTGGTCCCACCCCTTCTAGGAGTTCTATATCGTTTTTCAGTTGGTAGTAGAGGTCTTGTTCTAAAAGTTCTTCTATTCTCGCATCGCCTAAATCAACTACTGTATCCACAGCTTCGCGGCTACCGTGGGCGCTTCTTTCAAACAGGTGAATTTGTTGTTCTTGGCGGTCATAAATCCCTTTGAAGCGATCGCCCATACCAATGGGCCAATTCACAGCATAGGTTTGCAACCCTAATTCTTGCTCAATCTCGTCCAACAGTTCCAAAGGTTCCCTTCCGGGACGGTCAAGTTTGTTCACAAATGTGAAGATGGGTATACCGCGCATCTTACACACTTCAAACAACTTCCGCGTCTGCGGTTCCAAACCTTTTGCCGCATCAATCAGCATCACGGCATTATCTGCTGCTGCCAGGGTACGATAAGTATCTTCGCTAAAATCCTGGTGTCCAGGCGTATCTAACAAATTTATCTGACAGTCCTGATATTCAAACTGCAACACTGTAGAGGTAATCGAAATACCTCGTTGTTGTTCCATTGCCATCCAGTCAGAGGTGGCTTTGCGCTGCGCCCGTCTTGCCTTCACTGCGCCAGCTTCATGAATTGCTCCTCCGTACAGCAGAAGCTTTTCTGTTAGTGTCGTTTTCCCCGCGTCTGGGTGAGAAATAATCGCAAAGTTGCGACGATGATCAACTGCTTGATGCAATTCCGACTGTATTTCAGTAGACATACTGTGATTTGCTTGCTTGTAACTTAACTTAACTTTTTCCAACTTTAGCGAGTCTTTTAATCTTAAGATAACAATGCTCGTGATAGGGTCGTTGTATAATTACCACGCTAAACTAAGGGAGAAAAAAAAGAATGTACGATTCAGACAAACGGAAGATTCTATCAGCACTGAGTCATGGCGCAATTTTCTTAAGCGCTACCTTAGTGTCTGTAGGTCTACCCATAGCCATACTGTTTCTGTCTGAAGACCCAGTTGTTAAGGAAAATGCTAAAGAGTCAATCAACTTCCACTTTAATGTATGGCTTTATGGAGCGATTGTAACAGGATTAACTTGGATAACCTTCGGTTTGCTGTTACCACTAGCAGGTTTATGGTTTCTAGTCCACTGGGGACTGACAATTTGGGCAATTTTCTCTGTTGTTACCGATCCAGATAAACCCTTCCGCTATCCCTTCATTTTCCGGGTTTTTTAGTCATCAGTCATGCTTCATTAGCCTTTAGTCATTCATCAAAAAACTATCGGTTGATGAATTATTCATTCTGGACTAATTGCGCGCACATCACCATTAATTTTTAATGACGTCCAGATGTACAATTTGACGGAACTTTTAATATTTTTGCTCGGCAATATACCTGTAAAATACAAAATTACCCCACAGCGTCATAAGCATTAGGGGAGAAGAACCACTTGCGTGTTCGTTTGCCCCGAGTCTCGCAAGTGGCGTGATAGTTAAGCGCTTTTTGTAGTCTGTCTAACTACATAGCGTTTTTACTGTGCGTTTGTGACGCTTTGTTTTGTGTCCATCGTTTATTAAATTTACAAAAATTTATGTTTCCGATTCATCGCCCCCGCCGTTTGCGTACCCATCCACAACTGCGCCGAATGGTACGCGAAACTGTTTTAACCACAAATGATTTAATTTACCCTCTATTTGCCGTACCAGGTGAGGGAATTGCCAACGAAGTCAGATCTATGCCTGGTGTCTTCCAACTTTCAATAGACAAAATAGTGGAAGAGGCAAAAGAGGTCTACGACCTGGGAATTCCTGCCATTATTTTATTTGGCATTCCTGCAGATAAAGATGTGGATGCGACTGGCGCATGGCATGATTGCGGTATTGTTCAAAAAGCAGCAACCGCTGTCAAACAAGCAGTACCTGATTTAATTGTGATTGCTGATACTTGTTTGTGCGAGTACACCAGTCATGGACACTGCGGTTATTTGCAAGTCGGTGACTTAACCGGACGGGTTTTGAATGACCCAACTCTAGAATTACTTGGCAAAACAGCGGTTTCCCAAGCAAAAGCCGGGGCAGATATCATTGCGCCTTCCGGAATGATGGATGGATTTGTGCAAGCCATCCGCAGCGCTTTGGATGAGGCTGGATTCCAAGATACCCCGATTTTGTCTTATGCTGCGAAATATGCTTCGGCTTACTACGGTCCATTCCGGGATGCAGCAGACTCAACCCCACAGTTTGGCGATCGCCGAACATACCAAATGGACCCTGGTAACGCCAAGGAAGCCCTCAAAGAAATTGCACTGGATATCACCGAAGGTGCTGATATGCTGATGGTGAAGCCAGCTTTGGCATACATGGATATTATCTGGCGCGTTAAGGAAGCGACTAACTTGCCTGTTGCTGCTTATAACGTTTCTGGTGAGTATTCTATGATTAAAGCCGCAGCTTTGAATGGGTGGATTGACGAACAACGTGTGGTAATGGAAACTCTCATCGGCTTTAAACGCGCCGGTGCAGACTTGATTTTAACCTACCATGCTAAAGATGCGGCGCGTTGGTTGCGCTAGACGCTGATTGCCTCAAGTGCCAAATCATTAAGTTTGGTAACTTTGTTGATAATCTCACACCAAGCTGCAAGGGCGCAGAGCCAATCTAGGTGTCTTTGTGTCTGGGTATGAGATTATCCTCTACTTAAGAGATAAATTTGATCGCCGAGACTTTTTGGGTGACAGATAAAAATACACTATAAAACAGAGGCAGCTTCCCAAACGCTTGAAAAAGACTAACTATGGGGGGTGAGGGCTATCGCCCGTTTGCCAGATACGTAAGCAATAGATTATAAAATAATATAGTTAAGAAATAATCCTCAGTTGGCTTTTTTACGTCAATTGATTTAATAAATAAGTACTATAGTTTTAGAAAGGGAGCATTGGGTATGGATATGCAAGTCCTGAGAGAGCGTGCGGGACTTAGCCGTGCAGAGGTTGCCTTCAGGCTTGCAATTAGTGAAACTAGTGTTCGCAACTGGGAAGCTGGGCGTACAGAGCCTACCATGACACCTAAAAAATATTTAGATGCATTGCGGCTGTTTAAATGTACACCAGAAGAACTGGCTGCTGCAAGCGAAAAATCAATAAATCAACGACATAAGCGTAAACCAGGAAGACCTAGAAGATTTCCGGAAAATCAGGTCAATCAACCTCCTCAAATGAATCAGGTGACTCAAGTCAGCGATTCGCCAAGTTTGCACTTGAGAGAGGCTGGATACTAAATTCAATTCATAGCCTGTTGCTAGCCCCAGTTTTTCAGTTTCAAAGGACGAGTGAGATAACTTGAGCCAAAAATTGCGAGTGATGTGAGTTCAATCTGAGTTGAAACAGTGGAGGAAGAGGGGAAACTCCGGAGTGAAACACTATTGTGAAGGCGGCTGATCCTTAGTATACGACTCAGGTTTTGGACCAGCATTACGCACATTGACAACTTTATTAAGGATATCAAACCAAAAAGGCGCACCCATCGCAATAGCTAAACCACTTACAACCCAACCGCATAATATAGCTATAACCTTCCAAATTTTGCGCAAGACAGCGTTAGCAGTATTGCCTTGACTAGTATTCAATGGTTCAAGATCAAGCTGTTGATTGATGTTTTGCCATCCAATGGGTACAGAAGCATCCCTTAAATCCTGCTGAGCTTGCCTAATGACATTTATATCATTAGGATAAGATTCGGCTTGCTGAATTGCTCTTTGAGTAATTACAGAGCGAATAGCCGAATCCCGTGATAGTCTGTTGAGGAGGAAAAATGTATCAGTATTGGTTAATATAGCAATTGCTATCCCAATTAAGATAGCAACTCCTTTAGCATTGCGCTTATAAACACCACTTGACCTATCCATTGAGCGGTCAAACCACGTTTCAACCTCTTTTTTAAACTGATTCGCTTGTTCTTTGAGGTCATCAATTTTTATCCTAGTCCTGTCAGCAATCACAGTAAGACTATTAATTAACTTATCAGGTACGTGTTCAGGTAAACTATTAACAAGATTTTTAAATTTTTGGTTTTGCTCAATATCTCCATATATTGCTTCGATTCTTTGGTAGCTTTCACTATTTTTGTCATTAATACCTGTTTTCAATTCTTTATAAGTGGATAGTATCATGCGCAAGTTATTTTGAGTACTAGGATTTTTCACATACTCAATTAAGTGGGGAATTTTTAAAGTTTCTAATAAAGTGATTGCAAATGTTTCGGAAGGAATATAGGAAGGAGCACTTTGTTTTTCTTTTGATACTTTTGAGTGAATGGTTTTAGTAACGTCTCGGAATCCCTTTTCTATTCCATCCTTTGCTTGTTGATTTAAAGTATTAATTATGGGGTCTCCATAAAGTTCCTTTACCAACTCCACTGCCTTTTCGATTTCTTCTGATCCAGTTTGGCTACCACCTGCCATGAGCAATTCAATTGATTGTTTTAAATGTTTAGCTCTCCATTGTAGAACGGTAGATATTAATTCCTGAATTTCAGAAGCGATCAAGCTCAAAGTTAAGTAAATAAAAACTAAGCCAAGAGCAATATCGAAAACAACAGGTAGATTCATTGACATACTCCCATTATCTTTTAAAGGTTAATCGGGTAACAGGTAAATTCTTTGGTATTGTATAAGACATTTATTCAAGTCAGAAAATTGCTTAATTAAAGTTTAAAAGTTACAATAGGCAAATAGAATTTTGGAAAAAATCTGAAAATTTCCCACAACGAAATATGTCATTTCAACGTGTTCTAGCTTATCACTGAGAACATTCCCGACTGAAAAGAATTTCTCATCAAGAAAGTTAATACACGCGTTGTGGTTCCACAATAAGGTCTGCCTTGTACAAACCACGTGATATGTGTCACTGATTCATAAATTAGGTCAATTCCCCGTAGGAAAGGGCGAGAAACTACCAAATCCCGTAATAATAGTGTCTGTGTTGTCCTCTGAACTTTTTACGGTTTATGACTATAGATGCAACTCGTGCAATTGCTCACCGTCTTGGAGAGCAGATGCGCGATAAGATTCAAGAACAATAATCGATAATATTGGTCAAATGGCAGAAACACTGTTCTTCAACGCTTTGCGGGAAGCCATTGATGAAGAAATGGCGCGTGACGCAACTGTCTTCGTTCTTGGTGAAGACGTAGGACATTATGGCGGTTCCTACAAAGTGACTAAAGACTTATACAAAAAATATGGCGATCTCCGACTTCTAGACACTCCTATTGCTGAAAACAGCTTTACAGGTTTAGCTGTTGGGGCAGCAATGACCGGGTTGCGACCAATCGTTGAAGGCATGAACATGGGTTTCTTGCTTCTTGCCTTTAACCAAATAGCTAACAACGCGGGTATGCTGCGCTATACTTCCGGGGGTAACTTTAAAATTCCAATGGTGATTCGCGGTCCTGGAGGTGTGGGAAGACAGCTTGGCGCAGAACACTCCCAGCGCCTAGAAGCATACTTCCAAGCCGTACCAGGGTTGAAAATTGTCGCCTGCTCTACTCCTTACAACGCCAAAGGATTGCTAAAATCGGCTATCCGCAATGATAACCCGGTGTTGTTTTTTGAACATGTTCTGCTTTACAACTTGAAAGAAGACTTACCAGAAGAAGAATACCTACTGCCTTTGGATAAAGCAGAAGTTGTACGGCGGGGAAAAGATGTCACAATATTGACATATTCGCGGATGAGGCATCATGTGATGCAAGCAGTAAAAACATTGGAAAAGCAAGGTTATGACCCAGAAGTCATTGACTTGATATCACTCAAGCCATTAGATTTTGATACAATTGGTGCATCAGTAAGAAAAACACATCAAGTGATTATCGTCGAAGAGGGCATGAGAACAGGAGGCATTGGAGCAGAATTAATTGCCTCTATCAATGAACGCTTGTTTGATGAATTGGATGCACCTGTACTCCGGCTTTCTTCCCAAGATATTCCCACGCCCTACAACGGTAATATGGAGAGATTGACGATTGTTCAACCAGAGCAAATTGTTGAAGCTGTGGAAAAAATGGTAGCTTTGCGCGTCTAGGACTGCAAAGTAGAATTTGGGTAGTCGTTAGTAGTTATTCGTAAAGAATAACTAGCAACGCTCCAAATGTACAGACGCTTCAAACAGTGCCTTTCTACTAACAAATGTAGAGACGCGCCATGGCGCGTCTCTACAACTCTTCCAAAGAGCGCTATCATAGCCTTTGTCGCAGCGAGTAAGGGTATGCAAAGACAGCGATCGCTATTAGCTTTGATTTTAATCTTGGTAATCGCCGCCATTACGGTGATTGCCACAATTCCTATACCTCTAGGGTTAGACTTACGGGGAGGTTCACAGCTTACCATTCAGGTAAAAACCACACCAGAAATTCAACAAATTACCGAACGAGAATTGGATGCTGTTAAAAGCGTCGTTGAAGGTCGGATCAATGGTTTGGGCGTTTCTGAACCAGTCATCCAAACGGTAGGTACTGACAAAATTTTAGTACAACTGCCCGGAGTTAATGACCCAGAGCAAGCAGAACGAGTGCTGGGAGGTACGGCAGAATTAGAGTTTCGCAAGCAAAAGCCAAATACAGAAACTCAAGTGTTTGCTCTTCAAGCATCCAGAGCAGAACTGAAGGCAAAGCAGGAACAATTGAGGAAGAGCAACGATAAAGCTGCTATAGAGAAAAATCAACAAGAACTGCAAAACAATACTAAAGCAATTGCCGAATTATTTGAAAGCACAAACCCAGCACTCACAGGTAAATACCTCAAGGACGCTTACGGCGAACCAACGCAAGGAAGTGACTGGCATGTTGCTATTCGCTTTAATGAAAAGGGCGGTGAAGTGTTTGCTGAACTCACGAAACAACTCGCCGGTACCGGACGCAGCATAGGTATTTTTCTGGACAACGAACTCATTAGTGCTCCCACCGTAGGACCAGAATTAGCTAGCACGGGTATTACTGGTGGTTCTGCTGTGATTACAGGTCGATTTACTGCACAACAAGCCAACGACTTAGGCGTGCAACTACGCGGTGGCGCGTTACCCGTACCAGTAGAAATTGGAGAAATCCGGACTGTTGGGGCGACATTGGGTAAAGATAGTATACAAAGCAGCATCTATGCTGGCATCGGTGGTTTGACTTTAGTATTGATATTTATGGTGGTGTACTATCGATTACCGGGACTGATTGCGGATATAGCTCTTGTGATTTACTCTCTCCTAACTTGGGCAAGCTTTGCTTTGTTAGGCGTTACCCTAACACTACCAGGTATTGCTGGTTTTATCCTCAGTATTGGTATGGCGGTTGATGCTAACGTGCTGATTTTTGAGCGTACACGGGAAGAATTACGAGCAGGCAAATCTCTGTATCGTTCTGTAGAATCCGGTTTTTACCGAGCATTTTCTAGTATTTTAGATAGCAACGTCACAACATGGATTGCCTGTGCGGCGCTGTTCTGGCTCGGATCTGGGTTGGTGAAAGGCTTTGCTCTCACCTTAGCTTTGGGTGTGGCTGTCAGTATGTTTTCAGCAATCACCTGTAGTCGCACACTTATGTTTTTCGCAATTTCATTCCCTTCGCTGCGCAAAACCGAACTTTTCTGTCCGAACCTGCCAGTGACGAATAAGGCAGAGGTGGCTCGATGAGACTCAGTATCAACAAATCAAGAGGACTTTGGTGGATTGTTTCCTCCGCGATTATCCTTGCCGGTATCATCTCAATGGTGATTTCTTGGCAACAACTTGGTGCTCCCCTGCGTCCCGGTTTGGATTTTATCGGTGGTACGCGCCTGCAGTTTGAACGAGATTGTACCAAACCAGGTAACTGCGACAAAGCGATTGATGTTAACGTCGTCCGGGAAGTAGCCAGAGCACAAGGGCTGGGTGATAGCAGTATCCAAATTATTGCCGATAAGGAGACAAGGAAAGAAAACGGTGTATTAATTCGGACTAAAACTTTAACTCCCGAACAGCGTACCCAATTGCAAAACGCCATCAGTGAGAAAATAGGCGCTTTTGACCCTCAGAAAAACCAAATTGACACGGTGGGTCCTAGCGTCGGGCAAGATCTATTTAGGTCTGGTATCCTCGCTCTGATAGTTTCCTTCATTGGCATTGTTGTCTACATGGCTTTTCGCTTCCAGTTAGACTATGCCGTTTTTGCGATCGTCGCTCTATTCCACGATATATTCATCACGGTCGGGATTTTTTCGATTTTGGGTTTGACACTAGGGACAGAAGTAGATAGCCTTTTCATCGTCGCTCTGCTGACGATTACAGGTTTTTCGGTTAACGATACTGTGGTCATTTATGACCGCATTCGCGAAACTATCAAAACTAATCCTGAACGCCGCTTTGCCGATATTGTAGATGATGCGGTAAACCAAACCCTAACACGGTCAATAAACACAACCTTAACCGTGTTACTGACATTACTTGCGCTCTTCCTATTTGGAGGAGAAACACTGAAAAATTTTGCTTTAGCATTGATTATTGGCTTTGCAGCTGGGGCTTATTCCAGTATTTTTATAGCTAGTACACTCCTTGCCTGGTGGCGAGAGCGCAAAGGCGACTCAGTACTACCCAATCGCGCCGAATCAATAGATGCTTCAGTTGATAGTTAGTTATGAGTGATGAGTTAGGAGTTAGGAGTTAAGAATAAGAAATAGTTCATTTTTTCCCCAATACTCGCGCTCGTCGCAAAGCGTCCCGTGAGGGATACGCTCTTTATCTCATTGCCCCTTCTCTCCCCTCCATCTCCTACCCACTTATGGCTCAACCAGAACAACCATCATCAAATAGCTGGTATCTTGACGAAAGCGATCCGTCTTTTGCTAAACAAGTACAAAAGCTGCACCAGCTACAAGTATATAGCAGGTGGTTGTTTGTCGGTTTTTTGTGGCTCACTGTTGTGCCTGTTTGTGTGTGGGATTTACGTTCTGAAATTGCACTGTGGCGACAATACTTTACCTGGGTAGCTGTGCGATACGGGCTATACTATCATCCCTTGGCTACTCTTGGTCTATATTTTTGTCTCGGTATCACCCTTGCTGTTCTGATTTGGCAAAGTCGCAATGCCCTACTAGGACTACCACAGCAGGAAAAGCAACGCCTAGAACAACAGGTTTGTCGGATACGCCAGCAAGGACCAAGTCATCCTTTATGGAGATGGGTTTGCAGTTAAATTAAAGTATTAATTTTTTTAAAGTTTATCATTGATACAAATCAACCGCTATCTTACTAAATCCGATAAAGGATAGCGGATATACTCGTGCAATTCGGTAAAATCCATGAATGATAGTCATACTCAGATTCGATTTAGCGATCGCAAGTCTGAAATCGATCTTTATCAGATCCAGCAGCTATTAAACGTTTCTGCTTTTTGGGCAAAAGGTCGCAGCATCGAAGATTTGGGCATAGCCATTGCCAACAGTGACCCTGTGATTACCGTTTGGGATGGAGAACGGCTGATTGGCTTTGCTAGAGCAACTTCCGATGGCATCTACCGCGCTACTATTTGGGATGTTGCCATCGATCCAGAGTTTCGTGGTGTTGGACTGGGAAGCAAGTTGGTAGAAACCGTTTTGAGCCATCCCCGTATGAACCGCGTTGAGCGTGTCTACTTAATGACTACTCACAAGCAGCGGTTCTACGAAAGGATTGGTTTCCAAGCTAATTCCACCAGCACAATGGTGCTATATAATCAACCTAACTTTAGTTCTCTTCCAGCGGAAATTCAGCTTCAGGAATCACTCGGGGGATAGATATTTGTAGCCTCCTCACATCGTCGGCTTGTCCCTCAGTGGTGGGAAAGGGAACGATTTCCAACTTTCCCGCCATGACTTCCAAAAGAGTTTGATTGAGTAATAGCTTCATTCCAGGCATGAAAATGTCTTTTTTCCCATCAGCTTCAGGCATATTTTCTTGTAATGTGATAAAATCTATCGGCTCACTTTGGGGAGCCGCATCAATTGGCACATCTAACCAAATGTGAACACAATCACTTGTTTGGGAAACTTTGGCAGAAATACAGATACTGCCTTCCTCCATCAGACCAATGCAACTTTCCACCAAATTTACTAAGACTTGTCGTAACCAAAAAGGGTCTGCAAAAATATAAATTTCTGGGTCTGGTGGTATCACGAGTAAGGGAAAATTGCGGTTTTCCGCCAACATATAAGTTAAGTTGTGAACTTCCTGCAACAGTTCCGCTAGTTTTAAAGGCTGAATATTTAATTTGCTCGTACCATGTTCGATTCTGGCAACGCTAAGAATTTCATCAATCAGTTTTAGCAGCTTCAGCGCTCGCTCGTGAGCTTGAGCGATAAATTCTCGTTCTTCTTCTGGATTTTCACATAAGTTAGACAAAATTAACTGATGCAAGCCAATCAAACCATTCAGGGGCGATCGCAATACGTGAGTCGTCCGCGCCAAAAACCCTGCCTTGAACTGGCTGATTTCCCTTGCCATAAAATACGCTAGCTGCGTTTGCTTGATCTGTTGCAGGAGTGCCGATGTAGCCTCTTGTTCATTCACTGATGAGACTGTGGATGAGTTAGAAGACGCCTCCCGCCGCGCAAATAACCCACTCACACTCACCCCTAATGCTAGTCCTACTCCTAAATATACCCAGTGACTCCAATTCATAATCTGGCAAAAATCACGTTTTTAATAAACCATAGAGGCAGAAAACAAAGTTCCGGAGTTCCCATTTCACTCCTTTTTAACAGAGTCCTGCAATCCTGAATTTCTAGCTACAGATAAAAATTCTTCTATTTCTGACCCAGTTTTAAGGTTGAAGAGAAAACTTTGGAATTGTTTACACACAGCACTTAGCCGGAACACTGCAATGTTCCTGACTCTTAGTACTCTTGATGATTCAGGAGCATCCATCTGACAAACCAAGCCTACTTAAGCAGGTTTAGTCTGGTGAACTCAGATTTGCCTGCCTCCAGATGCACCCTTTTATATGTTGATAAGCTCTTGCACATTTTCTTTGCACATTTGATTAAGGGATAAAAAGTATAGGTTTAGATAAATTCACTACATCCTACACCCTTATCAGAACCAAAAATACGCAATCTAAATGTGTTTTAGCTTAACAGTAAAGCGGTAAGCCTAACAAGCTTCTACTGAAGCTAAAGGATGTAGGACAAAACGGGAACTTTCATTCCCATCTAATGTCCATAATATGTATAAACAAACGTTGTTAAGTTGGGTTAGATGCCGTGCAGCGTTACCGAAGTATTGCTCAAAGTAGGGCAAAGATGGACAAGCGCCTCATCCACCTTAAAAATAATGCCATTCAAGTAAACAACTCAAGTAGACAACAGACCTGTTTCGGCAAAGAGCATAGTTGCCCTAGGCAGTCGCCCCATACAGAAAATACTCTTTTATCTACTGAATCCAAGGCTTAAAGCTCTACCTTTATAGCACCTTGCCGTAAAATTTGCCAATTCTTTCCAGTCCATTTAACAACAGTGGAAGGGACACCAATTCCTCGTATCTCGTCTTTAAGTTCCGTCGCCGCCAGAGTCAAAACATCGGGAAACTGTGCCGAAATTTCTAACATTGTTTGTAAGGGGGGCTGACCTGATAAATTAGCACTGGTGGTTGCCAGAGGACCTGTTTGTGTCAAAATTGTCTGAGCAATCCTACAATCAGGCACTCGAATCCCTATTGTCATGCAGTCAGTCGGCTGACCCTTTTGGGTGTCTAAATCTCCATCAGGAATAGAAATCATCGCTTTTGGTACACTTGCTGAAGCAGGCAACACCAAAGTCAGCGCTCCTGGCCAATATTTCTTAGCAATTTTGTGCCAAATCTTATACTCATTGTCATCACCCGTGACAAAAGACCAAATTTCTTCAGCACTGGCTGCCATTAATATTAAAGGTTTATCGCGACTCCGCTGCTTTGCTGCATAAATTAAGCCTGCTTGTTCTGGTAAAGCTGCCAGTGCGGGAACAGTATCTGTGGGAAAACTTATTAATTGACCAGCACGTACACCAGCCACAAGGGCGTCTAGGGAAACTTGCATGAAGAGAACTCAGAATTCAGAACTCAGAACTCAGAATACCTAATTATCAGTGGAAAAAGGAAGAAAATTTTCCTATATTAACGGGCACTGGGGACTGAGGACTGGGGACTGGGGACTGGGGACTGGACAATACTCACACCTTACCCTAATCGCTAATCCCTAATCGCTAATCCCTAATCGCTAATCCCTAATCCAAACGCTATATTACGTACTTTTTTTATACGTCAGGGCAAAGCGCTCAATACCAGCTAAATCTTTGTGAATCTGAATGTTGCAATAACTACCTTGATTTTCCAACATTTCTTGCACGGTATCTGCTTGTCCTGCCATCATTTCAATGAGCCACACCCCACCGGGTCGTAAATAGGTGGGGGAAACTTCTACCAAATGGCGGATGCAATCCAAACCATCAGCACCCCCGTCTAAAGCGAGATGTGGTTCATGGTTAACGACTTCAAGTTGTAGGGTAGGTATGATGTTGGTGGGGATATAAGGCGGGTTAGACACCATGCCACTAAACTGACCCTTGAGCGATTCCAGAGGTTGCCACCAAAAACCTTGATAAAATCGAATGCGCTCCCCAAAACCTAAATTTTGGGCGTTTGCCATTGCAACCAGAAGCGCCTGGTGACTGTAATCAACAGCGTGAATGATTGCTTTCGTGAAAACATCTGCCAGCCCAATCGCGATCGCGCCACTACCAGTTCCCAAGTCAGCCCAGTGTCCTTGTTTTAAAGACGGATCTGTCCCACTTTCAGTAGCCGCGACAGCTAAATCTATCAAAGACTCTGTTTCTGGTCTAGGAATCAAAACCGCGTTGGACACAGCAATTTTATAGTTTCGCCAAGGAGTCGCTCCAGCAACATATTGTACTGGCAAGTGTTCATTTAATCGCCGCTGCCAGAGTTTGTCTAAATCTTCTAAAGATAACTCTAAAGCAAGCTGATTTCGGTCTTTAAATGATTCCAAACGCAATGCCAATCGGTCTAACCCAGCAACTTCTTGTAGTAACCAATCTACTTCAGCAGGTGAAATTCCAGTGGCGATCGCAGATTGAATTGCCGCGTTCCGCCACTGCCAAAGTTGCAAACCAGTTACTGACGATTCCTTATCCTTCATGCCTCTATCTTAAGGCATAATTTTATTATTTTTTAGGAGCAGGTGCGGAAGGTTTGGCAGAGGGGGTTTGATTCGGAGCAGAGCCACCAGGCTTTGCATTATTTTGCTTGCTAATAACATACTGCATACTTTCGGTAGATGGCACTATAGATACTTGGCTGAGCCACGGATCATTTTTATCCCGCATAGTTTTAATAACTCCGTCTATGTCCACAACCTGAATCTCAGCCTTGGGAACTTGTTGCTTGACTTGGTTCAACAAACCTTGAGCGTCTTTTTGACTTAAAAACAGAGGAATAACTTCCTTGTTGTCAGTTTTCCGTTTCACGGATACATACCCCTTGTCTGGCGACCTAACGATGAAAACAGGCACACTGGGGAACTGCTTAACTTCTTTACCACTTTGGCGCAGCAATGTCACCGCCCCGTCTAGATCCTGCTTTCCAGGGTTAAAAGCAAACACGAGGTTGTCTGGTTTCTTAGCATTTTCTCGAAGTCTTTGATAAATCATCCCCAAGGGTACAGGTGTCACTTGCAGGCTTTTTAACATTTCTGCCATTTTCGGGTCTTTGCCTTGGACATTCTGCAGTTGGGTGATAAAAGCCTGAGCGTCCTGTCCACTCATGAAAACATCTGTCACTGTGGCTTGCTTCTTTTGCGCGTTTTGTCCGTTTTGTCCATTTTGCCCATTGACAGTACGAGTTAGAGGTACACCTTGGTTGTTAGTAATCAAAAACACTGGTACCGGGTCTAATTTTTCTTTAATTTGTTGTTCTGTCAATGCGAGTACTGGAGCATTCCCGCTAAAAACCGTTGCCAGCAGAGTACTCCCAACTAAACTCAATGTTGTGCCCCAGCGAACTAATGAATTCATGATTTCTCCTCGCATCAATACATCTAAAATCAAGTCTGACAAATAGTTGGATTTGCACAGCACCAACTAGTCTTAGTTATAGTACCTTCTTTACCAATTGAGTGTGCTGTTTTTGGTGTTTCAATTTCGCCTTACTAAAAATTGCACGAAGAAGTGTAGATGCCTGCTGTATCTTAACAAGATCGGCGATAAATCTTCTCTTTACCTAAGGCATCATCTGCCATTTTATTGGCTTTCTCACCTATAGTTGACGACAAGAAATATTAAATCGTTCCTGCTAGGGCTGCTGCAAAATGTTTCAAGATTTACAGATTTTTGCACTTTTGCAGTAACTCACTGCTTAAAAATAACTTTGGCTAATAGAGAATAATAAAAGCACAATGCAGCATCATTACAGCTTCCAGGAAAATATGCAATTTATGTGTCCATACACTTACATATCAAACTAACAGTCCAAAAACAGGCAAATGTTGACTTTTTATTTGATTTTTTGATAGTTTCTGCTAAAAAAACTATATTTTTTTATATGTGTATTCTTTGGTAATTTACATTACCAAATTGAGATAACATTTGTAGACGCCCGATAGAAGCAACTGCGTGCTTGCTATACGCTGGAGGTACGTTTTGCGCCCAGCGAGGTCCAAAGTCATATTCATACAGCACATTGCAAGTAAATGAAGTACAACGTTGTTATCTAAAAGTCAGACATCAAGCCCTTTTTACTTCTGACTTCTGACTTCTGACTTCTGACTCCTGAATTCTGCTGTAAGTTCTGCGCACGTACCCTGTCGATGCTCAGCGTCTGGGACAGGAAAAGGGCTGGTTACATACTTACCAGGTATATGTATTAGCTAAAAAATATGTAAAAAATCCTAGACCAATTTACTGGTCTAGGATTTCTTCATTAATATTTATATATCGGGATGACAGGATTTGAACCTGCGGCATCCTGCTCCCAAAGCAGGCGCGCTACCAAGCTGCGCTACATCCCGATAACAGAAGCCAACTAACCTTTACTTGTTTATTACACTAATAGTGCTTGACTCACTTGTGTAATTTTTTGGATTAGCTTTCTAATCATACCACGCTTTTTACTTTTTGCCAACACCCTGCTTTATCAAGCTTTGTGTAGGATATACTCACCTACTGCAAGCAATTAACAACCACTTACCCGTTCTAATTGGAAGTGATGCCAATAAGGAATTACCGCTTTTCGCTCTATGGCAAACAGCGTCTTAATAGTCAAACCTTAAAATCCTAGCTGAGTTTGTGGTAAAAGCTACTGTGTTCATTTAAAAATTAATGAGGATACCAAAACATAC
Organism: Scytonema sp. PRP1; assembly: GCF_036697665.2. Classification (NCBI taxonomy): domain Bacteria; kingdom Bacillati; phylum Cyanobacteriota; class Cyanophyceae; order Nostocales; family Scytonemataceae; genus Scytonema; species Scytonema sp. PRP1. The sequence continues at coordinate 325,271 of NZ_JBAHYJ020000113.1, read as the reverse complement.
CTTTGATGCCTTCTGGGTCGGACATGAAACCCAAAGTCCGGTAGAAGTCTACAACATGGGGGTCAGCAAAAAGAGTAACATTGCTAATTTCTTCACTCCTAAGCTTTTTGAGTACATATTTCATGAGAGCCTTACCCAGTCCTTTACCTTGAAATTCCGGATGAATTACCACGTCCCAAATTGTGGCATTAAAGGCATGATCTGACGTCGCACGGGCAAAACCAATAAGTCGCCTTTTGTTTCCTCGCACTTGCCACATAGAGGCTACGAGAAAACTATGCTCAATAGCTTTTTTCACTTTTCGCAGAGGACGACGCGACCAACCGACTGAATCACATAGTTCCTCTAGTTCATACAGGTCGATATCTCGCTCCGTACTAAAAACTATGCGAGTTTCCTGCTGATGAACTTCGCCAACACTATTAGAGTTTGAGTTACCAACAGTTTCCACTGCATACTCTTCTAAGGGTGTTGTTCTGGTTGTTGAGGTAGCTTCTGATGTACTAAACCAAGTTTTCCAAAAACCCATGCCAACGCGGTTCGGGTACTATAACTGAATTGGTTACTACTGAGAAGAGTGCTGATTCACGGATCACCGAACTACCGACCTTTTATCCCCCTTACACAGACAGTTTTTTGTGTTTTTGCGGGATTTTGAATGACAGTAGTCAGCAAGAGTGTGTCTCACACTAATCTCTTTCAACTTTAGCATTTTGTTGTAGAGCCAACGACAAATTAACTAAAACAGAAGTATTTGAACGTAAGCTTACCCCCGGCTCCCATCGCGGGGGCTTTCGCCACACCGCTCTTATTTAGAGCGAAGATTTTCAGTAGCCCTGAGAATTGTTGTTGGGAAGATGAGGGAGATGAGGGAGATGAGGGATGGGACAGCCAAGAGAAAATTTCTCCGTGTCTGGGTCTGAGCCAAGCTTTTCCTGCTTCCCCTACTGCCTGCCTGAACGGGGTACGATAGGAGTATGGCAACCATCGAAATCTTGGGCGTTCCACACGCATACGAGCTAACGGCTCCCACGGACTATCCTCACACCTTAGTTTTTATCCACGGATGGCTCAATAGCAGTGGATACTGGCAACCTGTGATTTCTCGGTTGTCAGATGATTTTCAGTGTCTTTCCTATGATTTGAGAGGTTTTGGAGAGTCGCAGTCTAGGTTAAAAACTGATTTTAGTCGAGAACAAACTTATTTCAGCTTAAGTGATAAATCTAGTCGTGCGGTTGTTAATCCCTTTGATTCTCCTTATACTCCGGCTGCCTATGCTCACGATTTAGCAGATCTCCTGCAACAATTAAACGTTAAGAGTGCTTGGTTGGTTGGTCACTCTTTAGGAGGCACGATCGCTCTTTGGGGTGCTGCTCAAATGCCTGAATCTGTCAAAGGTGTGATTTGTATTAACTCAGGTGGTGGAATTTATCTTAAAGAAGCGTTTGAGCAGTTTCGCTCGGCGGGTCAGCGGTTTTTGCAACTTCGCCCGAAATGGCTTAGCCAAGTGCCTCTGATTGATTTACTGTTTACCAGAGCGAGTGTAGCACGCCCCTTGGAGCGCAATTGGGCGCGTCAGCGGGTGATTGATTTTGTTGTTGCAGATCCAGAAGCAGCTTTGGGAGCACTGCTAGATTCTACAACAGAAGAAGAAATTAACCGCTTGCCTCAACTTGTTTCTCAACTCAAGCAACCGATTTATTTCCTTACTGGTGCGGAAGACAAGGTTATGGAACCCAAGTATGTGCGGCATTTAGCTAGCTTTCACCCTCTTTTCGGCTACTGTGGTGACAATGTTATCGAAATTCCTGATTGCGGGCACCTAGCCATGTTGGAACAGCCGGACGCGGTTGCTACTCACATCCGCTCTCTGATTGTGCAGTACTACAAAGCAGAGGAGATGGGGGAGATGAGGGAGATGAGGGAGATGAGGGAGTAATATTCTCCTCATTCCTGTGATCACCCTTGATACAACTGCATAACTTGGGTTAACGCTAGCCTAGACTGAACGCTGAGGGTGAGAGGAGAGGTATGACCTCTGTTGAGATGGTCAGCAGCAGCAGCGCCAATCATCGCAGCATTATCGGTGCAAAATTTTAGGGGGGGGAATAACACGCGTAGGTTGTGAGTTTCTGCTGTGCGTTGTAACTGTTGTCTTAAACCACTGTTAGCTGCTACACCCCCACCAACAGCAATCGTGGAAAGACCGTAGTCTTGGGCACAAGCGATCGCCCTTTTGGTGAGCGAGCGTACTACAGTTTCCTGAAAACTAGCCGCTACATCTGCCGTTGGCAAAGACTGCCCATCTTTTTCAAACTGCTGCACTAACCGCAGTACCGCTGTTTTTAACCCACTAAAACTGGCATCATACCGATGATATCCACCACCTGGTAAGGAGATTTTGCCTTCTGGTAAGGTAAACGCTTGGGGATTTCCCTCGAGTGCTAGCCTGTCAATTGCTGGTCCGCCGGGATAGCCCAAATGCAACAAACGTGCCACTTTATCAAACGCTTCACCAGCAGCATCATCACGAGTTTCGCCCAAAGTCTCGTACACACCACAATCCTTGACGTAAATCAAGCTTGTGTGTCCACCGGAAACCAGTAAGCTAAGGAAAGGAGGCTCTAACGTTGGCTCACTCAAATAAGTTGCGTAAATGTGACCTTCGAGGTGATGAACTCCCAAAAATGGCTTGTTGTGTACCATTGCTAAGGTTTTGGCGGCAGTTAAGCCGACCAACAGCGCCCCAACCAGTCCTGGAGCACAAGTTGCCGCAATCCCATCAATGTTGCTCCAGTCTAGTTGTGCCTGTTCCAAGGCTTGGGCGATCGCCTCATTTATGATTTCTAGATGCTGGCGCGATGCGACTTCCGGCACCACTCCACCATACTGCTGATGCACTGGAATTTGCGAGGCAATAATACTTGAACAAACTTCACGATTGTTAACAATCGCCACGGCGGTTTCATCACAGCTAGTTTCAATTGCCAAAACGGTTGCCATTGCTAAAAAAATGCTAAGTTCTGAGTTTTGATAGAGAGAGTGTTGAGTCAACCGTGGTAAGTTCTGAGTCAGAAGAATCTGGAATTGGTTTTGAACCAAAAAACTACGTGAAAAACAGAAAAATTTTGACTCAAGACTCACCACTTATGGCTCGGCGCTCCCAAAGATTTGTTTGAGAAGCTTTAACTTTTATTTACTTCAACTTTACTCGGTTCACGGGCAAGAGATATGATGACTTGCTAGTTATGCAAATCAGAATTGTACAAGCCGCCTCGTTTTGTACAAAAAACTTTTTGTTTCGTAATAAAAGGAAACAATTCCATGCGACGCTTGTTTGCTTTGATTTTAACGATTTGTGTTTGGTTCAACTTTGCCCCACCTGCTCAAGCGCAGACTCCAGGGACAGGTCTTGTGCCTTGCAGCGAATCTCCTGCCTTCCTAGAACGGGTACAAGCTGCCCGTGCTACTAACTTTGACCCTGCTTCCGGGGAAAAACGATTTGAGCGTTATTCTCAGCAATTGTGCGGTCCCGAAGGTTTACCTCATCTGATCGTGGATGGTCGTCTCAGCCATGTTGGTGACTTCACGATTCCTGGCATTCTGTTCCTCTATATCGCCGGTTGGATTGGTTGGGTAGGTCGCACCTATCTCCAAACAAACAAAAAAGAAGGCGGTGATGTCGAATGGAGAGAAGTCAAGATTGATGTGGCAAAGGCACTGCCAATTATGCTGTCAGGCTTTACTTGGCCTGTAGCCGCCCTGAGAGAATTGCTGTCGGGTGAATTAACAGCCAAGGATGAAGAAATCCCCATTTCCCCACGCTAGTAAGGATTTTAAGATTGGAAGTGAGTTAGTGGTTAGTGATACTTTTTGATAACTAACAACTAACAACTAACAATTCACAATCCACAATCATCTCATTGAAGTAACTTATTTAGGAGAATGATTCATGGCGCAAAATCAGCCAAATTATTTCGTTCAATATCTTTCCCTGGCACCGGTCTTGTTGTTTGCCAATTTGATTGTGACTGCGGTTATTTTGATCGTATTTAACTACTTCTTCCCAGACCTTCTTTTCCATCCATTACCGTAGATTCTTCATAAAAGTTAGGAGTTAGAAATTATGAATTATGAATGATGAGTTATAAATCTATAATTCATCGTTGATATTTCATAGTTTCCAACTCCTGACTGAAAACTTATAAGTTATAACTTTTAACTTGACTTCGATAAGTCGTAAAAATAGTGCGTTCAAACGAGTCATACTGGACACACGATGCCAAATTGTAAATATTTCAAAACATATAAAATAGCTAAATTAATTTTTATAAACTTCAAGAGCAACAATGAAATTTAGCTACCAGTAACAATTATTATTAATTTGAAAATCATGCCACAATTCCATCTAGAGGAAAACAGAAAATATGGCAGATATAGCAACAGCAGTAGATGCATCAAAAAATCGCCCCAGCGACGCTAGAAATCGCGAAGTTGTTTTTCCTGAAGGGCGCGACCCACAACGCGGTAATCTGGAAACACCAATTAATGCTTCACCCCTAGTCAAGTGGTACATTAATGCCTTACCCGCCTATCGCCCAGGGCATACTCCTTTCAGACGAGGGCTAGAAATTGGTATGGCTCATGGTTACTGGCTTTTTGGTCCTTTTGCCAAATTGGGTCCCCTGCGCGATACGGCTAATGCCAATTTAGCTGGATTACTGGCAACTTTGAGCTTTGTTGTCATTTTGACGGGTTGCCTATCTCTATATGGCAATAGCAATCCCCCTCAACCACACGTTACTGTCACTACACCCAACCCTCCAGATGCTTTTAGATCCAAAGAAGGTTGGAACGGCTTTGCCAGTGCTTTCTTAATCGGTGGTGTTGGTGGTGCGGTAGTCGCTTACTTTTTAACTAGCAATTGGGGTTTAATTCAAAATCTGTTTGGTTAAAAGTCACCTGAAGGATGAAGTGTGGAGACCCCTAACGGGATTTGACAATGGTAGGGTAGTACTAAGTGAAGTGTTGAGTATTTCAGCCTCGCTCCTTCATCCTTAAGACTTTATTTGGTTATGAGTCCTTAGTCATAAGTTATTAGACATTGGACAGATGATAGAAAATAAAGGACGCAAAGAAAAGGTTGACATAACTTTTTCTTGGCGTCCTTTACTTGTTCTTTTAGCTTTGACAAGAGAATACCGAGAGAGCTTTACCCCTGTCAAATGGTAGAATAGATGTAGCTGGTCGAGACGCAGTAAACTTTGCCTGACCGTCAACACCCCTTTCTCGCGGCTTGGGGCTTCTAGCCTCAAACTTTTAGGATTAGTTGACCCGACTCAGTACCTTGGTACTACGTTATTGGTAAGCGTTTAAGTTCCTACCTACGGATGCGTGATGCCAGTCTGTAGCTCTAGAAATCAAGGATTAAACAGCTTTAGAGGGTTAAGCCAGTGTCTTTGATAAAGTACCGACCAATAACATTGTCTAGGCTCACATTACCCCGAAAGGGAGGCTCTACGGGGAGCAACACCGTTATGCGTACAGGGTGAACGATTCGAGATGGTAATTGTCAAGCTCGAAAGTACAGTACAAGAGTACACCGATTCAAGTAACCCCAAGGCGGTAATGGTTCATAAATATAAAGCCGTCCTAGAAGGACGGGGTTTCAGACCCAAATTTTCGATGAAAATTGGAAGATTAGACGCTCTACACTCTGGATGCAGTTATAGCTAATGCAAGCAAGTCGCAAGCAAAAGTAGTGTATTAACGATAGCCAACCTTTTGAGGAAAAAGAAAGTAGGCTAGATATTTCCTAGACCTACAGAGTAGAGGCAATTTGCATTGCCTAGCGAGTAGGAGTATTATCAAGAACACACCTACTAAGATAGCGAGTGCCTTCTCAAAGAATGATCGTGGCTGTCATCCCTTGGAGTGTCAACCAAAGATAGCCGCTTCGATTGTATTTAGAGCAGTTTCAAAATCGTCATTCACGATTTTCAGATCAAATTCATCAGCGGCACTTATTTCTTCTTCAGCGCGGTGTAGGCGACGAGCGATCGCCTCTTCTGAATCTTGGGCGCGACCACGTATCCGTTTCTCTAATTCATTCATAGAAGGCGGCAAAATGAAAATGCTGAAGGCGCTAGGATAAGAAGCACGAATTTGTCGTGCCCCTTTTAGCTCAATTTCCAGCACAACGCACTTGCCAGAGCGAACTTGGTTAATGACGGCTTCCCGAGGAGTACCGTAATAGTTACCAGCAAATTCTGCCCACTCCAGTAATTCGCCAGCAGCCACCAATTGTTCAAACTCTCTACGGCTTACGAAGTAATAATCTTTGCCGTCAATTTCCCCTGGGCGAGGAGAACGAGTCGTCACGGATACAGAATAATGCAGTTCTGGATGACGCTGTAGGAGCGATCGCATTAAAGTGCCTTTGCCAACTCCACTCGGACCTGTCAAAATAATCAGCTTGCCCACAGGTGGGCATTCTTTAGTAGTAGCAGCACTTTTGGTAGATATAACTTGCATTATCCGCTCTTCGGAGTGAATTAATCAGTAGATAGTATTTACTAGCCATGAGTCAGATGACTCTTGACTAAAAAACTTTTGTAGTCTGGGTGACATAAAACCAGTTTAATTCACATCGTACTGCTGGTATAGTGCAAACAAAAGTGGGGGTATCAACCTACCTTGAGTCAATTATCCACAGCTTGATGATGATCGCGCGTAATGACAAAGCGATTCGCTACCGTTTCTGGCTGAATCGCCGAAAGAATAACGTGACTGGAATCAGTGATAATGACAGCCCTAGTGCGGCGACCGTAAGTTGCGTCGATCAGCTGACCGCGATCGCGTGCATCGGTAATGATCCGCTTAATTGGGGCAGACTCTGGACTGACAATGGCAACGACTCGGTTGGCAGACACGATGTTGCCAAAGCCGATGTTGATTAACTGAATGTCCATAAAAAACTGACGCTAAACGCGGTGTGAGAAGCTTTGAAAGAATTATTTTCCATGTTATCCACAAAAAATAGGAGTTACAACGCTTATATTCACGCCTGTCCTCGTTTTTAACTAACAAATGCTTTTTTTAGCAATTTATTAGCCAACTTTCTTGAAAATATACCCAAAGGTATAGGTAAACAAAAGGATAGTCAAGCAAAAAACTTGACATAAAATACTAAAAAAATACTCAATAGTCCAATCATTCAACTGTCGCGCTTGACTCGTATGGGCATACAACAACCCCTACCAACAATCTGTATTACACCCAATTGAGAACGGCTATAGAAGCGCATGAGCTTATTGAGTGTTTCTCACCAAAAAAGAACTCATTCGCTACTAACTCATTCGCTACTAATATTAAACGCGCTACAAGCTTGATAAATTAAGAGTTCTGGCGAGCGAGTATTGGTCAGAAGCCCCCGGATTTCTTCGGTGTGTTGCCTGAGTTTATGAGCAATTTCAGGTGGGACTTGTAAATAGTATTTTTCTATAGTCTGTGGATACTTGGTTGAGGTTTTCCCCAACAAAGTACGATCGCGATACGGTACTTCCGAAATGACCGTATATGTCAAACCTTCAGATAATTCCACATGCGATTGCCCTTTAGGGTACTGCGCTCCGCGCAATCGCAAAGAGCCTTCTGTATCCACAGCAATCATCGGTGTCGGGAAGTAAATTTCCTTGGGATAAGCCAAAGCTGGAATCAAGTTTGGCAAATCCGACACAACTGTGTATGTTTGTACTATTTTTTGACTCTTCCCAAAGATAGGTGCTAAACTAAGGAAGATTTGGTATCACCAAGGCGAACGCTTCAGGGTTTGCACCTGCTCGTTACGTGAAATTTCCCATCCTTGATCGGTGTAGCGGTCAAACGCCAGCATCCGCCAAAAACCCGCGCTTTGCGAGCGCACTCGCATAACGACTTTGGGTTTCATCACACCTCGGAGGTTTTGGTTCATGGAGCTATTGAAGCCGTAATAAAAATTATCATTCAATAGCCCTGGTTCACCAGTTTGGTTTCCTTCTCCTGTATTAGTGTTACCACTGCCTTGATTTTTGCCATGACCTTGACGGGCATAACCGGGATTGATGATCCTGCGTCCTGTAAAATCTCTTTGAATGTTTATCGGAGAACTTACTGGAAACATTCGCACCTGATATGCAGGAAACCGGGGCAAAACAGCAAAAATCCCCAGTCTCAATACCACAATCAGGGTAAAAAGTAAAAAGTAAGAAGTAAAAAAATTTGAAGGTAATTTTTGATTTTTATCTTGTTCCCAAGCAAAGCCTGAGAACAATTTTAACGGCTGCAAGCCGAGCCGTGAACGGTACTCTAGAACGAGGGTTGGTAGAGCGATCCCTAAAAATAATAGCAGCACTGGGGCAAATGCTAAAGTTTGCGAGAGGGTAGCGGCAACACCCAGCAGAATCAACCCGATGACAATTGAGTATCCCAAGTCTTTGCGGCGAGGCATATCAAAACTGTGAAATACTTGGAGTTGAATTAATAACTCCGCTAATGCCAGCCGCGTATCATTTAACTCGCCAAACAATCGCCCAAAAAAAGCCCCCAGTGCTGCTAACATTCCTATGGCGATACAGAACTTAACCGAGACATTGTAATTGTGGCGATGGTAGTAACTCCAAATCGCGCCCACCATTGAAAGCGGTACCGACCAAAGACTGAATTGAGTCTCAGCAGCAGTATCCGTCGCCACAATTCCGACAATGACCAACGCTAGCACGAGCACCCGCAAGGCAATTGAATTTTCCACTTCCATTAACGGCGAATCCTGCATATTTTGCCGCCAGAAAACACTTGCAGGTAGACGCCAACGTATCCTGGATCTGTTAAACATCGCAAAGGAGAAAGCAGTCTATGGGTATTTTAGTCAAGCGATGATATGGACGCCACAGACACAAAGTGAGTCGGTGAAACCGAACTCGTAAGTCTCTTCCTCATAGCAGCTTTCTGTAGACGCCCTAATGACCGCTTGTTTAAAAATGGGGTATTTTTCCTTTCCCAGGATATTCATTTTATATCAATGGCATTTATCAATGTGGATTGCTAGCGATGGCAAGATTTATTTACATTGTGGGAACAATCACAAACAAAAGTGGTTTTTGGTCTATTTCTTTTAACTCAACTTCCAGGGTATAAGTTTGGTTCGGTTGCGTGTCGTGTAATTCTACACTCAAGCATCCTGGACTCGACGAATCGGCGATCGCTTGCGAGGCATCTCCCTGGAGCTTCACAATCGCTTTAGAGGGCAACTCACTTTGAACTTTTAGCTTCGTCACTTGACCTTGAGTTTGGTATTCTACCTTGAGAGTAAGAACACCTGCACTCGTTAGCCATTGCCTTTCTACCACTGGATTGGTAGCTGAAATAGGCAGAGTCAGATTTTCTAGCAGCTGTTTTGCCGCCAGCAATGACAGCGCCATCTGTTGAGGGGGCTGTAAATCTGGGTACTCACTTTCTAGATTCGGCATTGTTTCTACATCCACAGAACGAGAGGGAGTTCTTAGCACCAATCCGGCTAAGTCGTTCAGTGCCTGAGAATCCTCAGGAAATAAGCTCTCCACAGCAGCAACAAGTTTTGCCCCTAACGGCAGTGAAGAGGCAACGAGCGCTTGACACTTCTCCAGTAATTGCTGGAAAACTCTTTCCGGCAGTGGAATCGGCAGATTCAGCTTGGATTGCTGCGCCGCCCAGCCCCATACCGGAACTAATTCAATCGATGGATTGTCAAGACACTCGGGATACTCTGTAAGTTGTGCTTCCCAAGGAAATAGCGGTGGATGATTTTGAATTTGACTTTGTAACCGACGTTTAAGGACGGCTTGAAAACGTTCTTGCACAGTTGGAATTTCTCCCAGTCGAAAGGTTGGGGGTATAGATTTTAACTCAAAAGCGCCACCGTTTAGGGCGGCGACGATTTCACTAAAATTTTCTACCCCTTCATTTTCCTCACACTCAACCAAGTTTGGCTCGCCTGTTTGGGCATATTCTGCCAGCAACCAAGCGAGTAACTGGTTTTGTAAGGATTCTGAGTCACTATTCATGAGTAGATGCACCCGATCCGGACACTAAGGAGTTACGAATTTCCCAAGCTTGTTCCAGAATTTTAAACCACCGTTTTTGTAATTGTGCCATTGATAACCCTAAAGTTTTGGCAATTTTTTCATCCGGATGACCTTCTTGTTTCAACTGTAATAGAGACCGTTGTTTCTCGTCCAGCCCAGCTGTATACACTTCCCATTGTTGAGGAGTCAAGCCCAAATTTGTGTGTAAATCTGCTTCCAACCACTCGTGAACCAACTCCCAGCGATGTAATAAGGCAAACCGGATGAGATGGTATTTAAACCGCTGCTGCAAATAATCTCGCTGGCGAGGAGTTAACCCCAAAATCGATTCTATTTCCTGCGCTGACAAATCTTGGAGACGGAGGGCGAAGTAATCAGCACAGTCTGATTGTTGCCGCTCTTCTAGATAATTCATCAGTTCAGTAACGACGACAGAGCGTAAGGTATCTTCTTGGGGTTCTGGCTCTGGTTGTGTTGCCATTGCACTTCGCAATTGCTGCACAGCTGGATCTTCCCAAGAGCCATCGGCTTCGTTACCACTACCTTCTGCCGCCTGTTCTATGTCTACGCAAGTTTCCGGGGGTTGTTGTTGGGAGAATGTTTGCGCTCGGAGAATAATGAGCTGTTGTTGACGCCCAGGTAAGGGAATTCGGCGCTTGGCATAACGTTCTGTAAATGCCATGTATTCTGCTAATTCTAAAAGAGTTTTGGGACTATAGGTAGGACCCAGTTGGTTCTCCCGTCGGCAGGCGTTTAATGCCTCTAGGTAAAAACTTTGCAGAAAATCTTCAATGACGACGAGCCGTCCTTGATAGCTCAATTGTCTTTGAGGAGGATTGATGTAGCGATAGATAATCGCACTCAAAGTACTGTGTAATTCTATTCTGCCTCGATTGGAACCTAACTCGTAATACCTGAGACATTGTTGCAACCGATGTCGGGCTAGGCTGATTGCAGAACTTTCGACTGCACCGGTCGCTTGGATGCGCTTGCTTTCATTGCAAATTCTATAAACTTCGGCAGCAATTCGTGTTGCCACATCGCGGCAATTTTGCTCCGATGCTTTGGTTGATTGCTGAAGCTCCTTGAAAAGGAGTTGAAATATCGCCTCTACGCCGATAGAACTTACTCCCTGAATTGTTGTGGTTGCGGCTGAATTCATAGTCCAGTGTTTAGAAAGACCCTAACATACTTAAGTACCACCTGATAACACTGTGGGTATTGGGTCAAGATTTTGCCTACAAGTCAAACGCGCCTAAATTGTGTGTTTAAGATTAGGCTGAATTTATGATTCCTGAATTTCGTTTGATTGTTTGCTCTTGATGGATGTTATTGCCTCTACCCAGTCATTAGTTTACAGGTCATTATGGATTTACAAGCACAAATTCAATTGCTGATCGACAATGCACCCCAAGATGGTGTTATACCGCAACTTGTGACAGCAATCGCTCCCGTCCTTAGCGCGATCGCCCAGAAATTACGCCATTCCCAGTACTATATTCTCCAAAATATGGAACAAAGCTGGGTTTTGACTACATTGAGCGATCGCGCGAATCCACCGTTGGAAAAGCGCGTAATTTATGCTTTTCCTACAATACAGGATGTCCCACTCAGATCATCTGCTGGGCTTGACCCTCAATTGGTAGCTGCACCCATCCCTGTGACTCATATTTTGTTCCAATTGGTAGCAATGGAACCCGTAGATAGTATAGTTTTTTTTGAAACTCCTCGCACTAATACTGACTCAATCGAAGTCCGACGAGCCGACCTGCAAAACTTAATACAACAGCAGTTGCAGCAAAACCGACCAAAAAGAGAAATTCCTCCGGATATTGCATGAACTGATCACCTATGAGGGATTGCTGATGGGGGATTAAGAATTATTACTTAATCCTTCATCACTGGTTCTTGTACCCTAAAAAAGCCTACTGAGGACGTAATCACTTATCTTAATCAAGCAAGCGCGAGATTCAGAAGGTGGCAGATGCGTAATATGCTCCACAGCGAGCTTCGCATGATGAGCGGCTAACTCTTTTGCCCGCTCAATACTTTGACTGTCATGTATCAAGGATATGGCTTGCTCTAAGTCTCCTTCCTGGGCAAACTCTCTTTCTATCAGAACTTCCAAGTATTTTTTTTCTTCTAAAGCAAATAAAACTGGTGCGGTTAGATTACCACTTTTTAAATCCGATCCTGCTGGCTTACCTAAAATTTCTACCGAACCTGTGAAATCTAAAATATCATCTATAATTTGGTATGCTAAACCAAGATGACGCCCGTAGCTATACAAATGTTCGGCTGTTTCTGGAGAAACTTCGCTGAGTAACCCGGCTGCTTTAGAGCTATTGGCAATTAAAGAGGCAGTTTTGTAATAACTCTTATTGAGGTAAGTCTCAATTGAGATGCTCGCATCGAAGCGGTTCAATCCCTGCTGTATCTCCCCAGACGCCAAATCCATAATTACCTCCGACAGCAGTTTTACCACCTGCAAATTGTCCAAATTGGCTAAATACCAAGAAGATTGAGCAAAGAGAAAATCTCCTGCCAATATCGCTATTCTGTTGCCAAACAAACTGTGAACTGTGGGAACGCCGCGCCGCATCTCGGATTCATCTACCACATCGTCATGCACTAAGCTTGCCGTGTGAATCATTTCCGTAATCTCAGCTAAGCGTCGATGACGGGGCGTAATTTCTTGTTCGAGCATTGTCGCCCGCGAGATCAGGAGGACGATCGCCGGTCTTATGCGTTTTCCCCCAGATCCAAATAGGTGTTCGGCTGCTGCACAAAGGATAGGGTGACCATTTCCTACTAGCTGTGTCAAGTTGTCTGCTAGTATTTGCAGGTCGGCTTCCACAGGGGAAAAAAGGGAGGTGGCTGGGGTCATGGATGGGCAGACTCTGGCTTTATTTACGAAATTTTACATATCCTATAATCATTTTAAGATAACCCAGTGCCAGCGCAAAGTTTTCATAAAGCATTCAGCATGAGTTTTCTTTCTTAATCACGCCTAAGCGAATTTGTTGCCCCAAAAACCTCCAAGACGCAAAATTTTAGGTTTTGCCTGAAGATAGACACGCATTGGATAACTTCCCCCACGAGTCATCACATCAGCTTTTTAGCAACTTTAGTAGCCTTCTACTTCCTCCACTTGCAGTAGTCTTAACAAAACTTTGAGATCAATTATCTTGTTCTCTAACTTGAGAAAAAGATACTTGGGCTTGTTTAAGTATATTTATGGGGACATATCATCTTTTTAATACTTATACTGAAGAAAGCAATTAGCCTGATGCAGTAGACAAAAGCTCTATGTCTTAACAAAAACTTCATTTTTGCCTGTCAACTGTTTAAGTAAAGCTGAAAACAAACATTGAAAAACCTCTTACCTCTTACTCATCACCTATGACACATACTTATTTTCCTTTAGAGAATAATTTGGGCAAATCTTGTATAACGTACTCTAGAAAATTTCAAATTTAGCAGAAAAATTGGCTGAAAACTCAGGGTCGTTGTGTTACGCTAAAGTCAAGGGATTTAAAATTTTTGAGATATTCACCCCCAGAAAAAAATAACCATTCGGTATTTTTATTTATCTGGTGTTGTGGCTCTGAATAGACTATCGTGACCTGCGACCAAAAGAGTTATCTTATTGGTCACAGTTGCGGTATGCGAACCTCTAAGGTTAAAACTATGCGCTACCCGTAAGGGAAAAAGCTGCACTTTTTAGCGTAGCGAGAGCGCATACCTTGTACTACAAGGTAAAGTGTTTGCGGAAAAATGCAGACTAGGTAGACAGCTTCAGCAGGAGTTCAAAATTGCTGTTTGGTAATTTGACTGCTGTTGTAGGCATAGTTTGCAAGAAAAACTAAATACAAGCGAGTTTAACGTTTAACTGGGAGAGATAGAACTCTACCAAACATTTTGCAATGCAAAAAACAGGTACCAACAATAAGTTTGTGTAGCTGTGGTTCTGCTATGTTATTCGATTTTATATTCCTTAGACAGAAGTGCTGGCAGAAAAAATGATTTACGGAAAGATACCTATGATGATTTTTATATTAGCTTCTGGTTATTTGTTAGCAGTTTATTTACTATTAGCACTAGCAAAGCGAACCGGGAAAAAAACCACTCCTAAGGGTGCTTCTTTGGCTTCACAAGGAAAGCGCAAGCAGGAGGTTACAGTAACGCCGAAGGTGAGTGAAGCAACAAGCCTTCATTAGTCCATAGTCATTAGTTATGAGTCATTAGTAAAAGTCTTTGTACTAATGACTCATAACTGCTCACTGTGTACTATAAAGTGCCGTATTTGTCAACTGCACTGCCTCAACTGTTGGATTATAACCGAGCCACAGTACAGAGGACTGAGCAAATTGTTGCGGGCAACCACTGACGGCGAAGCGAGTTGGCATAGGTGAGTGAGTATTTCTCAGGTTCAAGATGTCTAAATCTTGGACACAAGCAGCAGCAACATATTCTGCTGGGTCAACAAGCTTCACGTGTGAGGGGAGAAGCGATCGCACTACGGGTGCCAGGTGAGGATAGTGAGTACAGCCATAGACTAAAGTATCTATTTCCTGCTGTAACAATCGCTCCAGATATGACCGTGCCACTTGTAGCGTGTAGGAGTCATGAATGCGATTTTGCTCAATGAGCGGCACAAACTCTGGGCAACTCACTTGCCAAACTTGGACTTCGGGATTTATCTCTAGGATAGCACGGCGATAGGCATTGCTTTTAGCAGTTGCGGGAGTCGCTATCACACCAATGCGCTTTCCACTCTCAACTGCTGCCCTTGCCCCTGGCAGGATAATATCGAGGATTGGTAAAGAAAATTCCTCACGCACCGCCTCTAGCGCCAGTGCCGAACTCGTGTTACAAGCCATCACAACCATTTTTACACGTTGTTGTTGCAACCAAGCAAGGATTTCCCGCATAAATTGTATAATCTCAGCTTGCGAGCGAATTCCATAAGGAAGTCGAGCTGTATCCCCAAAGTAAATAATTGATTCATTTGGGAGTTGACGATAGAGTTGGCGCAGTACTGTTAAACCACCTACACCACTGTCAAAAATGCCAATTGGGGCACGTTGAGGTGCTTGAGAAAAATCGTAAAGATCGCCTTCAAAGATAGAAGATGGAAACACAGGCAGATAGTGATTTAAGTTTTTGGATTTGAAGATACAGGATGGTCGCGATTATTAGTTGTGAGTTCTTCACTACTAACAGTTTCACACCCTTCAGGTATGCCAAGGGAAGAGCGTCACAGTGTTAACAAAGACGCTAAGCGCGTTGGCATAGCCTATTTGCAGGACGTACGGTGAACGCTACTTGCGGGATTCGGGGGAACTTCCAAGAACGCAGTGGTTCACCATTCACTACAAACCAGAGCAGTTATGTAGGAACTTGTACTACATTGTTATCTTTGTTTTAAGTATAATAGTATACCATTAGCAATTGCCTCTGCCATGCGATTCTGGTATTCTGGGCTTCCCAGCCTAGGATTATCCTCCTGACCACTCATATAACCTGTTTCTACTAAAATCGAGGGCATAGAACTTTTTCTGAGAACGTAGAATCTTGCTTTGCGCACTCCTCGGTCTCTCAGGGTAGGGATACTTTGGAGAATGGTACTGTGGACGACACGAGCCAGACCTAAACCGCTGTCATAATAATAGGTTTCCAACCCATTCACGTCCGGGCGACCACCAACAGAATTAGCGTGAATGCTGACAAACAAATTAGCATTTGCTTGGTCTGCCATATCTACCCGTCCCTGAAGTCCCACAAAATAGTCAGAATTGCGGGTTAGCATCACTTGTACGCCATTTTGCTGTAAAATATTTGCTATTCTTATGCCAATAGGCAAAACCACATCTTTTTCCAACAGTCCACCCAAACCAGGAGCGCCAGAGTCTTTACCACCGTGTCCCGGGTCAATCATAACGACAACTCGTCCATTCGGCACCGGGGGGCGTAGCAGTGGCTGCGGTAGGGGCAGAGGATTATTTGTCATTGGCGGTAATGGTCGTGGGTTTGCTCTTGGTAAGGGAGGTAAACCAACGCGGGGAGTTAACGGAGAAAACGAGCGTCGTAATTCCAAAGACAAAAGTTGACCGGTCAGTTGGTTGAGTTGCCCAATTTGCACGCCGGATGCTGGTTGGATGTAGACGACAACAGTACGAGGGTCTTGTTGTTGCAGGCGTACGCGCAGCACAGGGCTACTAGCATCAAAATTTGGACCTCTAACAGCACCAGCCAACTTAGCATTAGGAATGGTGATGCGGAACATACCAGAAGTTCTATCCCAACCACCATTAAATGCAGACAGAGGTTGGTCGCCTTTAATCAGCAGTTGCGTCCCAGAAGCAGTCAAGTCCACAGACTCAATTGTAGATAGTGAGCCGCTGGCTGGTAAATTTACGTTGGAGTTCTGGGGGTTTATACTTCTAGGTATGTCTGAATTAGGAAGAGAATTACTAGTATTTCTAGACAAATTCCTCGTATCACCATTGGGCAAAACTACCAAACCGCCAAAACTGCTCATGCTGGCTTGCCAGTCGGGGCTATTTTTGTCTACCCACAACGTCATGCGAACACCAGGTCTTGTTCTGAGTTGAGTGAATTCAACTCGTTTTATACCATACTTATTAACTCGTAGATTCTGCTGCGATAAACGGGGTGACAGAGCTGCACCAATGATATCGATGTTAATAGCAGTTTTGTCACTGCTGCGAAATGTCTGAACTTCAGGATTTCCTCCATTTATACGGACAAACAAACCGTCACCTGTAACGCGTAGGTTCTCAATTTGAGCCAATCCTTGAGCATTGCTAATAATTGTTTCTTTTTGAGTTTGTCCTTCAATAGTATTGACAACTGTGTTCTTATTTGCTACAGAGTCAGTATTGACAGCTGTGTCTTTATTCCCTGTGGAGTTAGAGCCAGGTCTCACCACACTGTAAACATTGAAAGAATTATTGGAAGAAGTATTGGAAGAATTATTGGAAGAAGATGGAGCGACTTGTTCAGCTTGTGGCTTTGGTAATTGTACCATCCAGCGGCTGGCAGTTCTGCCTTCAAATTTCACTTCCTTAGGGTCGAGGGTATAACCTGGACTGAGTTCGATGACTATACGAGTTGTTTGTCCGTCAAATTGACCGACACGGACAGTGCGAATTGCACCACCAGCCACTGGTTGAACAAACGGCGGACGTCCATAGTCAGTTCCTGGCAAATCAATAACCAATCGCGTCGGGTTGAACATGAGTTGTGCCTGGGGCTGAACCGAACCTTCTGTATTGATTTCCAATCGATTGAGATTGGCATCAAAACGCCAAGATTCCAGTTTCGCTGCTTGAGCCGGCGACGACAACATGAAGATTGCAGTAGTTGCAACAGTACCAGGTAATAACCAGTTTATTTTCACAGTGTTTTCTCCTGATTCGTATTGATGAGAGCCGTTATGATTTGAGAAGCACCCAGAACTCAGAACGAGAGAATTCCTCCAAGGTAGATACCGGAGGATTCTGTAACGATAGCGTAAGCAAACAAACGCTTCCTTCTTCTATCGAAGACGTGCTGCAGGTAGACCCAAAGAGATTTCCCCCGCCCTGGAAACAACGGATGATTCTGAATTCTAAGTTGGTCAACGTTTCGGTAAATCCTCACACTGTCACCGCTCAGAGCTAAGCTGTAAAAAAGTTGTTAGCTCGTATATAGATGTTAATAGCCCTCAAGCGTGGCATGAGCCTCTGATTTTTGTATGCTTTTATGGCATAGAAAATGGAGTTTATATGCGCATTAGATTACACCAATATAAAAATAATAGAGCAGTCAATCTTGGTCATTTCTACTTAACTCCGTCAGAATTCTATATTAAGTTGTGTGATTCTTAGATATCTTAGAGGGTATGAACTGATGTGGTAAAGAGAGCATATTGTTTGGAGTATAATCTTGGGCACAGCCTGATGCTCCAAAGGTGCCACCCAAAGGGCGATTGTCCATATGCCTACTGACCTTTGGTCAATTGCGCCAACAAATTAACTAATTATGTCAAAGATTATACTTTTTTTTAACAAAAAGTGTTGTTTCCAGGTAGCCAGAGTTTGGCTGTAAGCGTCTAGAAGCATACGAATACAATGCCTTGCGCCTGTACACGGGTAAGGGTGTAAGAGAACTAAAAAAGTGTTCTCCTACACCCTGTACTAACGATGACAAAAATAAAGACCGGAATCTAAGTTCCGGTAAAAGAGCTATTAGCTGAACCACGAAAACCAAACATCACGCTCGGCGTAAACGCCTTGTGCCGCCCTTGATTGTTTGTAAGACAGCATGGCTGAAACACTCGGCTGTGCTTCGTATTTCATCCTCAAGGGTTTTCGGGCTGGCGTCCTTATAAACTTGCATAGTTAAAAGCTAAAGGTCGTCAAGAGTTAAGAGTCAAAACACAAAGATGTACAGACGCGACGCCAGCGTTGCACGAGGGAGACCCTCCTGCAACGCTGGCTCGCCATGGCGCGTCTCTACAATGACTCCTGGATTGTTGAGAACTCTGATGAAAAAAGCGAAAAAAGCGTTGCGAGGTTTTGATTCGCGCTTCTATTTTTCAAGACAGGGCAATTGCTGACGGGTGTCTGCTTATGATGGCATCTCAATTGTTTTATTTTTGCTTTAAGTACTGGATGACACCACGAGCGATCGCCTCTGCCATTTGATTTTGATACAGTTTGTTTGGCAGTTTACTGGCGTCCTCTCGGCCAGTTAAATAGCCTGCCTCCACTAAAATTGCCGGCATAGAATTTTTTCTGAGAACGTAGAATCTGGCTTTACGCACGCCACGGTCTTTAACATTCACACTCCGGAGAATGCTGTTATGAACGATACGAGCGAGACCCAGACCATTGTCATAATAATAGGTTTCTAAACCACTCACCTCCGGACGATCTGCTCCTGCTGAGTTAGCGTGGACGCTGACAAACACATCAGCATTGGTGCGCTCTGCTATGTCAACCCGTCCTTGCAGGGTCACGAAATAGTCAGAATCGCGAGTTAGCACTGCTTGCAGCCCATTTTGCTGCAAAATTTCTGCCACCCTTTTGCCAATTGGCAAAATAATATCTTTCTCTCGAATTCCTCCAATACCAAGTGCTCCAGAGTCTTTACCACCATGTCCTGGATCAACGACGATAACGACTTTTCCCTTAACACGGGGATTACGGGCTGGCGGCTTGCTGGCTGTCGTTCTTGATGGCAAAGGTTGCGGGTTTGGTCGTGGTATGGCGGGTAAAGCAATTGAGGGTGTCATAGAACGAGTACGTTCTAATCCTAAAGACAAAAGCTGACCGCTGAGTTGATTGATTTGCCCGATTCGTACATTTGGCGCTGGTTGGACGTAGACAACAACAGTACGGGAGTCTTGTTGTTGTAGACGTACGCGCAGCACAGGGCTACTAGCATCAAAATTTGGACCTTTGACGGCACTAGCCAATTTAGCATTGGGAATCGTGATGCGGTATAGACCAGATGATTTATCCCAAGCAGTCTTAGCAGGTGATAGACGTTGGTCTCCTCTAATAAGCAGTTGCGTACCACCAGCAGCTAACTCTACAGACCCAATTGTGGAGATTTCGTTACTTGTTGGTACTTCTATAGCAGCGTTGGCAACATTGTCTGATGAGGTGTCAGAATAATCGTTTTTGGGCAAGTTACTTGCATAACGATTCGGTAGAACAACCAAACCACTAGAACTACCAGAACTGCTTGTGCTGATGCGCCAGTCAGGGGTATCTTTGTCTACCCGCAGTGTCATCCGGACAGCAGGTGGTGTCTTTTGCAGTTGATTAAATTCAACACGGTTGACACCATGCTTATTTATAGAGCGATCGCGATCGCCAAAATTGGGTGACAAAGTGGCACCAGGAATGTCAATGAAGATGGTCTTGCGATCCCGGCTGCGAATGATCTGAGTTTGAGGATTTCCACCATTGGTGCGGACAAAAAAACCGTCTCCTGTGACTTGTACGCTCTCCACTTGAATCGTTCTTTCTGCGATGACAACAGCTTTAGAAAACTCAGGTTTTTTCTCAGTTTCAGAGTCTATTGTGACTACGCTATAAGCATTTCTTGGAGAAGAGATGACAACTTCCTCAGCTTGTCTTGCTGGGGTTTTTGTTCCTGAAGATGGGGGACTTGAGGCGACTTCCTCAGCTTGTGTTGCTGAGGTTTTTGTTCCTGGAGATGGGGGGCTTGAGGCAACTCCCTCAGCTTGTGGCGTTGGTAATTGTACCGTCCAGCGACTGGCAGTTTTCCCTTCAAACTTCACCTGCTTCGGGTCGAGGGTATAACCTGGACTCAGTTCGACGACTATACGAGTTGTTTGTGGGTCAAATTGACCAACACGAACAGAGCGAATTGCACCGCCTACTGACTGCGTCAACTGCGGACGCCCAAAATCAGTTCCTGGCAGATCAATAACCAATCGCGTGGGGTTGAAGACGAGTTGCGCCTGGGGTTGAACCGAACCTTGAGTGTTGATTTCCAATCGGTTTTGATTGGCATCAAAACGCCAGGATTGCAGTTTCGCTGCTTGAGCAGGCGACGATACCATCAAGAAACTAGTCGTTACAAAAGTACCAGGTAGTAACCAGTGGGTTTTCACAGTGTTTTCTCCTGATTCGTATTTATTAGAGCCGTCATGATTGGAGAAGCACCCAAAACATAAAACCCAGAACGAGAGTTATCAGTTATCAGTTATCAGTTATCAGTTATCAGTTATTGAATCACTGTGTACTGTTTACTGCAGCTGGTATTGGGTTGAGTTCTGAGTTCTTTGTTGGTCAAAGTTTCGGTAAATCCTCACACTATCACCGCCCACACTTTAGCTTTGGTGCCACAAGCATCATTTTCTGCTCTAATAAAGACACTGTTATAGTGGTTATTTTTTGGATACAATCCGACTTGGGCGATAGGAAAGCGTACCATTTACCTAATACTTATTAAAGTTTTACCATTAAGGGTAGATGTTGTTCTGTATTAATCCTTATCAGGAACTTAAATGACTTAGTGGGGTCAAATTTTAGCACGTTGCTAATAGTCTTTCATGCCGTTCTGGCATTTCAGATTTTTAGATCTTGGATCTTAGATTGTAAATTGTATGTTGACTCATGAGTTGCCGATTTTTTGGGAATTTCACGAGTTTTCCTCAATCTAAAATTTAAAATCTCAAAGCATTAGTCAATTCCAGCAAATGCATGAATAAAGTCTAGAAGAGAAGAATGAGGGAAAAATAGTTTGTACTTAACTTCATACTTCACTTTTTTGTCTTCAGTTCATACTTCATATTACCCTTGCAGAAAGCTGCCCTCCGGAGGACGCTTTCGTGTAGAGGTTTATTCCTTTTGGAAAGTGTTTGTGGCGTCTACACACTTCATCCTTCACAAAGGGATTTTTTGTGTTGTGTGATTTTTGGTAGTTAATGCACCAATTGATAATGCTGCTACTGTTTCCTGATGTGGTATTAACTTATGGGTGCACCTGTTTAATTGCTAGACAAATATCCAAGGTTGGATGGGTGAGCGAGGAGGAAGATAGAACAAAAATAACATTCCCAATGTTGATTGTGTTTAAAGAAAACTCCTGAAAATTTTAATTTTACGGGACGAAGATTTAGAGATAAAAGTTTCCATTAGTCATAGAAAAGTTACAAATTATTTATATTGGCAATTGATGAGAACGCAGTACAGGTCTAAGTACAGATGCTGTAAATATTGCGTCTCTACTCTAGTAGTTTGTGAGATCAAGTTTGCCTCGTATGTAGTAAGCACTTAGGCTGCTTTAATACAGCGCTTAAGCGCTCACTACATACCCCTTAAACAAAGCAGTGGCACACCACTAAACTTTTATTTAGTGTCCTGAGAATCAGGTGATTCCATGACCAAGGATTTTCCGGAAGAATCCTCTAAAATCAGTTGCTCTGTTGCTGTAGCTGGCGTTTCTGGTTCTGGGAATACGAACCGCAAAAGGGGAGGCGCGAGAAAGGTTGTTAGGATGACCATCATAATAATTGCCGCCTCCAAAGGTTTTGAGAGAATGCCAATCGAGGAGCCGATGCCAAGAAACACCAATCCTACCTCGCCTCTGGGAATCATTCCTACACCAATTGCCAAGCGGTTGATTTGAGGTTGACCAAACACACTAAAGCCAGTGACGAGTTTACCAGCGATCGCAACGACGATCAGGAAAATCGCCATCACCAAACCTTCCCGGTTGCTAGGAATTGCTGGGTTTAAAACTCCTAAATCAGTTTTTGCGCCAACAGTCACAAAGAAAATCGGCACTAGCATATCAGCAATAGGGATAACTTGCTTTTGCAGTTCTACACGCTCATCTGTTTCGTCTAAGACTAAACCAGCGGCAAAAGAACCTAAAATTGCCTCTAATTGAATGGTGGCAGCAAAGTATGCCATTACAAAGGCAAAGATGAATGCTGGTATCACTAATCCACCACGAGTTTTTAGCTTGCTTGCAATTGCTACAAAAGTCTTACTGAAGATATTTCCAAGGACAATTGCGCCCAACAGGAAACTACTGGCGCTAATGATCAAATAAATGACTTTACTTACATCCACTGAGCCTTCTTTTGCAAGACTTGCTACCACCGCCAAAACGATAATTCCCAGTACATCGTCAATAACAGCAGCGCCCAGAATGATTTGCCCTTCTTTTGAATTGAGACGCCCGAGTTCTGACAAAACCTTGGAAGTGATACCAATACTTGTAGCAGTCAAAGCGGCACCTGCAAAAATCGCTGGTACAGCTGGAATGCCAAACAAAGTCATCAACCCGACTGTACCAGCAGTAAAGGGTACCACCACCCCTACCACTGCTACCACAAGTGCTTGGGTACCAACAGCTATCAAGTCTTTGATGTTTGATTCCAAACCAATTTCAAATAGCAGAATGATCACTCCCAGTTCTGACAAAACCGAAATCACCTCAGACTGCGCTGTAAAAACAGCATCAGTGGCGTCTGGAGTGAGACCAGCAGTGGTTTGAAGGAAGGTCATGATGAGAGAGCTAGAACTATCTCCCCCGCCTTCAGGAAAGACCAACAGATGTAGGACAGAGATGCCTACCACTACACCACCGACTAATTCCCCCAAGACTGGCGGTAAACCAAAGCGGCTTAATAATTCCCCACCTACCTTGCTAGCGAGGTAAATGACGACTATACTGAGCAGCACCGCTGCCAGTATCAGTGAACTATCTGCTGTTTCTGTTGCGGTTGCCAACAAAGGTAATGAGAAGGTTATTGTATCTAAGTGCATCGGTTATTTTGGAAAACCCTTCTCTTTGAATTTACAGGTTTGTTGAAAGCAACTATCATAAACGCGCTATAGAAAGCATTGATAAATTAACTCATGCCGCTTGTTAATTGCAGAAGACGCTGCCAATGAGGCTCTGATACTGGTACTACAGATAGTCTTGTCAGGCGCACTAAGTCAAAACCTTCAAAATTTCCGTCCTGCTTAATTTGGGTCAGGGTTATCGGCTCTTGTACTCTTCGTACGGCTCGCACCTGGACAACAACCCGTTTGGCATCATCCAATTTTGGGTCGGGGTAAGGTTGACTGACGACCTGGGCTACACCTATGACTCGCCGCTGTTTGCCTGTGTGATAAATAAGCGCCAAATCACCAATTTCCATCGTCCGCAGATGCTTGAGAGCTAATGAATTGCTAACTCCTTCCCAAACTGTAGTGCCATCTCGTTCTAAATCGCAGTAGGAATACTCTTCTGGTTCTGTCTTTAGCAGCCAGTATGCCACAAATATTCTCCTTCAATTGTTTACGGTTAACAGTTGACGGTTAACTGTCAATAGTAAACAGTCAACGGTTAGCCAATAGCTATTCTTTAGTTTCTTTCTTTAGTTTCTAAAAATGTAACTGCTCTGACTATTGACTATAGTCATGTCAAAGTAAAAACATATCTTCTGTATGGACGCAGTGTTCTTAACTGTGTCTTTAGGGAAGAGCTAGGGAGTGTGAGTTGTGAGTTGTGTGTTGTTAGCGATGAGTGGTTAGTGAGCCACTGCGCCCTTGGGAGTTCCCCCGAGTGTGCAAAGTGGCTCACCTGAAGGGTTGTTGGTGACAGGTAACCGCTCTTGACTTCCCACGACTTAACCTAATCTCTATCAATTAATCATTTTTAGAGGAGTGAACGTTTGATGAATACAGATGCTGTGTCTGGTTCTCAGTTAAATGCTGGGAACTGGTGGAAAATTCTATCTTTAGCCTTGCTTGTATGTGTTATTTGTACGCAGCCTACTTTGGCACAACAGAAAGAGAGGATGTTGCGTACTCTAAATGTCAATGGTCGTGGAATCGAGACAATTCCTACAACTCTGTCTCAAGTCAGTTTGGGGGTGGAGGTTCAGGGGAAAACAGCACAGGAGGTACAACAAGAGGCTGCTCGCAGGTCCGAAGCTGTGGTAGCTTTATTAAAGAGCCGTAATGTGGAAAAATTACAAACAACTGGTATTACTCTTAACCCAATTTATAGTTACACCAATAACGTGCAGCGTATCACAGGGTATGCTGCTTCCAATGTCGTGAGTTTTCGCATTCCCACTGACCGCGCTGGAACTCTGTTAGATGAAGCCGTCAAAGCTGGTGCAACTCAAATTAGCGGCATTAGTTTTGTGGCTAGCGAACAAGCGATCGCCAAAGCAAGACAACAAGCATTAACAGAAGCAACCCAAGATGCTCAACAACAAGCTCAAGCTGTTTTAAGTGCTTTGGGTTTTCAGCCTAAGGAAGTGGTCGGTATTGAGGTGAATGGTGCTAGTTCACCTCCGCCACCGCCACGACCTCTGTTGCGTGCTGAATCTGCTAAGCTAGCTTCCCAAGACGCTTCCACTCCTATTGTTGGAGGTGAGCAACAGGTGGAAGCTACAGTGACTTTGCAAATTAGTTATTGAAAAGAACTCAGGAATCAGGAGTCAGTACTCAGAAGAATTTCTGAGGAGTGAAACTTCCTGTATTGATTTCTCTAAATATTCTCAATTCTGAGTTCTGTGTTCTGAGTTCTCTTCCATACTTAAAAATTTTCAGGGTTCATATCTACTCCAGCTTCTTCCGCATCCCGTTTAGAACCCAATAATTGCAGTTGATCCACGAGGATGACGGGTGTGGAGCGATTTGCTCCTGTGGCGCGATCGCTCCAAGTATCAAATTTTAAGGAACCTTTGACGGCAATTTGTTTGCCTTTACGCACGTAATCACCAGCCACCTGCGCTGTTTTTCCCCATAATTCCAGATTGAACCAATCAGTATGTTCGCTGTCTCTTGTGCGCCGATTAACAGCTAATGTTAATTTACACTTAACGCTACCTGACTCGAAATACTTCATATCCGGGTCAGTTCCTACACGACCGATCAGGGTAACGATATTTATGCTCATGTGCGTTTTTTGCAGTACAAACGTACTTGTATTGTGAATACCATAATAGCGAATTGCTAGACCACTAGCAGAGCGTTAAATAAAAAACAATTATCATTACTTAGAGAAATGATATAAATTACTCTGATCAAACTCCAAAACGATACGGATACGTTTATGCAGTCGGAGAATATAAAACAGTAGAAGCTTGAGACTGGTTAAAGATTCTAAAAAGAATATATAAAAACATAATCTACTTTACTAGACTCAGGTCAATAAAAGTAATAGAATCCTGCACAATTCTCAATAACAGTAAAAGTTAAAAAGTATTTAATTAGGGGGCGTAGAGACGCGTGGGCCTTTTTCGTAAATTTTCCTTATCGCGGGATATGGGTATCGACCTCGGTACCGCTAACACCCTCGTTTATGTATCAGGTAAAGGCATTGTTCTCCAAGAACCTTCCGTAGTGGCGATCGACCAAAACGAAAAGGTAGCGCTAGCAGTTGGAGAAGAGGCAAAAAAAATGCTCGGGCGGACTCCTGGGAATGTGATTGCGCTGCGCCCCTTGCGCGATGGTGTAATCGCTGACTTCGATACAGCGGAGCTGATGCTCAAAAGCTTTATCCAGAGAGTAAATGAGGGCAAATCCCTAGTATTACCTAGAATTGTCATTGGTATTCCCAGTGGAGTCACAGGGGTAGAAAGAAGAGCAGTCATGGATGCTGCAACTCAAGCTGGTGCAAGAGAAGTTTATTTGATTGATGAGCCTGTGGCTGCAGCAATTGGGGCAGGATTACCCGTCGCTGAACCAACAGGCAATATGATAATCGATATTGGTGGTGGCACAACAGAAGTTGCTGTCTTGAGTCTCCAAGGGACAGTCATTTCTGAATCAGTACGCATTGCTGGAGATGAACTGACTGAAGCCATCATGCAGTATCTGAAAAAAGTTCATAATTTAGTGATAGGCGAACGTACTGCTGAGGACATCAAAATTCGCATTGGGTCGGCATATCCCACTCATGATGATGATGATGCCATGATGGAAGTCCGAGGCTTGCACCTGCTTTCTGGTCTACCGCGAACAGTCTCAATCAAGGGACCAGAAATTCGTGAAAGTATGGCGGAACCGTTGTCGGTGATTATTGAAGCGGTGAAGCGGACTTTGGAACGTACACCTCCAGAATTGGCAGCAGACATTATTGACCGAGGAATTATGCTAGCTGGCGGAGGTGCCTTGCTGAAAGGATTGGATACCCTGATCAGTCATGAAACCGGAATTGTGACACACATTGCCGCTGACCCATTAAGCTGTGTTGTACTGGGAACAGGTCGGGTGTTAGAAAATTTCAAGCAGTTGGAAAGGGTTTTCAGCGGACGTTCTCGCAATTTGTAGCAAAAACTGCGCAATATCAGATATTGGGTTCAATATAGAATCCAATATCCTTAGTAATATTACGGCTAGAAAAGGTTTCTTATGTTTACGGCACGTCGGTGGTGGGAGAGCAAAGGGTTACAAATAGGGTTGCTAGGTGTAATAGTTGGGAGTGCTTTGGTACTTAGACAGACTCAAGGTGCGCTTCTGTTTGAGGTATACCAGGGTGTGACTCGTCCAATCCAGATGTTGCAGACAGCACCACCTCAAGAAGAACGCTTCAGGGATGCTCGGTTGTTAGAACTCCAAACCCGGGTAGTAGAACTGGAAAGCCAAAATAAAAAGTTAAAACAGTTATTACGCTATGTGGAAAAGGAACCGCTCGCATCGCGCCCAATTCCAGCGCGAGTGACGGGACGTGGTGCTGACAACTGGTGGCAACAAGTCACCCTCAATCGCGGCAGCCTTGCAGGTATCCAAGAAGGTTATGTTGTCAAGGCTGATGGTGGATTGGTGGGTCTAATAGAAAGTGTGAGTCCCAATACCAGCCGCGTACTGTTAATTAGTGACCTCAAGAGTCAAGTGGGTGTCACAGTGAGTCGCACAGGAGCAAAGGGGGTTTTGCGGGGAGATTCTTCTGCTGATGCAGTCCTGGAATTTTATGAAAAAGTCCCAAATGTTAAACCTGGAGATGTAATTGCCACATCTGCCTATAGTAAGAGATTTCCTTCGGGATTGGCTGTAGGACGGGTGAAGTCGTTGGATTTGAAGAAACTTCCAGCATCTGTGGCGAAGGTGGAACTTTTTCCACCGATACGCTCTTTGGATTGGGTGACAGTGTATCCGAAGGCAGAAAACCAGCAGTCAGAAAATATCGGTTCGGCAAAACCACAATAAGAAGAACACAGTATACAGAACTCAGAATTCAGAATTGCTCCAAAGTATGTGCTAGAGCTTTCAAAGAATAAAGAATCTTATTATTTATTCTCGGTTTTGACTCCTGAGTTCTTTAAAATTTAATGAAAATTCTTAGAAAAAATGAGGATTCCGGAATCACGGGGTAATAAACACAAAAAACCAAAATCGCCAAAGCGAAAGTCCATAATTCAAATCAGCCCCCTTTCTCGTTGGCATCCGCGCTTACGTTTAGCGACTGATTGGGCGATAACGGTTGGCTCAGTGTTGCTCTGCTTACTGATGCTGCTCATCCGTTTCCCCGGTATGGAATTATTGGGAATTGGACCAAACTGGTTGTTGATTTGGGTGGTTGCTTGGAGTGTCAAGCGCACAGCCTTTCAAGGCCTATTTGCAGGTGTTGTATTAGGGCTGCTTCAAGATTCTATGACATCGCCTGACCCAACTCATGCTCTGAGCTTGGGGGTGGTAGGAGCTCTGACTGGGATGCTACAAAAGCAGCGTTTTATACAAGAAGACTTTATTTCTATTGCCTTGATTGTGTTTGCTATGGCAGTGTTGTCTGAGACAATTTTTGCATGGCAATTGATTTTAATGGGCGATCGCAATGCAGCAGACATTTGGACATACTTCCAGAAAGTCGCCCTTGCCTCTGCGATTCTCAGTAGCCTGTGGGCACCAGTGGTTTATTTTCCTTTAAAGCGTTGGTGGCGGCGGCTAAAATTGGCGGAACAGCCGTGAACAATTCAAAATTAAAAATTCAAAATTCAAAATGTTCTAACCAAGAACCAAGTGCGGAGTGTGGATAATCTGGGCTTAAACCCCCAGAAAAGAGTGAGTGAGGAGTGAGGAGTCACATAAGTTGACCCTCACTCCTAAATTTTTTTGGAATTTCAGTATCCTCTGGCAAGATGGATTAAAGCTAGAGTTATGTGAAATCGCAATTATCACAGAAGCTGGTTTCAGTTGAGGGTTTTCCAACAAATAAATTATCCAATGTTGTCGGGTGGGTCAGAAAGCCCGCCCAGTTTATAGGACGGGCGGGAATCCCATCCCACAAAAAAAGTTGGATATTTTTTAATTTGGAAGTCCCTGATATCATGTCCGGTTAATTAGTTATGATTTCCACGTTAACTGCACCCCACCCCGCGCCGCCCCTCCCCGCTTGCGGTCCGGGGAGGTGAAGCGCAGCTTTACCGGGGTGGGGTTATTCGGGTAATGATAAGTATTTAACCGGACTTGATATGAAACAGTATTCTGTAGCTAGCGTACAAAATATTCACTCTGTTGCTAGGAATTATGGATAATTCGCCAGTGGTCGAACCAGATGCTTTTGTTGTGGGGTCAGGATTTGAGGATGGTTCAAACCCGAAGGAAATCGTAGGAACTGACTTTGACCGCGCTATGATGCAGCGGTGTTTGGAACTCGCCCGCCGCGCTTTAGGGCGCACCTCCCCAAATCCGATGGTAGGGGCGGTGATTGTCAAAGATGGAGAGATTGTTGGGGAGGGGTTTCATCCGCGTGTCGGTGAACCGCATGCAGAAGTTTTTGCCCTAAAGGCAGCAGGTGAACACGCTCGTGGAGCAACTATTTATGTTAGCCTGGAACCGTGCAATCACTACGGACGCACTCCCCCTTGTTCGGAAGCGTTGGTAGCTGCTGGGGTTGCCAAGGTAGTGGTGGGAATGGTTGATCCCAATGCACTTGTCGCTGGCGGTGGTATTGCCCGTCTACGCGCTGCGGGGATAGAAGTGCTGGTGGGTGTGGAAGAAGAAGCTTGTAAGAAGCTCAATGAAGGCTTTGTCCATCGCATTCTTCACCATCGACCTTTTGGCATTTTAAAATATGCCATGACTTTGGATGGTAAAATTGCTACGACAACAGGTCATAGTGCTTGGGTGACAAATCAAGATGCCCGTAGCGAAGTTCATCAACTGCGAGCAGCTTGTGATGCGATCATTGTTGGTGGAAATACAGTTAGACAAGATAATCCTTATTTAACCAGCCATCGCGAAGGGGCACATAATCCTCTACGGGTGGTGATGAGCCGCACTCTTAACTTACCGGAAAAGGCTCACCTATGGCAAACCGCAGAGGCTCCCACTTTGGTTTTGACAGACAAAGGAGCCAACGCCGATTTTCAAGAACTGTTGCGGAACCAGGGAGTGGAAGTAGTGGAGTTAACACCACTCACACCAGAGCAAGTAATGGTGTACTTATACGAGCGGGGATTTTGCAGCGTATTGTGGGAGTGCGGTGGTATCTTAGCTGCGAGAGCGATCGCCCAAGGAGCAGTGCAAAAAGTGCTTGCCTTTATTGCTCCCAAAATCATTGGTGGTAGTAATGCCCCTACACCTGTGGGTGACTTGGGTTTTACCACCATGACTGAGGCGTTGTCCTTAGAACGTGTAGCGATCCGCGTAGTTGGTTCCGACTGTTTAGTAGAAGGTTATTTGCCGCAAAAAAGTCTTTAGTCCACTAGATTTTATAGTCCTGAGTCAAGTAACTCTTGACTCTTGACTTATTTTCTCGTGACTAAGAATACTGACGTTCTTGAGCAATATCACGGATAAGAGCCAGTCGGGATTGGATGTAGTCACTGAGGAAATCGGTTTCATGACAATCTAGCAAAGCTTGGGTTTTGATTTGTTTTACCAACCACTGCACCAAGCTAGCATCATCGAGTTGCAAGAGCGTCTTAGCTTGCGCGGTTTCCACCACAGACCAAAGCTGACGCATAATTTTGGGAGTCATTAGACCTCCATTGAAAGTTAGCCTAGCTGTTTTCAGGATACACAATTCTGTCGAGGCTTCCGGTGTGAATGTAGAAGCTGACACAAGTGTTATTGGAAACTTAATATATTGAGTTATAAATTGATAATGATTTAGAATCAAGAACTTCAAGTAACATTTGAATAAAAATTTATGTTATTGTGCGCTACTAAGTCTTGACTTTTTGCTGTTGTTGTTCTAAATCTCAACTATCTGTAGTTAGGTCTGTTTTCTTAACCTAACTGGTAGTGGTTACAAGTGCAAGATTATGAACAACTAGATTCCCGACTTCTTTAAGAAGTCGGGAATCTGAATATATTGATACTAGGGGCGATCGCTTTGCGTCATCGCCCAAAGGATAACCGCATCTCTATTTAAGCGCGAAAACGCGAGATAGCTATTTCCGGGGTTATTTCGGTAACTTGTCTATCATCTCGCCCAGTTCTTCTTTTGCATCTTTGGCAAACTGAACGCTGCTAATACTGGCGAGAATTCCTGCACCTGCGGTGAGGCTGGCTTCTGGTACTTTATTTAAATAGAGAAGTCCTACACCAGATAATGTCATCATTGCAGATGCTGCGGTTACGCCTAAAGCAAGGTTGAAAGTGAGACGTGCTTGGCGTAGTAATTCTTCAATGATTTTTTGTTCCATCTCTTGTGCATTATTATTGTTGTTGGGTTGGGGTTTGGAAAAAATATTGAAGTTCATGAGTTGTTGCCTTTTCTGGTGTATACAATTTATTGATTGACTGCGAAGCGCAAGGTTTTTTCTTAACTTGCATATTCGTATCCTATAGAGGCAACAATTCAAATTCGAGAGCAGACAGGTTGAGTGTAGATTTACGATTTGCCCTATATTTTGGGGCAGAAGGGGCAAGGTAATAAAACCTAACTGCCCTACACAGGTAAATTAAGATTCGGTATGCTTTATTAAATGCTAATACGGTTCAGATAAGGCTAGATCCCCCCTAGCCCCCCTTACAAAGGGGGGGAATCTAGCCCCCTTTTTAAGGGGGTTGGGGGATCTTTAAGGATTAACATCACTAACGGAACCGTATTGTATTAAATGCCTGGATTCATCAATCTGTTTTATCTATGCTGCAATCCGATAAGGTTCAATCTAGCGAAGAAGGCAAAAATAGACTGAGAAATGCCTATAAAGAAGCAGGTTTGACTATAGAAAAGCTTGCAGATGAAGCACAAGTTTCTAGTGACACAATTAAACGTTTATTAGGTACAAAAGACTGCCCAAATGGAGTTGAAAAACGACAAGTTATAAATATTGCTAAAGTTTTAAAGATTAAACCAACTGATATAGTTGATTCAAAAGATTGGTATCCGCAGCAAATTCCACCAGAATTTGAGCGATTAATCAAAGACAAAACAGAGTCATTTTGTGGTAGAAAATTTGTCTTTGATGCTATTGAAGAGTTCTTCAGCAAAAACCCCAATGGCTACTTTAGTGTCGTAGGTGATGCAGGAATGGGGAAAAGTGCGATCGCTGCTAAGTACATATTAGACAACCCAGAAGCAATTTGCTTTTTCAATGTTCGTGCTGAGGGGATGAATCGCCCGGAATTGTTCTTGAAAAAAA
This sequence comes from Scytonema sp. PRP1, assembly GCF_036697665.2. Lineage (NCBI taxonomy): Bacteria > Bacillati > Cyanobacteriota > Cyanophyceae > Nostocales > Scytonemataceae > Scytonema > Scytonema sp. PRP1. The sequence continues at coordinate 293,074 of NZ_JBAHYJ020000113.1, read as the reverse complement.
TTCGCCAACAATTGATCAGTCGTTACCAGTTACAGGATGCAGCAGATGCTGATTTATCAACTTTGCTAGCCAAAGCTAGCGAAAAAATTATTGCTGGTGAACGCCTGATAATTGTTGTTGATGCACTGGATGAAGTTGACCAAGAATCGACCGGAAACCTTTTATATTTGCCTACTATTCTTCCAGAAAACGTTTACTTTCTGCTAACAAGAAGACCGTATAACCAGAATGAGAAAAGGTTGAATGTTTCACCTAGTGTTCCCACCCAGCAATTAGACTTAAGAGACTACGCCGAAAGGAGTAGCCAGGATGTGAAAGAGTATATTTGGCTATTGCTCAATGATAGAGAATATAAACAGGGTTTGAGTCTGTGGATTCAAAAGCAAAACCATGTTTCTACTGCTGACTTTGTGGAAGAAGTAGCGACGAAAAGCGAAAATAATTTTATGTATTTGCGCTGGGTTTTGCAAGCAATCGCTGAAGGTTTTTACAATAATAAACCTCTGGATGAATTACCTGTAGGTTTACAAGGATATTATGAAAACCACTGGCAACTCATGGGTATGACAACCAAGCCTTTACCGAAAAATAAAATCAAGATTGTCTATGTAATGTGTGCGTTACGTAGCGCTGCTTCCCGTGAAGTGATTGCCAAATATTCTAAGCAGAATGACTTGATTGTGCAGGAAGTTCTTGATGGGTGGGCGCAATTTTTGCAGAAGCAGGAAAATTATCAACCACCGCGTTACAGGTTTTATCACGAAAGTTTCCGAGATTTTTTGCATCGCCAGGATATTGTGCAGGCGGCGGGGGTGAATTTACCAAATATCAGCGCCGAAGTTGCCGATAATATGACAGAAGGACTTTTTGGCTATGAGTAATCTTCGCGCCTGGTTAGCTGAAAAGTCATCGGAAGAAGAAGAACATTTCTTGGGTGAAGTTCCACGTTTGTGGTTAGAAGGTGGCCAAGTTAATAAATTATGCTGTTTGTTGACTGATTTTGACTTTATAGAAGCAAAAATTAATCATCCTCAATTTGGCGTGCTGGCGCTGATTGAAGATTATGATTTGATTGAAGATGCAGAATTATTAACTCACCCAGAATACGACTCCAAAATTGTTGAAGCGCTGAAATTAATTCAAGGGGCGTTGCGACTATCGGCACATATTTTAATTCAAGATACAAAGGAATTAGCAGGGCAATTGTCAGGGCGTTTGCTGTACTTTGATGCACCGGAAATTCAAGGGTTGCTGCAACAGATATCGCAAACCAAAACCACTTGCTTGCGTACGTTGACAGCTAGCTTAACTCCCCCTAGTGGATCCTTACTCCGCACCCTCACGGGTCATAATGACTGGGTTAATGCAGTCGCTGTGACTCCTGATGGCAAATACGCGATTTCTGGTTCAGATGACGATACACTCAAAGTCTGGGATTTGCGCTCTGGCAAACAAAAGTTCACCTTCACAGGTCATAGTTCCAAGGTTAATGCAGTTGCCATCACTTCTGATAGCAAATACGCGATTTCTGGTTCAGATGACAAAACTCTCAAAGTCTGGGATTTGGAATCCTGGGAAGAATTGTGTACCCTCAATGGTCATAGTGACTGGGTTAATGCAGTCACCGTCACTCCTGATAGCAAATACGCAATTTCTGGTTCAGATGACAAAACTCTCAAAGTTTGGCATTTGCACTCCGGGGAAGAACTATGTACCATCAGTGGTCATAGTTCTAGGGTTAATGTAGTCGCTGTTACTAGCGATGGCAAATACATAATTTCTGGTTCAGGTGATATATTCTCTAGTTCATCTGACAATACACTTAAAGTCTGGGATTTGCAATCCTGGGAAGAACTACGTACCCTCACAGGTCATAATTATGCGGTTAATGCAATCACCGTGACTCCTAATGGCAAATACGTGATTTCTGGTTCATCTGACGATACACTCAAAGTCTGGGATTTGGAATCTTGGGAAGAATTGTGTACCCTTAGTGGTCATAGTAACTGGGTTAATGCAGTCGCCGTCACTCCTAATGGCAAATACGTGATTTCTGGTTCATCTGACGATACACTCAAAGTCTGGGATTTGCACTCTGGCAAAGAAAAATTTACCCTTAGTGGTCATAGTGACTGGGTTAATGCAGTCGCCGTCACTCCTAATGGCAAATACGTGATTTCTGGTTCATCTGACGATACACTCAAAGTCTGGGATTTGTACTCTGGGAAACAAAAGTTTATCCTCACGGAGGATAGTTCCAAGATTAATGCAGTCGCCGTCACTCCTAATAGCAAATACGTGATTTCTGGTTCATCTGACGATACACTCAAAGTCTGGGATTTGTACTCAGGGAAACAAAAATTTATCCTCACGGAGGATAATTTCAACATAAATGGAGTTGCCGTCAGTTTTGATAACGAATACGTAATTTCTGGTTTATCTGACGCTCCACTCAAAGTTTGGGATTTGCAATCCTGGGAAAATTTATGTGACCACACGCATCATCTTAACTGGGTTAAGGCAGTCGCCATCACTCCTAATGGTGAATACGTGATTTTTAATTTAGATGACAACACACTCAAAGTCTGGGATTTCTACTCTGGCAAACAAAAGTTCACCCTCACAGATCATAGTTCTAAAGTTAATGCAGTCGCTGTTACTCCTGATCGCGAATACGTAATTTCTGGCTCATATGACTGTACACTTAAAGTCTGGAATTCTCAATCCTGGGAAGAATTGTGTACCCTTGAGGGTCATGGTTCCACGGTTAATACAGTCGCCGTCACTCCTGATAGCAAATATGTAATTTCTGGCTCATATGACTGTACACTTAAAGTCTGGGATTTGCACTCTGGCAAAGAAAAATTTACCCTTAGCGGTCATCGTGACTCGGTTAATGCAGCCGCTCTCGCTCCTGATGGCAGATACGTGGTTTCTGGTTCATCTGACGATACACTCAAAGTCTGGGACTTGCACTCTAGAAAAAAAATTGCCAGTTTCACTGGAGAAAGTGCAATTAGATGCTGCGCCGTTGCCCCAGATGGCGTAACAATTGTAGCAGGCGAAGCATCCGGGCGCTTGCATTTCCTCCGTCTAGAAGGCATGGAGGCGTAACTATGAATACTCCACCTTCCCAAACCCCCATCAATTCCGCTTCCTACCCAACCCAATTTCAACAAGTCATTCTCGAAAAAAGCCAAAATTTTATCGATCGCCCTTTTATCTTCACCGCCATCAGCGACTTTCTCCACCGTCACAAGCGGGGTTACTTCACCATTGTTGGTGTACCCGGTAGCGGCAAAAGTGCTATCCTCGGCAAGTATGTGACTCAAAACAGTAATGTTGTTTATTACAACGCCCAAGTTGAGGGCAAAAATCGGACTTCAGAATTTCTCACAACTGTCTGCACCAACCTTGTAGAGACGTTATATGTAACGTCTCTACAAGATGAAACGTCTCTACACCCAATACCTGACAACGCCACAGAGGGAAGTTGGTTTCTTTCGCTGCTACTCCAGAAAATTAGCGATCGCCTAGAACCCCATCAACGCTTGATAATTGCTATTGATGCCTTAGACGCGATTGACCGTACGGTTCAACCCCCAGGTACAAATCTGTTTTATCTTCCCAGATATCTGCCGGATGGGGTCTATTTTATTCTCACACGCCGTCCTTTCAAAAGAGAAAAATCTGGTTTGTTGATTGAAGTACCGTCGCAAGTTCTTGATTTATCGGAATATCCGGAACAGAATCGGGAAGATGTGCAAGCATACATTCGGCAGTACCTCACCCCCAGCCCCTCTCGGCAAGCAGAGAGGGGAGTAGAAAGTGGGGATAGTTCACATATACGTGAGGAAGAATTGATTGCACGCCTCACTACGGAAAGCGAAAATAATTTTATGTATCTGCACCATATTTTGAATGCCATTGCTGAGGGTTTTTACTCCGAACCCTACCAGTTTGATAGAATTCCCCCAGGTTTAGTTGCCTATTACCAGCAGCATTGGCAGAAGATAAAAGGTGAGGGTTTGTCTGATGTTGCTTTGAAAGTGCTGGGTGTCCTGACTTCTGGGGAAACCGCAGGAATGTCAGCAAAAGCGATTACCCAAATAATTGATGAAGATGAATATGATGTGGCGGAAATTCTAGAACATTGGCTTGAGTTCCTACAGCAGGGCGTCGGCAAAGAAACCACTTACAGCTTATATCATTCTCACTTTCGGGTTTGGCTGGGTAAAAAAATTAGTAACTCGTAATGATTTACAGATTAGGAATTATCGAGTCATGAGTCGAAATCAAGAGATTTTTTGCAAAAGTATGATGAAGTGGGTTTGTGGAATGAAAATGAACCATCGTAGGATGGGTTAGCGATAGCGTAACCCATGCTGAAGGAATTGATGCGTTACGGCTGCGCCTAACACATCCTACGTTTAATTATGTGCGCTTACTTAATAGATATTTAGAACCACACATGGACACAGATAAATAACTAGTGTTAATCGGTGTGCATCTGTGGTTTGATTTTCCAAAAGATTAACTTTTGCAAGAGGTTTAACCAATCAAACCAGATAACGAAAGTCAAAACAAGTGTACTATAAAAAACTAAGAGCCTACTGTGTAGATTGCATCCAAACCTAAGGTGCCATGCCTAAACGCCTTCTAGTGGTCGAATCCCCCGGTAAAGTCAAAAAGCTCAGTCAAATTCTGGGTTCGGAGTGGATTGTTCGTGCTAGTTGCGGTCACATTCGAGAACTCAGCGATGAAGGTGAGGATTCGCTGGGTTTTACCTTGGATGGCAGTAGTGTACAATGTCGTTATGTACCCCGCAACCAGCAAGCAAAGGAAACGATTCAACAACTTAAGGCTGCGGTTCGCCAGGTCAAGGAAGTTGTCTTAGCGACTGATCCAGATCGAGAAGGAGAAACGATCGCTTGGCATCTCAAGGAAGCTTTGGGTTTGAAAGCACCGAAACGAGTCGTCTACACGGAGATTACAGAGTCTGCGGTGAAAAGTGCGATCGCCAATCCTAGAGAACTTGATCTTAACTTGGTGGGAGCAGGATTGTGCCGCGATTGTCTTGACAAACTCGTCGGTTACAAGGGAAGCCCGCTGGTTTGGGCGTTGAATAATGGCGCGAAGAGTGTCGGACGCGTTCAAAGTGCTACCCTGCACCTGATTTGCCAGCGCGAGAGGGAAATTCAGTCTTTTGTGCCGCAAGATTATTGGAGTGTCTGGGTTGATTATGCGGAAGGATTCCGCGCTTTCTACAAAGGTAAGGTGGATACTCCGTCGGAATCACCACAGGAAGCTGAAGTTCATGATGACGCCGCAGTTAACAGCACAGAAGCAACCGAGTCTACTCGCGTTCTTTCGGAAGCAGAAGCAACACACTTAGTTGAGGAAGCGAAACGCTATCCTCACCAAATTGTCCAATACGAGGGGAAAATCGCCAACCGCCAACCACCTCCACCCTTTATCACTTCTACTCTTCAGCAAGCTGCTGGTTCGAGGTTGAAATTTGCTCCTGAAAAAACTATGCAGGTGGCTCAAAAGTTGTATGAGGCGGGGTTAATTACATATATGCGGACTGATTCAGTTATGCTGAGTCCAGAGTTCTGCGCGAGTGCCCGCAAGTGGTTAGAGCAGAATGATCCGCAGAATGTGCCGCCTTCTGTTGCTAGACATCGTAGCAATAAAACCGCTCAGGAAGCTCATGAAGCAATCCGACCAACGGATGTGTTTCGCCCTTCAACTGAATTGCGAGTACAACTTTCTACAGACGAGTTTAACTTGTATGTCTTGATTTGGAAACGGGCGATCGCCTCCCAATGTCGCGCTGCACAACTCCGGAAAACTCTCGTCATCACTCAGTCTGGTCAAATTCTCTGGCAAGCGAGAGGACAAGTCATAGAGTTTTACGGTTATGCCCGGTACTGGTCGAACCTGAGCAAGGATACAATGCTGCCAAACTTGCAACAAGCGCAGATGCTGACTTTGGAGAATGCAGGTCACGAGAAGAAAAAGACCCAGCCGCCACCCCGCTACAGCGAACCAAAACTCGTACAACTGATGGAGCGTAAAGGCATTGGTCGTCCTAGTACTTATTCTCCCACAATTGCGACGCTTAAGAAACGAAGTTATGTCCAGCTCACAAAAGAAAACCTACAGCCGACAACTTTAGGACTAGAAGTCGATGCTTTTTTGCAGAAGGCATTACCAGATTTGTTGCAAACAGAATTTACGGCAAAGATGGAGGATGCCTTAGACGCAATTGCTTCCGGGAAACAGCCTTGGCAGCACTACCTGACAAATTGGAACCAGAATTATTTTGCACCAGCTTTGGCAAAAGCAAAAACTGTCGTTGTCAGTTCAGTTGTCAGTTCATCAAATGAGGCGAAAGCTTCTCCTGTGGCTGAACGCAAATTTCAGACTTCCAGAACTCGTTGCCCTCAGTGTAAGAATTACTTAGCGAAAATTCCCAGCAATAAAGTTACAAAGAAATACTTCCTCAAATGTCTCAGCGGGTGTGAAGATACCGTCCTGTTTTGGAGCGATCGCACGAAGACTTGGGAAGCACCTCGTTCTCAAGCAGTCAAATCAGCAAATTCCGCAAACTCTCCAGTCAAGATAACGACATATCCCTGTCCTGTGTGTAAGAAACCTCTGGAGGAGTACAGTTATACGAAAGACGGACAGAGTAAGACAATGCTTCGCTGTTCCGATTCTAAGTCCCGCAATGACCAGAAACATAAGGATGTCGCTTATTTTACCACTGCAAAAGGGTGGTGGAGTCCCAAGTTTGGGGAGTTGAAGTGTTAACCCACTGCTTGTTATTAGTGATAAAGTAAATCTTAAATATCACATTTCCGCCATTGTCTGAATCACGGATTGATACGGATTACGACATTACACAGATGATTAAGATGAAGTAGACAGGTTATTCATGAGATTCTTTGCTGTGCAAGTAAGTTTTTTCCGTGTCATCCTTTAATCCGTCTAATCCGTGTTCTACATTACAAGCCTTTTGAAGGTTAGGCTTTTGCTACCAAAATTTATCAGTAATCCAACTTCTAATCTATAGGCTTTTAAATAGTTGAGCGCTTGGGCTAGGTGAACATCTTCGAGTTGGATGACGGCTTTTAGTTCTACGAGTATTTTGTTTTCAACTACAAAGTCGGCTCTGCGTGTACCGATAGGTTCGAGTAGGTTTTTATAGTAAATGTGCTGTTCTATTTCGCGGGCAAATTCTAGTCTTGCTTGACGCATCTCGTAGCTTAGAGCGCGTTGGTAGATAACTTCTTGGAAGCCGTTGCCTAAAAATTTATGGACTTCAAAGGAGGCTCCAATAATTTTTTGGGTGATGTCAGCGTATTTTAAGCTACTCATTTTCTTCTAAATCACGGATTTTGATCAATCACAAGATGACACAGATTCTAACTCCGTGTCATCCTTGAATCTGTCTAATCCGTGATTCAGACGTTTGAGGGATTACTGGAGCAATCACGTCTCCCAATATTTCGCCGCTACCCTTGATGGCTCCAAATCCTGGGCGCTGAGGTTGAGGGCTAGCAGGATAGATAATAACTAAGGGTTCCCCGTCATGGGTGACGGTTAAGGGTGTTTTGGTGGGTTGTATTTCTGTAAATAATTGTTGAAGCGTTTCGGGTAATTCGCTGGGCAGATTTTCCAGATAGTGTATGAAAATACGTAACTTATGTCCCTGAACTTCCTAAAAATGGACATCAATTCTTTAAAACTGACAATAATTATTTAATGTACACATGGAGAATACGAGATTCGAACTCGTGACCTCTGCGGTGCGATCGCAGCACTCTACCAACTGAGCTAATTCCCCGGTTAAAGACACCCAACTTATTATAGTATCATTCACCTGTAGTACGTTGCAATTCTTTTTGAGAAAAAACTTCCTGTACCCGTTCGAGTTCCAAGTCAGTGAGATCATCCACTGTCCAGTTGCAGCAGCGTTGAAGCATATGGAATGGATAAGTATTCGCGACACCAACCACTTGCATACCCGCTTTTTTTGCGGCTTGGATACCAGCAGGAGTATCTTCAATTGCTAGACACTCATGTGGTTGAAGATTTAAATCAGGATATTTCTGGTTTAGACGTTCCACAGCAAGCAAATAACCATCTGGTTCTGGTTTACTGGTGGTAATGTCATCACCCGCGACAACAACTTGAAAGTATTCAGCCAGTTGAGTGCGATCAAGTACCACTTCTATTTCTTTGCCGATGGCATCACTGACGATTCCTAGTTTCAAATTGCAAGAACGCACTTGAGATAACAAATCATCTAAGCCAGGATACAAAGGCAGTTTTTCGATTTTTTCCAGTTCCAGAGCATACCCTTCTGCTTTGCGATGAAGCAACTGAGTTAAATAGGTATCATTAACAACACGACCACGACTAGCAAGCAACTCAGACAAACAAGAGCGATCGCTACGTCCCAAGCACACTTTGTGATACTCACCAGGCTTGAGGGTGAGGTTTTCCTCAAGCAGAAGTTGCTCTATCAGTCGCTCGTGGAGTGGCTCATCATTAATGATGACACCATTAAAATCAAAGAAAACTGCCTTTAAACTCATGCTGTTGTGTCAAAAGCTGGTGATGGAAAGCCCTGCAAATCTTCATTATCCACTTTGTTGTCTACCTGTGCAGGAGTGTAACGCCCTACATTTGTTTGAACGCTAGCATCTTCAGATAGAATTGGTTTCACCCCACTCGTAACTTGATTTATCCACCATACATCTTGGGTTTGCACCGCTTCAAATCCTGCTGCACCCATCCACGCATCCACACTTCCAGCAGTATATTCGTGAATATACGGCTCCTCAAAAACATTATTTAACCAGTCTAACTGACGCAAGGTCTTTTGATTCCCATCCAAAATCAACACTTGTCCACCCGTTACCAACAACCGGAAACATTCCCGCAAAATTGCCTGAGATACGGCTGTTGGTGTTTCGTGGAATAACAAAGAAGCTGTTACCAAGTCAAAAGAAGCATTACTGAAACTTGTCTTCTCTGCATTCCCATGTCGCCAGACAATGTCTAAACCAGCACTTTCAGCTTTATGGGAAGCACGTACCAACATATAAGGCGATAAGTCCAAACCGACGACTTCTGCTTGGGGAAAAGCCTGCTTTAACATCAAAGTTGTGGAACCTGTACCACAACCCAAGTCAAGAATTCGTCGCGGCTGTACTTTGACAGCATCAATTAAAGCCTGACGTACTATAGTTTCATTAGGCGCGAGAACATATTGGGTAATCGGATCGTAAGTAACCGCCGCACCAGAATTGAGATATCCACGCTCAATTCCATGAAAGTTTTGGCTGCTGTAGTATGCCGGAATTGCCACATCACCACGTCGAAAGCGGCTGCTTTCTGTTTCCCAGTCAACACTCTCGGCGTACCGCCGCAACGCCTCTTCATCGATAAGCAAACGCATTACAGGCGATAGAAAACGTTCCCAGATTGTATCTTGACGAACTGCCATAGGATTGTATTTGAGTTTATTGGGTTTTTTAAGGTAGTGTGATTTTATTTACAAATTTTAATATATCTCTTCAAACTAGCACGCCTCATCTAGCGAAAGAGTGGACATTAATAGTTTTTATATGCTACAAGTGTAATACATTTATTGCTACCTGCTGGGAGTAGCAATAGGTGATGCCCACCCTTATCTGGTTCTGGTGGGCATTACACACGATATAGGTATACATCCATTAGTAAGGAAGTCGTAAATAAAATGAAAGACTATACAAGATTCCTATTTTATTTTTGAAATACACGTAGGAGAGCCAGTGCGTTGGTGAGCCAGCGCTGCAGGAGGGTTTCCCGACAGCCAGGCGACTGGCGAAAGGGTTTCCCGGCTTGAAGCATCTGGCGTTGGGCAATGCCCAGTATATCTGGGTTATATCTAGGTTTTGGTGAGCATTGCCCACCCTACAAATACTTAAATTTTTTCAAAAATAAAACCGGATTGCTATACAAGATTGAGATTGTTGTAACTACCTGATGTAAAAACTCGATTCAGACGAGTCAAATCTAAAATACAAAAAAATATGCCCTACGAAGAGTTAAAAATTTCAACACCATCGCCCGTTCTGTCTTGGGCGAATCACTCCTTGGGCTCAGAAGAAACCAAGATGGCAAAGAATGTCGCATCACTGCCATTTGTTTTTAAACACGTAGCTTTGATGCCAGATGTTCACTTAGGTAAAGGTGCCTTAGTGGGGTCTGTGATTGCAACAAAAGAAGCAATTATTCCCGCTGCTGTCGGCGTGGATATCGGTTGCTTTGTGGGCGATACCCTTATCCCACTAGTTGATGGTCAGTCTTATCCCATACAAGAACTCGCTCATCGGGATGAAGAGTTTATTGTCTATGCCTGCACCTCAACTGGAAGAATCGTAGCAGCTAAAGCAACTGCTAGGTTGACTAGACGTAATGCTTCCCTGGTAAAAGTGATTCTGGATAATGGTGAAGAGATTATTTGCACTCCAGATCACCAATTCATGTTGCGGAATGGAACATATAAGGAAGCTCAGCATCTTCAGCCAGAGACATCCCTCATGCCCTTCTACTCTAAAGTTGATAAAGATGGCTATACCTTAATTGCTCAACCCTACTCAGGTAAATGGCAAAAAGCACACTGGATCATTGCTAGATCGGGCTTATTAGGTAAGGTTCCCAAATTTGAAGGGCAGAGAACGGTCATTCATCATCGGAACTTTAATGAATCTGACAATAGTCCCCAGAACCTCGAGTTCATGGGCAACTGCGACCATTCTGCCTATCATCGCAGCTTGGTTGAACGTAATCAACACTGGCAATCGCCAGAGTTTGAACAAAAGCGAGTAACTGCACTTAAAAGAAAAGCTCAAACACAAGAAGGATATGAGTACTACGCAGTTCGAGGGACTCAAAATATTCTTCAATATATGCAGCAAGAACCAGAACATTTTAGACAATCAGTTGCTGACAATGGCGAACGTGGTAAGCAATACTTGAGAGCTTACAACCAAAGTGAAAAAGGTAGAGCAAAATCCAAGGAAATTGCAAATAGATACTACACCTGTGATATTTGTGGTGCAGAGGTCAAAACTCCAATTGGGCTACACAACCACCGAAGGAAAGAACACCAGTGCAATCACAAAGTTACAGCTGTGCTGTCTGTGAACTATACACAAGATGTTTATTGTCTAACAGTACCGGAGTATCACAACTTCGCCTTAAAAGCTGGTGTCTTCGTTCACAATTGCGGGATGTGCGCTATTAAAACACCATTTAATGGTGATCAACTAGAAGGTAAGCTCAAGAAAATCCGCGTGGATATTGAAGCAGCAATTCCTACAGGTTTTAACGAAAATAAAGACGTTGAAAAAAGTGCTACCAACTGGCAACGGTGGCGTGATTTCAAAGACTTGCATCCAGGGGTGCAAGATTTACAAGCTAAAGCGATGAAGCAAATGGGTTCTCTCGGCGGAGGAAATCACTTCATTGAGGTTTGCCTCGATACAGAGAACCAAGTTTGGCTGATGCTGCATTCTGGTTCGCGCAACATCGGCAATAAATTAGCACAGTGCCACATTAACACGGCTAAAGAATTAGCAAAAATGGCGGGTAATAAATTGCCTGATCCTAATTTGGCTCATTTTGTCGCTGGTACGCCAGAATTCCAGGCATACTGGCACGATTTGCAATGGGCGCAGAATTATGCGCGTTTCAACCGTGAGGTGATGATGGCGCGTTTCCAGCGCATTGTCGAAAAGCATTTGGCAGGTGGTAAAGCAACTAAGCCTTTATTAGAGGTGAATTGCCATCACAATTACGCTGAAAAAGAAGTGCATTTTGGCGAGGATGTCTACGTCACTCGTAAAGGTGCAGTCCGCGCAACAGAAGAAGATTATGGCATTATTCCCGGTTCAATGGGGGCTAAATCCTACATTGTTAAGGGTAAAGGTTCTGCCAATAGTTTTTGCAGTTGTTCGCACGGTGCAGGACGTTTACTGTCTCGTGCAAAGGCAAAAAATGTCTACACATTAGATGATTTGATTGAGCAAACAAAAGGCGTAGAGTGCCGTAAAGATACAGGCGTTTTGGATGAAATTCCAAGCGCTTACAAACCGATAGAAGAAGTTATGGACAATCAAGCGGATTTAGTCGAAGTTGTAGCAACTTTGAAGCAAGTTGTGTGTGTAAAAGGTTGAAAATTGGTATGAAGCTTGAATGATGAGTCATAAATCTTGTTCATGAAGCTTCATACCAATTTTTGTAAGCAAGGATTCTAAGGGAAAGTAATGATTTATCGTAAATCATTGACATAAAAAAAGGCGATTGCGCAGAGCGCCCGCTTCGCGATCGCCATTTTAACCAGGAGCAAAATGCAGGATGATGTCTGATAGTGCAAAGTGCGAATTTCCACAACTAGAAACCAAAAATCTCATATTGAGGGCAACCAGTTTATCTGATGCAGAAGCCATTTTTCAGGTTTTTGCTAATGAAGACGTAACTAAATATCACGATCTAGAACCTCCTACAAGTATCGAACAAGTGAAAGGTTTGATTCATCGTAGGTCAGAACGTTTCCAAAGTAAACAGGGAATTCGTTGGGGAATAGCTAGAAAAAACGATAATGTCATCATTGGCTCTTGCGGTTATCGCTACAAGAATCCTTTTTTGGCAGAACTTGGCTATGAGCTTGCAAAAGCCCATTGGCGACAAGGTATTATGACAGAAGCACTCGGGGCTGTCATTGAGTTTGGATTTCAAGCGATCGCATTGAATCGAATTGAGGCGATGGTGATGCTGGAAAACACAGCATCTGTTAAGTTGTTGCAAAAATTAGGATTTCTAGAGGAAGGTATTCTTAGAGAATATGGTTACTGGAAGGGTCAATTTCATGACTTGAGAATATTTTCTTTGTTGAAAAAAGATTATCAGTTATAAAAATCAGCTTTCAGGAGTGACATAGCAGTTAGACAGAAAAAGAATTTGGGAAATTGTTCCAATGCTACAAGAAGTAGATATAAAAAAGTATAAACAGCAATTACTAACTGACTTCAATTCCCGAACTCATTACGACCAAGGCAGGTTTTATACTCCTATTGGCGATCGCCTGATTGAATTTGCAAAACTCCAAAGTGGACAAACAATTTTAGATATTGCAACAGGTACAGGTATAGTCGCTCTTAATGCTGCCAAAATAGTTGGCGATGCAGGTAAAGTCATCGGTGTGGATATTTCCTCAGGAATGCTTAGTTATGCAAAACAGAAACTGGCGACGGAGGGTTTGAAAAATGTTAATTTTCAAGAAGCAGATGCAGAGAAATTAACTTTTACTGCTAATAGTTTTGATGTTATCTTATGCTCTTTGGCAATCTGTTATTTAACTGATATTCCCACCGCTTTGCGGCAATGGCATCGCTTTCTCAAAGCTAGTGGAATTTTGGCGTTTAATGCTTGGGCAGAAACAGCTTTTCCTCCGTCAGTTTTATTTCGTGAAGTTGCTCAAAGATATGGTGTAAAAGTTTCCAACCCAAATGAACCACTTGGTACAGTTGAGAGATGCCACAACGTGTTACAAGAGGCGGGTTTTAAAAATATTGAAGTGACACAAGAGCAGTTTGGTTGGTATTTCACTCCTGATGCTCAAACTGCTGAGGAGTTATGGAAAATGAACTCCAAAAATGTTTTTGGCTATCAAGTATTGCAACTTTCACCAAATCAGTTAGAGCAATGCAAGGCTGAATATATATCAGAAATTCAGGCGTTACCCATGACAAAACAAGGCGTTTGGTGTGATGCTCCGATATTTTTTGTATTAGCTTACAAGTGAGAGTATTTTAGAAATCAGGTTTGACAAAACCAGACTTCTGTCAAACCTGAAGAATCCGAAAACGCTCGCAAGTGATGAGATTAGCTATCTGTAGTACCTGTCAGTATTGGGTGCTAATCATCATACACAAGATGATTCACCCAATACCCAACACGCTTACAGGGTTTGAACTGGGTAAAGTTGCCCAGAGCCAGATTGGGGGTTACTCACAAGCGTCGAAGTGTTGGTTCCTTGCAAGTTCGCCAGTGACTGACGCTGAGTGTTGTCGAGATTCCAACTATCACCGCCTGGCTTGTTAGTTGACGATTGAGCTGGATTTAGAGCATCTAACAAGCTGATGCCGGTGTAGTCTTTTCCAGAGTTGAAATTACGATTCAATTCAGAAATTTGACCAGGATTTAGTGTGAACCCGTCAAGCCCCTTGCCTTGTGTGATTTGTTCCTTAAAACTGTTGTAGAGATTATCGTCCATAGTGATATTGCCACACAGCTGGCTATCGCTACCGCTAAGGACTGGGGTAAGACCACCATCTGAATCAGCGTTCGTAGGATTTCCACTAATATCTACAGGGGTCTTGTTACCATTGTCGCTGTTACCTATGGTATTGACAGGAAAGATACTACTCAACGTAGCGTTGGAGCTGTTACCTGTGGTGTCTACAACAGAAGTTGTGTTGCTTAAGGTATTGTCACTAACAACTGCTGGGCTGAGGTTATTCCCCGTACCAAGGGTGGGGTCATTGTTATCAATACCTACAGAATTGGCTGCTCTTGGGACAATATTTTGCGAACCACCGCCCTTGGGTTCTGCAATATTAATAGATGCTGTGACATTCAGGTCAGTGGGATCATTCGCGTTTTTGGCTGGCCATTGGGTATTTCCCCCACCATCGCTGAGTTGATCAGTAACTTGGTTCTTGATCTTCCAAGGGCTACCTCCAACGTTATTTGCGAAGGTTGAGTCTTTGACAGTGGTGGATGAGCCACCTCCGGAAATACCTCCACCTTGAAAACCAGCGTAGTTGTCAGCAACAGTCGTACCATCAATAGTGACGGGATTGGAGTAATTGGCTAAAGTGATTCCTCCACCCTGACCACCTTTGCCGTCAGCACTCTCGGCTCGATTACCAGTGAATGTACTTTTGCTAATGGTACCTGGCGCTTGTTCTCCTACCCATAAACCACCACCTTGCTGGAGTGCTCGATTCTCGCTGAAGGTGGTGTTGTTGACGGTAAACTCACCATTACCAATTCGCAAACCGCCGCCGAGTGAATCGCCTCGAGAGTCCTGAATGACCTCATTTTTGCTAATTTTGGAATTTTCAACAATCACTTTGTCTGGCGGATAAGCATACAGAAACAGTCCTCCCCCTTGTCCCGCGGCTTTGTTACCCTCAAATTCGCTATTGCGGATGGTAATTGTGCCTCCGACTGGACCATAATCGTAATTTGGTCCAGAGGCATTTGCTCCATCAGTATAGATCGCACCACCATAACCTATGGTGTGAGGACCTATCGGACCTCCGGCGGTTGAGTCATTATTGCGGAAAGTAGAGTCTTCTACTGTGAGTTTGCTCAATACAGTGTTGATTGCACCGCCATTCGTTCCCTTGTTATTCGTGAAGTCACTATTTTTCACGGTCAGAGTACTGTTAGTGTTGACAGCGATCGCACCACCACCACGTTCGCTTCTACCAGCAGTACTGTCGTTCCCCTCAAATACACTGCCAGTGATGGTGTTAGCGGTGTTAAAGCCTCCCCAAATTGCGCCTCCTCCTGCGCCGGAAGCGCTGTTATTCACAAATTTGCTGTTCTCTACATTAAGAGTGGTGAGCTTATCACTACTAACTGTCCGAATTGCACCTCCAGCACCATTTTCCCAATCACCACTGGCTTTTCCATTCGCAAGCGTCAAATTTCGCAAAGTAAAAGTGGAGCCACCTTGTGGTACATCAAAAATCCGGCTCGCATTATTGCCACTAATTGTTAAACCACTAGCACCTGCACCATCAATTGTCAGGTCTTTGTTAACTGTGAGTTGACCTGAAGTCAGGGTAATGGTTTGCTTGGCAAGGTTTGAGCCAAATTGAATGGTATCACCTGATTTTGCCTGAGCGATCGCATCTCTAAGAGAACCGGCTCCATTGTCGGCAGTAGAGGAAACGGTAATAGTAGCCATGTTGAATCAATCCTTGTTTGTTGTTTGTCTTGACCAATAACTTATGAACTATGACCAACAAAGTGGTCTAAAGATAGATAAAGTAGGTAGCTATCACGCTCGATGAAGTACCGATGGGCAACAAGCTTCTGACCATGCCTATCACGTCATGCTCATATGAATTGCACATATAGATCCGTGCCGATTATGTGATCACAGATAGTTGCGGTCTCAGTTGTAGTAGTCCGCCAAGGCAAAGCCTGAGGGGTACGTAGTAAGCACGAAGAAGTGCGCCTTTGAGCGATAAATCGCTCACTACAAACCCGCAAAGTTTGTCTGGTGGAGTACTAGTTGGCTCGTGCCAATTGTTGCCCAAAGGCGGCTCTAGTCGCCCTTAGCATAGCCAAAGCCACCATAAAGCTCGGTATTAGCATTTCTATTTGATGCTCTTACCTACTCTTGTTAAGAGGCAGTGTGGTTTTTATTTAGGTTTTGTTTGCCCTGGTTAGGTTGTCCCTAATTGCAGACTTTCCGATTGTTGGTGGGAGATAGGGACCCTAGAGATATTGAGATGTGGGTTAAAGACTTTGGTAATTTGTGCGTTTTTGTTCTCTGTAGTGTCGAGGACAATCACCTTGGCTTTTGGTGTAACGCCTTTACTCACGAAAGCGATCTCTGCTAGTTGAGAATCAATGAAAACTGGGCTAATGCTAGTGAAAGCCCGAAACTTTTGGTTGTACATAGTAAATTCTTGTGATTACGGGTTAGCTGTAGAGACACTTGACGAAGCAACAGTAAGCGTCTTTACATGGCGTTAGAATTCCAGCTATTAAAAAGCTTTTTAAGCTTTGGCTGGCGGTAGATACCCGCTATTCAGTCGATTTACTCTGGGCAAGCAAGTTTTTTAACTTCTCACCTGACACTGTCAAAAAACATCTTTTAGTCTGACTCACATGAAGCCTTAAAAGCTCTAATCATTGGAGTCGTTGTGCACCTTTAATATTATTTGCATCTTTTTCTACTATAAGATCAATTTGTTCCAAACTTCATGAAGCTTTTATATGATTTCGTAAAATCTTTATAATAACTTCTTAAAATCAGTCATTTAACCTGATTGACTGTAGTTTGGACTTAAGGTATGGACTTGGTAAAGGGGACATTAAGCAAACAAGGGAAACTTTGAGTTTCTCGTCCTTTCCTCGGATGCCACATTTGATATTACACTCGCATGGAATTGAATCATAAGCAACAAAGCGTTTCTTAATCAGCACAAGCAGCACCCTTACTGCTGTGTTCAACAGCACAAATGTCTTAATCTTCAAGATTTATCTTGCTCATTCTTACCATAAGCATTTATACTTATCTATAATCGTTGCCATTCAATAGAGTCGAAAGTGCAGCGTTTCATGCCATTCCAAGCTGTCTAAAGACGGCTAACAATGGCTACACTTCTGATGCAAATAAGGATGTGAGGATAAAAACTCTCTTGGAAAACTGGGTAAGAAAATAAACGTCCGGTGAGTTGATTGCAATCCACCATAACAATATAGATTCCCGTTGCAGTGTACCGTCAAAGAGGACGGTTCTCTCCCGTGTTAATGATTTACATACAGGAATATCAGCCATGACTATTGCTACAGCTAGCTTTTCTATTAACCTTGGTGCATACAAGCCACTGGCACTAGACCCTACCAATCCGAACCTCACGAATGAACAGCGGGAGACACTCAAAGCTAACATTCAGTTGTGCCGCGATGCGATCGTTTTCTTCACCGCTACAGGTGCTGCCAAAGGTCTGGGCGGTCACACGGGTGGTGCTTACGACACAGTGCCAGAGGTCGTCATTCTCGATGCATTTTTCCGGGGCGCACCAGATAAATTCGTGCCGATTTTCTTTGATGAAGCCGGACACCGCGTTGCCACGCAATACCTCATGGCTGTCTTGCACGGTGAGTTGTCTGCTGAAAGTCTTGTCCATTACCGCGAAGCTGGTGCAAAACTGCCTGGACACCCTGAACTCGGACTGACGCCCGGAGTGAAGTTCAGTTCTGGACGGTTGGGACATGTATGGCCGTACATTAATGGTGTGGCGCTGGCAAATCCGAATAAGGTAGTTATCTGCCTTGGATCTGATGGTTCGCAGCAGGAAGGTAATGATGCAGAAGCAGCACGTTTGGCGGTTGCCAAGAATCTGAATGTGAAGCTGATTATCGATGATAATGATGTTACGATCGCCGGACATCCTTCTGATTATCTGCCAGGTTTCAGCGTTGCCAAAACACTCTCTGGTCACGGGCTGAATGTCAATGAGGGAGATGGCGAGGACTTGGATGATTTGTATCGTCGCATAAGTCAAGCAGTGACGACTGATGGACCCGTCGCCTTGGTTAACAAGCGGAAAATGGCTGTAGGGATTGAAGGCATAGAAGGTTCAACGCATGGTCATGATGTTATCCCAGTGGACAAGGCGATCGCCTACTTGGAAAAGCGTGGACTCACCGATGCCGTCAGATATCTCAAGAGCATTCAAAAGCCCAAGCACAGCTACACCTTCACAGGTTCCGGTGACAAATGGGATTCTAACCGCAACGTGTTTGGTGATGCGGTGGTATCCGTCCTCAGCCGCATGAGTGAAACAGAGCGCAAGGAAAAGGTAATATGTATCGATAGTGACCTCGAAGGCTCTTGCGGACTGAAGAAGATTCACGACGCCTATCCAGAAATCTTCATTAGTTCTGGCATTATGGAGAGAGGTAATTTCTCTGCGGCTGCCGGATTTGGCATGGAAAAAGGCAAGCAGGGCATCTTCGGCACCTTCAGCGCCTTCTTGGAGATGTGCATTTCGGAAATCACGATGGCGCGGCTGAACTACTCCAACGTCCTGTGTCACTTCTCTCACTCTGGCGTAGATGACATGGCGGATAATACCTGTCACTTCGGTATAAACAATATGTTTGCCGACAACGGCTTAGATGACGGCTACGAAACGCGCTTGTACTTCCCCGCAGACGCCGCTCAAATGAAAGCTTGTGTTGAAGCAGTTTTCTTTGATCCAGGACTACGGTTTATTTTCTCCACCCGTTCCAAGACTCCAAACATTGTTGATGTCAATGGAAAGAACCTCTACGGCGAAGGTTATACCTTTACTCCTGGCAAAGATGAAGTCGTGCGTGAAGGCACTGCTGGTTACATCGTCAGCTTTGGTGAAGGATTATACCGCGCACTGGATGCAGTAGAACGTCTTAAACAGCAAGGGATTGACGTCGGCTTAATCAATAAGTCTACACTCAACGTTATTGACGAAGAAACGCTCGCGAAAGTTGGTAAAGCGCCCTTTGTATTGGTCGTTGAATCATTTAACCGCCGTACAGGGCTGGGTAGCCGTTTTGGGACTTGGTTGCTTGAGCGCGGACTAACACCAAAGTTCGCCCACCTCGGCACTCATAGAGAAGGTAGTGGCGGTTTATGGGAACAGTTCCCCCATCAGGGAATCGACCCTGAAGGCATCATCAACAAGGTGAAGGAACTGGTTGGTTAACCGCATATCGTTGGTAGTTTGTGGTAATTTGAAGCTTCTCGTCCATGGTCGCTCATGGGCGAGGATTTTTGTAGAAAATGAAATTAATCTAATTTTTCTGTCAAATAGATATAGCGGTTCTCAATTGAGTGCAATACACCAAGAAATATAAACCACAGATGGACACAGATGGACACAGATAATTTTGTACTTCATTCAAACGAGAACCGCTATATAGCAGGGGACAAGGGACTCTTTACTGGGGACTGGGTGAAAAGTCTTTTTGTGTCTAGGTTTTATCATCTGTTAGCGTCGTACGCACCTTGGCTGTTGCTATACATTTATGTTAGTTATTTAACGTCATTCATTGTAAGCTTTCATAGTATGAGCAATCCTTTGGTAAGCAGCTAGATCAAATTGATTATTTACTCTTTCTCGATTGACAAATGGACGAGAACAGTCCTTCCCAACAGTAAAAGACCGTTCAACAGCAGCATCTGACCACGCTGCTGTTTGGACAGAGTTCGATCTAGATATGCTTTAGATATCAAAGATGACCATAGCTACTGGTCTATGGCATTTGTTTTGAAGGCTTCGTACTGAGTGCTGCCATCGCTCAAAGAGTTTAGGACTAAAGTCCTTACTACGAACTTATACAACTATCATAATTAATAAAGGTGAACTACTAGTCCTGCGGACACGCAAAGAGCGATCGCCTATTGCAAGATTTTTCTTATCAATAGACCTCTTGCAAAAATCAAATTTATGAAAATGAAACCACAGATGGACACAGATGAACACCGATAATTTATCTGTGTCCATCTGTGTTTATCTGTAGTTCTAAATATCCATTAATCATGACTTTTGCAAGTAATCTATTGAAAGGGACGAGAGCTAATCGCGCTCAAACGTTGAAATTATTCCTTCTCGGTGATTTCGTATTCGTAGGCAGACATACTATGTTCACTAAGGTCAAGACCTTCGATCTCCTCGTGTTGTGAGACTCTTAGACCTATCGTGAGCTTAATCATTGACCAAGCAAATAGACTAAATAGAGCCGTGAAAACACCCACTGACACAATACCGATAACTTGAGCAAAGATTTGAGAGAAACCACCTCCCAGAAACAACCCCTTCGCAGGACCATTATTTTCACCATACCAAGGATAAATATTAGGTCCTACACTGAATAGCCCGACTGCAAATGTTCCCCAAATACCACAGATCAAGTGAACTGAAATAGCACCCACTGGATCATCGATTTCTAGCCTGTCTAAAAGAACGGCTGAAAAAACAACAATGACCCCAGCAACCGTACCAATGATGGTTGCATGAGCCATGCTGACGAAGGCACAGGAGGCTGTAATCGATACCGCGCCTGCAAGGATTCCATTGATCAGGAATGAAAGGTCGGGTTTCCCAAAATATAGCCAAGAAGTTATGGTAGCTGCTAATCCGCCCGTTGCCGCTGCCATATTAGTTGTCAGAAGAATATGACTAATGGCTGGGGGGTCAGCAGCCAGCGTCGAGCCACAGTTAAAGCCAAACCAGCCGAGCCAAAGAATCAAAGCACCTAGAGTAGAGAGGCTGAGATTATGCCCTGGTATTGCAACAATTTTTTTACCAAAAACGCTACGGTTTTGGGGGGAATAACTGAGCCTTTGTCTGCCAAGCTTACCGTCGTCTTGGTATTTGCCCAAGCGTGCTCCTAGCAACAAAGTCCCCATCAAACCAGCCCACCCGCCTACCGAGTGAACTACGGTTGAACCAGCAAAATCCCAAAAATTTAGATTTGATAGCCAACCCTTTCCCCAGATCCAGTGACCCGTGACGCTATAAGAAAGGCTTACAAATAAAAGACTGAAAATGAGAAATGCCCCATACTTGATGCGTTCAGCAACAGCGCCAGAAACAATGGTGGCTGCGATTCCCGCAAAGACTAATTGAAAGAAAAACTTTGCCTGGAGGGGTATGCCTGCCGAACTCAGGGACGTGTAAACTCCTCTGTAGTCAACCCCTATTGTGGGGCTGTTGTCTAATGGACTTAAGAAAAACCCGTTGCGTCCATACAACCCATTTCCATCGCCAAACATGATTCCAAAACCAATTGCCCAAAAAGCTACTGTAGAAAGCGCAAAGACTATCAGGTTTTTGGATAACAGATTGACCGCATTCTTTTGGCGACAGAAACCTGTTTCTAGCATGGCAAAACCAGCATTCATAAAGAACACTAGAGTACCTGTAAATATCACCCAAACGGTATCTGCAACTACTCGAATGCTCTGTTGACCTTTCTCTAATACCTCTAGACGCTGCTCTAGGCTTGGGGAAACCGCAACTGCGGCGTAGCTCCACATCAGCAGAATCATAGCGACAAAGGCTAAGCAGGTTAACCAATTTGCCCAGAGTCGGCTTTTCTTATGCTTTGATTTCTTGAACTTCTTCCTAGGCATGGAAATAGAGATTTTTTGTGGGGACAAATACATCCTCCCGCTATAGCTTAATACAAGGTTTAATCCAGATAATCCTGAAACTTTTTAGTAAGAAACCCCTCGATATCTCTTAGTTGGTTTTTTAGTAGATGTTTTGTCTTCGGTAGGTGACTGAGATAAAGGTATGTCAAACTCACCCCGTTCTTTTATTGGATTTGAATCGGAATCTTTTTCATTATTTGGAGATAAATCTGGGGTAGAGCGTTCGGGATAAACAGAGTCTCTAAACTTCAACTCTGTTTGAACATCAGCTTTATCTTGGGCTTGAGATGAAAGACTAGTAGACACAGACTGCACACGATTTATTGAGATTTCAGCTTCCTCAGGTTTATCTTTAGCTTGAGATGAAAGACTATGAGACACTGGCTGCACATAATTTATTGCGATTCCAGTTTCGCCTGTGAACCTCACTTCTTTCTTCTCCACCCAAACCGTCAGATATGACTGATTTTCTACGATCAAACAGAAAAGTTGTTCTTCAAGAAATTCTTGACAAAATTTGATGGCTCTTCGGCGATTTTGTGTGGAAAAATCTATAAATCTAGTCAAAATTTTATTTTTAAAGATAATTTGTGATGCTTCCTTGCAGAAAACACCTTGATTTTCTAGATCCTCTGCGGTAAAAAAGAGCATGGTAAAAATCCTGGTTTTGTTTCACTCCTCCTAAGAAGCCAACAGTGCCCAAGAACAGCACTGTCAAGTGTTAAGTTTTTGCTTAATGCTCCCTGCTTGATCTAGTTTTCGCTTTAAATCAACAAAACTAGTATTGCTAAATTTAACAGTTTCTTAGGTATTTCCACGCTCTTTACATAAGCTTTATATTTGAATCCGGATATTATAGGAAGGGTATCCGCTAAAACACTGACACTTTAAAGTTTTTACTCCCTTTGGGCAAAGAAACTTTACAAAAGAGAGTTGTGCAGCTCTGATACTGATTAAATATCAAGAATGACCATCGCTGTCCAACCGTCATTGCTTTTTTCTAATTGGAAAAGGTGTAATGTTACAGCTTTGACATCTACTCGTTGTTGGTGGCGATCGCGATCCAGCGTTTCTCCTTGGAGTACAGCGCTTAGCTGGTGTTTACCATCTTTCTGTTCAAACTCAATTTGTTGCGATCGCAGCAGCAGGAGTTCGCTATCTTTGTAGTAGACCAGTTCTTGAAGAAAATTGAACAGCAAAAGGTCTAATTGGTCATCTTCTAAACTAAAGGTGCGCGTTTCCTTAAGTTCTATCGAGTCCAAATCTTCAATCATAGTGTTAATTGTTGCATCACCCGCCGCTTTGAAAACTTCCTGTAAATCCTTTCCCCAAGCGCGAAAGGCAATATCGGCAGTGGCAACATCTTCCAAAAATTCATATGACATAAATAACATTTTTTTTAAGTAAATCTACATATCTGTGATCTCATAGCCCTCCTTTTTAAGGGGGGTTGGGGGGATCTACTGCTCACACTTGTTTAAACGACCGAGAATTTCTGCTTTTCTTTCGCTCAACTGTTTACCAATAAAAACCAGTTGCGTCGCGTCTTGTTCAAATGGTTCCAATTCCCAACGACCAGCCACAAAATTAAATAGATAAATACCTTCGGGAAAGCGGACAAATCCTTTTGCTCGATAAACGTCTATTTCCAAAGTATCAGCAAATTCCGCAAAACATTGACGATTCAAAGTAGCAGAAGTTGTGTAGCTAAACGAATCAAATTCCGGTTGGTGAACGTGGTGCGGTGGTGGTTGCAGGCGATCGCGACCGATACCAAACAACAAATCTGGATCTACCTGACCCCGCACAGTATGTAAAATTGAAGCAATTTGGTTAATGGAATTTAACTTTTTTTCTATTGCTTGCAACTCGCTTTCAGAAACTAAATCAACCTTGTTTAGCAGGATAGTATCTGCTGCTTCAATTTGTATCCGAGTTGTATGACCTACAGACGGATATTTCACCATTGCATCAGCGTCAACAACTGTAACTACCCCATCCAGCCGCACTCTTTCTAAACTCTCTTGAATATCAAAAACCAGTGCATCGGGTTCTGCGACTCCGGTTGTTTCTACTACCATCTGGTCTGGATCAACTGTATCAATGATTTCATTGACAGCGGCTTCAAACTCGCCCAGTAGGGAACAACACACGCAACCGCCACCCAGATCCGCCATCTCGACATTTTTGCCTTGAATGATTTTGGCATCAATCGCTATTTCGCCAAATTCGTTCATCAAAATCGCGATTTTTTTGGGGACAGTTTCGAGGATGTGACGCAGCAGCGTTGTTTTGCCGCTTCCCAACGGTCCTGTAATCACTGTAAGTGGTGTGCGTACTGCCATAACTTATTTGTTCTCTATTTTTGTTCTAAGATTGAAGTTTCCTTGTACAAATGACTGTCCAGCTTTCAACATCATCTCGGTTTTGTACTTCCTCCGAAGTCGCAATAGCTTGAACTTCATCAAAAAACACTTCAGATTTTGGCAGACGAATCGAAGTTATTACATTTTTCTTTATTTCCTCACTTAAATGTTTGTAAATTAAGCTCAAGTGGGGATTAAGAGCAAAGTTAGATTGCTTTTGTGAACTGCAACGTATGGTTTCTGATATCTTACTAAGAATCGGATTCTGGTGAAATTGTACGAATAAAGTCTTAGTAAATTCCTCTGTATATAGGAGCTTATCGACTTTTAAACTAAAACTTTCAACTCCCTGTGTTGCCTTTTCTATAAGTTCAGAAGGAGATTCATCAAGGGCGTATTCACCAGAGTAGATAGTGACATGAGGGGTGAAACTTGGAGCGTCATACTCTTGTGCAAGAGTATCTATAATTTTTTGGAAAAATGCTTTGTGTTCTGCCGAGGGAATAAGCCAGAATGATACCTTAGTGTTCAAGCAGAACCTCCTTGCTTAGTACAGCATTTCATTAATTCGTAACGTTTTTAAACGCAGAGGAACGCTCTCGGTAAACGCAAAGGTACACAGAGTCTTTGTTCAAGTTTTCGCTATGAACTTATGGAATCATGTACTTAGCATAACCTATCCCTTAATATTCCCAATCGGGGTTAAGCGTACCACCCGTTTGCTAATCCCAGCTAACTCAGCCGCTTCGATAACATCATCTACATTCTTATATGCTCCACCGGCTTCCTCCGCCAGTCCTTGGTAAGAGTTGCTGCGGACATAAATGCCCCGCTTTTCCATATCCTTCTTGAGTGTTTCGCCACGATAGGTTTTTCGTGCTTTCGCCCGACTCATTGTGCGTCCGCTACCATGAGCAGTGCTGAAGAAAGTCTGGTCGCCGGTGGGTACACCCACTAACAAATAAGACCCAGTTTCCATACTGCCACCGATAATCACTGGCTGACCAATATCCTTGTACCGTTCTGGAACATCTTGCATCCCAGGACCAAAAGCGCGAGTTGCACCTTTACGGTGGACGAGGAGCGATCGCTCTTTGCCATCTATAATATGACGCTCTAATTTCGCGGTATTATGGGCGACATCATAAACCATGTGCATACCCAATTCCTCTGCCGAGTATCCAAAAATTTCCGAAAACACCTCCCGAACGCGGTGCAGGATGACTTGACGATTGGCAAAAGACATATTGATACCGCACTTCATCCCCGCAAAATATGCCTGACCTTCAGGAGAGTTAAAAGGCGCACAGGCTAATTCTCTGTCCAGAATTTTGATGCCGTACTTGCTTTCCATGACTTTCAAAAAGACCTGCAGATAGTCAGTTGCGACTTGATGACCAAATCCTCGACTACCGCAGTGGAACATCACCACCACCTGATTTGGCATGGTAATTCCCATACTCGCGGCTAATTCCTTATCAAAAATGTTTTCCGGTCGAGCAACTTGAATTTCTAGATAATGGTTACCAGACCCCAAAGTACCGATTTGGTTGAAACCTCTATCAATTGCCTTTTCACTGATTTTGGAGGAATCAGCACCTTTAATACATCCGTTTTCTTCCATCAGTGCTAGATCTTCTTCCCAACCGTAGCCATTGCGGATACACCATTGTGCGCCTTGCTCAGCCACTTCGCGAAAATCATTCCGTGAAAGCTTCACAAAACCAGTGCTTCCCACCCCGGCGGGAACCCTTTGATAAAGCTTGTCTACAAGCTTTTTGATATCTGGTTTCACTTCATCGTAAGTCAGGTTGGTGACCAACAAGCGCATACCGCAATTAATATCGAAACCGATACCGCCAGGAGAAATGACTCCCCCTTGCTCCACATCCATCGCCGCCACACCACCGATGGGAAAACCATAACCAAAGTGTCCGTCT
Source organism: Scytonema sp. PRP1 (assembly GCF_036697665.2). Taxonomy (NCBI): domain Bacteria; kingdom Bacillati; phylum Cyanobacteriota; class Cyanophyceae; order Nostocales; family Scytonemataceae; genus Scytonema; species Scytonema sp. PRP1. The sequence goes on along the minus strand of NZ_JBAHYJ020000113.1, from coordinate 266,753 downwards.
GGCATACATAACGCATACTTAGTTACCCCTGGAAGTGTCGCTATGTTGGTCACTTGGTCATATACGGCTTCGTCCAAGTCCTCAATTAACTTTTCTGTGGCATAGATCCGGGCGGAAACGCGCATCCCTTGTTTGTAGGAAATCGGCACTTCCCAGATTGTGTCAGAGATTTTGTTTAAAAATTCTTTAATAGCCATTTTAATACCCCAGTTCCTAGCTATTTTGCTGGGTACTTCCGCCCATACACTGTTCGATATAGATTTGAGCATAACCTTACTGCTTTGTCTCAACCTCTGCCTAAAGGAGATGCCTCAACTTAAGTCAGCCTGTCACTCGGAATACAAAAAAGCTGGGTCTTTGTGCTTTGTGTGAAATGCAAATCATTTGTGGCAGACTTATCTGAGTGGCAATCACCTTGTTACAACGAAGAAAACCCAAAACTCAGAATTACAGCTATTTTCAGTTAATTGAACCACAGATTTTCGTAGGGGCACGGCACTGCCCATAGGTGTCAACTTAAGGTCAAAACCAGTATAGAACAAGCTTTAAGAGATTGCCTCGTTCCCAGCCTGAGGCTGGGAATGCAGCCTTGGCAGGCTCTGCCTGCCTAAGAGCGTTACTAGCCGCTTCAAGGGCATTTCCAGGTGGAACCTGGAAACGAGATTTTAAAGACAGGGTTTTAGCTTAAGTTGACACGTATGGGCACAGAACAGCCCCTACCCCGTGGTTTATTTACTTGAAAAGCGCTGTAATTGCAAAAGTCCATAAAAAAGCAGGAAAAGTTGAAGCGACAGGGTTTGTCAATTAGCTTTCACTTTTAAATCAATTGTGCAACTGACTGCCATTTTGATGTAGCGTTCAACCAGGTTTTGGCAGAAAAGCGATACAGCTAGAATTTCTGCTCGTTTTGATACGGCTGGTAATCTAAAAAAGAAAAAGAGCGCAAGATAAACTTTTCTGGAGGACTCTTGTCTATTGCTTTTTCTGGATCTGCTCTTTTTGTCCAAAGTTCACTTTTGGAGATCACAAATAAATGACTACTCAAACGCTATCTACAGCCCTGCTTAGCCCTTTTGATTTGGGAGGGTTGATTCTCAAAAACAGAGTCGTAATGGCTCCCCTGACTCGAGCTCGCGCAGGTAACGAGCGTATGCCCAACGCCCTGATGGCGGAGTATTACGCTCAACGGGCAACAGTTGGTTTGATGATTGCGGAAGCTACCGTAATCTCGAAACAGGCTAATGGTTGGGTAAATAGCCCTGGTATTTATTCAGACGAACAAGCCCAAGCCTGGAAGCAAGTTGTGGATGCAGTGCATAGTAAAGGAACGCCGTTTTTTCTACAGCTTTGGCACATGGGGCGAGCTTCTCACAGTAGTTTTCAGGAAAATGGTCAACTGCCAGTTTCCGCTTCTGCTGTGAAGCTGAATGGAGATTACATTCACACTCCGATTGGCAAACAACCCTACGAAACTCCCCGAGCCTTAGAGACGAACGAGATCCCTCTAGTGGTGGAGGATTATCGTCGCGCAGCCCAGCGCGCAAAAGATGCTGGTTTTGATGGAGTGGAAATTCATGCAGCTAACGGCTATTTAATCGATCAGTTTCTGCAATCTAAGACCAACCATCGGACAGACCAATATGGTGGTAGCCTTGAGAATCGCTATCGTTTTCTCAAAGAAATTGTGGAGGCTATCTTAACTGTATGGCCTGCTAACCGAATAGGAGTGAGGCTGTCTCCAAATGGCAATTATAATGACATGGGTTCACCAGATTTCCGGGAAACGTTTCTTTATGTCGCCCAGCAGTTGAATGCTTACGGTCTAACTTACTTGCATATACTAGATGGACTAGGATTTGGCTTTCACGAGTTGGGAGAGCCGATGACGTTGGCTGAACTTCGCTCTGTGTTTACAGGTTCGCTCATCGGTAACTGTGGCTATACACAAGAAACCGCTGAAGCCGCAATCAAGGATGGTAGTGCTGATTTGATTGCCTTTGGGCGACCGATAATTAGCAATCCTGATTTAGTTGAGCGTTTTACCAATGGCTGGCCTCTAAATCCACCACCCGATCCAAGTATCTGGTATTCTTTTGACAAAGAAGGCTACACCGATTTTCCGACTTACGCCTGAATCCTAAGTAGTTCAAGCTGAATCGACAAAGCCCTCTCTTAGTTGCTAATAGCTTATGGCTCATGGCGATACAGCAATTAGCAATGAGCCATTAGCAACAAAAGCCCAGTTACCTTTTGTTACTAGGAATACAAAAAAGCTGGGCTTTTGTGCTTTGTGTGATGCGAGCATTTTTTTGTAGTAGCTGCAAAGTCAAAAAGTAGCATGAAATCTGAACGACTCTCAGCCATTAATCTGGCAAGCGGAAAACTTGTTGCGATAACCTGCAAGCCCCCAATTTTCTCTAGTACCAGAACAAACTGGGACGGCATTGTGGTTGAATATCATCATTTACCACCCGCTGAGTCTCCAGAGCTTTGCTTGCAGCAGCACAGCATCAGTATCATGCTTGGTAATGAATATCAAATTGACTGGCGACTAGCAGGCGGACGGTTACACAGCGCACAGATGAGGAGAGGTGAAATTGGTATCACTCCAAAAGGCTTTCAGACACAAGCTCGTTGGTATCAGGATGTCGAATTTCTTTTGGTGTCTGTCAATTCCAGTCTATTTAAGAGAGTAGCAGACAATGTGGTTGATGTTGAACTCATACCACACCGGGGAGTAAGCGACCCGCAAATTTTTCACTTAGGAATGGCGCTGAAAGCGGAACTGGAAGCTGGATGCCCATCTGGGAAACTTTACGGAGAATCCGTTGCTACAGCTGTTGCTGCTCATCTCCTCAAAACCTATTCTGTATCACCGCAACTCATTCCACCTGAGGTTAATCTTTCTGAGCGACAATTGCGACAGGTAATTGATTATATTCATGACAACCTAGCACTGGATCTAAGTCTGCCAGAATTGGCTGTGCTGGTGGACATGAGTTCCTATTCATTCTGTCGTTGGTTCAAACGCTTAATGGGGCTGACTCCACATCAATATATAATTCAATGTCGCATCGAGCGTGCCAAATTTTTACTCACTTATACTCAGTTACCTATTGTTGAAATTGCCCTTCGTGTTGGCTGTTCTAGCCAAAGCAATTTTACAGCTTTGTTTCGCAAGCTGGTAGGAATGACACCTAAGGCATACAGAGAAATGTTGTAAGTCGGCTTTCTAAAACTGAAGATAGTTTGTAGTAAGGGCAAAGAGCGGTTATTACGAACTGTAATTTTGCTACTTTGCAAGATTTCAACATCAAAGAGCGCAAGTTTTCAGAAGACAGCAGCCTCACTGGCAATTTATCCTCAGGCTAGCGATGAACTAACGACTCTTGGTGAGAGAAACCCTAATGACCAAACAACTTGACTTAAATGATTACAAACAGGGAATAGCAGATTTATACAACCGCAGAAGCCAAACTTATGATGATAGCGAGTGGCATTTGCGAATTTGTCAACATCTCCTTGAATATTCCCACGTCAGTTCTGGACAGCATATTTTGGATATTAGAACGGGTACAGGTCACCTTGCAATTGAAGCAGCTCGAATCGTTGGAGATGGTGGTCGAGTTATTGGTGTGGATATTTCTAGTGGAATGTTGGAGTTGGCCAGATGTAAGGTTGAAGCATTAGGTTTAAGGAATGTTGAGTTTCTACTAGCCGATGCTGAATCGCTCAATTTTTCTGCCAATAGTTTTGACCAAATTTTGTGTGCAAATACATTTCCTTGGATAGAGGACAAAGAAGCCACATTGCGGATTTGGCATTTATTTCTCAAACCTGGTGGGGTCATTGGCATTCATACACCTGCCGATACTGCATATGTCGGATACGTTGTTTTGCGAGAGGTCTTTGAAAAGTATGGTGTTTTGCTAGAGGCTAGTAATCGAATCGGCACACTTGAAATGTGTCAAAGTCTATTCGTGGACGCTGGCTTTGAAGTGATAGAAATCAAGACTGAGCAGCATGGTAACTACATTAATTTAGAACAGGCAAAAGCAACATGGGAAGGAATTTCTCGTCCACCCCTTGCAAAATATCGAAATCTCTCCTCAAAGCTTTCGTCAGAGCAGTTAGTAAAAGCTAAAGCTGAATTTGAGGCAAAATTAGAGGCACTCCAAACCGAACAAGGAGTGTGGGATGAACTCACTACTTGGTATATCCTGGGTCGAAAACCAGAAACCGAAACCTTAAACAGTGGTGAAAGCGTAGCCTAACACTTTGTTAAAGCCGACGAACGAAAACCCTTGGTGCGCTTGCTTGTTGAAGTTGGCTGATTTAGAGGTTTGTAGTAAGCGCTTAAGCGCTCACTACGAGATAATTTGTAAAGCTAAATAAGTATAAAAAATAAAAACATAAAACAGGAGAATAGTTTAAATGGCAGATAAACCACATCTCGACGAATACAAGCAGCAAGTAGCTGATTTCTACAATAAGAGAACTGACTATGACAGTAGTGAATTAGCGTATAAACGCGCTATTCCTTTAGTCGAATTAGCGCAATTGCAAAAAGGACAAAAAATATTAGATGTCGCCACTGGTACAGCTATTGTCGCCATAGCTGCTGCTGAAATTGTGGGGAATGAAGGCAAAGTTATCGGCGTAGATATAGCGTCAGCTTTTTTGAATCAAGCACAACAAAAGATAGAAGCAGCAGGATTAAAAAATATCGAATTATTTGAGGCAGATGCAGAAAATTTCAAGTTTGACGAAAATAGCTTTGATGCAATTTTTTGTTCTTCAGCAATTGTGTTATTTACTGATATCCCGGCAATTTTTTACAAATGGTATCGCTGGCTTAAACCCGGTGGAATTGTTGCTTTTCATGCTTGGGGGAAACTTCTTTTATGACACCCATAATTATTAAAGCCTGTGCTAAACATGGAGTTTCACTGCCAAATATTCATGAACCACTTGGTACACCCCAAAGGTGTCAAAATCTGTTACAACAAGCTGGCTTTCAAAATATCGAAGTGAAAACTGAACAGTTGGGTAAATATCTCAGCGTCGATGATGCGAAAAAGTGGTGGGGTGGTGGCTGGCTTCACCCGAAGAATCCATTATTGGAATTATCAACAGAGAAAATCGAAGAAATTAAGGCTGAATATGCAAAAGAAGTTGAAGTTTTAGCAACTGAGCAAGGTGTTTTGCTGGATATTACAACTTTTTTTGTGCTGGCTAAGAAGTAAGCATAAACCTAGCGTTCAAATTCATAGACTTCTTGCACTCGTCTGGTTTAAAGATATTTGGAACCACACATGTAGACAAAGGAGGCGGCTTCGCGGAGGGTACACCGATAAACACCGATGATTTAACAGACACTTGCCTCAACGGATTGTCTTAAAGGTGCGGCGATCGCGGCGGTTTATTTTTAGTTTATGCGATATGAGCTTGCCCAAAAACTAATGTAGAGACGTTGCTGTGCAACGTCTCTACAAAACAACTAAAAGACGCTATATATAACGTCTTTTGAAATCTACATTGTCAAAGATTGAGCATCTGTCTCAATCAACTTCGCCAAATCTTGCAAGAACGCTGCCGCATGAGCACCGTAAATAATCCGGTGGTCAGAGGTAATATTTACCTGCATTTGTTGCTTGACGCCAAATAGACCGTCGGCTGTGGCGACGACTTGCGGACGTGATGCCCCAATTGCCAAAATAGAACCTTGTCCGGGTGGTAGAATTGCATCAAATCTATCTACGCCGAACATTCCCAAGTTCGTTACTGTAAAGGTGCCACTGTTGTACTCTTCTGGTTGCAGCTTTTTGGCTCTGGCGCGCTCAACTAAGGACTTCCAATCGCGTGACAGAGAATATATATCCATATTGTCTGCATTCTGCAACACTGGTGTAATCAATCCTCCATCATCCATTGCTACTGCCACGGCAACATTAATATTAGAGTGGTAGACAATTCCTTGTTCTGAGTAGCTGGCATTAAGCAGGGGATGTTTTTGCAACGTCACCGCTACCGCTTTTGCCAGTAGCGCTGTCATCGTCACGCCTTTAGATTTAATCTGTTTATAAAGCTTGTCTAGCGCATCTGTGGTAATTGTGTATCCTATATGGATGACAGGCACGGAAAGGCTGGCTACCATGTTCCGCGCTACGGCATTTTGCAAGGTAGTCAAAGGCACTATTTGACCCGGTACTGCGGTGGTGACTGGCGTGGGTGCGGGTGCTGGTGCGACTTTTGTGGGTGTAGGTGCAACTGGGGTAATAGTTGGTGCTGGTTGGGTGGATACGACAGGGGTAACTGTGGCAGGTTGTTTGCTAGATTTTCCAGCAGCTGCTTCTACATCTTCGGCGACGATGCGACCGTAGGGACCACTTCCAGAAATGCCACTCAAATCAACTTTCAGTTCCTTGGCTAACTTGCGGGCGCGGGGTGAAGCTACAAGCCGCCCATTTGTACGGCTTGTTCCATTTTGAGAAGCAGCAGGGGTTGCGACTGTGGTTGTTTCTGCTATTTTTCCAGAAGTGGCAGCAGTTGCTTCTTGTTTTGCAGGACTACTTCCAGAATTGGCTTGTTGGATCGCAGTTTCGATTTCAGCTTCGGTTTCTGCTAACAAGGCGATCGCAGCTCCAACGGAGGCTGTTTCACCAGCTTGCACAAGGATTGTGGCAACATATCCTTCATAAAAGGATTCCACATCCATATCTGCCTTATCTGACTCGACAACCACCACTGTTTCGCCTTTTTCCACTTTGTCTCCAGGTGATTTTACCCAGGAAACGATTTTACCTTCGGTCATGGTGGAACTTAGCGCCGGCATAAATACTTCGTAAATGCTCATATGGGTGGTTTGGTGAATCGAGAATTAATGGATTTTTACAGCTAGTGTCAGATCGCATTGTATCTTGACCTAGCTCCCTTCGGGGCAGGGTATCGAGGAACAAGGGTGTAGGATGTAGGGGAATAATTTTTAAATTTTGAAAAGAAAATAGTAAATGACATTCTTATTTTTCCTGATACCCTGACACCCCTACATCCTTACCCCTAATTTACCTAGATGCGAGGAACTATATTAAGACCACAAGGTCTATAAGTTTGTATTTCTGATCACGGCTTTTTCAAATTTTGAATTCCACTCAAAAGCAAGAAGATGAAGGACGCTACCTCAATCTAAAATTCAAAATTGATATTTAGCCTGTTTGAATTAACTGTTAAATTTTATGTCGCCAAAGTTGAAGTGGTTTCTGATAGTGGTAGTTAGTATATTTGCCACCGCTGCCACTGGTGTTTACATCACCCAGCGTCAAACGACTGAAGCGGTTTCTGATACGAGCAATGGACAACCGCCGCAGTTTTCGGATGTGAACCTAACAGAGGAGATTGTCAACCCGGAGCGAGCCAATTATAATCCTGTACCTCTAGAAAAAATCACCTCTCCTCTCTTAGGCAGCGATCCTGCTGAACTTGCCCTTAATGCCTTTGATGAGGAGGACTCAAGCGCAACTCGCAAAGTCGAGGTATTTTATCCGCTCCCAAATCAAGCATTTGTGACGATTACGCAAATAGAGCCAGCCAACAATTCTCTCAAAGCAGTTAAATATCGAGTGGAACTCGCAACCTTTGGGCGATCGCTTTTGGTGAACTCCCCTCGTGTGTGGCAAATTGTTTGGGCTGGCTCCCAGGTACAATGTATACCTGGAAGTAGCGTTAGCACAAAACAGCCAACCCAAACCTGTCAGTAGTTATTTGTCACTAGTGCAGCGGGTGGGGAAATCATCCAACTGTTAAAAAGACACAAAAAGCTTATGTGGTTAACATTTGCGCCTTGTAACAAATTGTACTAGTCATGAATCACTGGTAAGAACCAAGGACAATTAGACTTTGGACAAATTTAAATCAAATTTAAATATCGCCGCGAATTTCTTCTACAACACCATCACGTAGCACAACTTCTACTTGTAATTTGCTTATCAAGTTATCACCTGGTTCCACGTTGAAAAAGCCTTCCATTTGGAATTGGTTGACTTCCTCATCTAACTGTAGAAGCTGTACTTGCTGGAGGTTTTGTAGACTTTGGTTTTTCTGTTCCAGGAGTTCGCTTTTCTTCTGATTAACTTGAACTTGGATATTTTCAATTTGTTGCAGGGTTTGAGGACCAGGTGGTTGCAGACTCTGCTTTTGAATTGCTGAAATCGCTCGCTGTCCTTCATTGTCTAGTTGTTGCAACTGCTGGTCAATTTGATTAATTTGAGCTTGCAGTTGCTGCTGCACTTCCTCTTTCCACAGAGGAGTGACAATCGCTTTGACGTTAACACCGCGTTTTAGGAGCAGTTGTTGAGGTTTGGAGAGGTTCATAAATGTTTCACGTTCACTCTATAGTTTGCAGGTGAAATAATTAGGCAAATATGCCGTTAATAATATCGCGATAGCGCTCCATCACCACGTGTCGCCTAATTTTCAAAGTTTGTGTCATCATGCCATTTTCGATGGAAAACGGCTCCAGAATCAGCTTGAACGGACCAATGCGGTCATCCGGTCGATAGCCTGGACGATTTTGCACTTCCCGATTCAATTCTTGCCGAAATAAATCCTGAATTATTTTACTCTCCACGCTGACTTGCGTTTTGTGTGCTGATTCCTCCTTATTTTGTTCTCTGGCGGCTTCATCTGGTAGACGTAGATGCAGATTCTGAGTTTCGGCCCATTTTTCCAGGGCTTCCAAATTGGGGACAATCAATGCACCAATACTGCGTTGGTCTTGTCCAACAAGCATTATCTGATCTATGTAGGGCGATCGCAAACACGCATCTTCAATTGGCTGCGGCTCGATATTTTCCCCATTGGTTAATACAATCGTATCTTTTGCCCGTCCGGTTAGTACCAAATCATTTTGCGGTGTCACCCAACCCAAATCCCCGCTATCAAACCAACCATCCGCGTCAATTGCTTTCGCTGTTGCTTCGGGGTTTTGGTAATAGCCTTGCATAATTTGTGGTCCCCGCAGCAGCACCAAACCTCGCTCCCCGGTGGGTAAAGGTTTACGAGTCTCAGGATCTACTATTTTCGTTTCTGTACCCGGTATTGGTTGCCCAACTGCACCACGTAAATTGCGCCAATAACGACGCCCATGAGTCACAGGAGAAGTTTCCGTCAAGCCATAGCCCTGCAAAATCTCCACACCAATAATTTCAAAAAAGTCATCTATGTGCTTGGGAAGCGCACCACCACCGCTAAACATTTGCTTGATTCTCCCCCCTGTTGCTTCCTGTACCTTGCCATAAACTATTTGTTCTCCCAAAGCATGCAGTGGGAACAAAGCAGTTGCTTGCATACGAGCTGCCAATCGCTCAAACGTTGAGGGGTTGAGATTTGTTAAACTCAATCCTTGGGCAATTCGCTGCGCTTTGATATACTTTTCGCTAATGCCCAGAAAGTAGTTTATCAAACGTTGCTTATTTTCAGGTTGTTCGCGGAACTGCTTTTGCACTCCTTCATAAATTGATTCCAATAAGCGCGGTACACATACCACATATTGGGGTTGAAATTCTTTTAAATCCCGTTTGATAGAGCGCAAGTTAGTGTAAATTTGCGTACAACCTTGAGAAAGTAAGAAATACTCGCAACTGCGTTCGTAAACATGCCACGTAGGGAGGATACTGAGAGCCATGTCTCCCACTTGCGGTTGCACAACTGCCCCAAGCGCTAAAATTTGATGCATCAAATTGCTGTGAGAAAGCATCGCGCCTTTGGGTTTGCCCGTCGTCCCAGAAGTATACATTAGGGTTGCCAGAGTGTCAGGCTTTTGCTCTACTGGTTCTAGAGTATGGTTTGCCCCTATTTCCATCAACTGAGTGAAATTAACTATTTTCAGAGTTTCGTCTGTTGGGGGTGCTTCATCGCAAAGCAAAATCACCAATTGAATTGGTAAATCTTCAAGACGTGGTCTAAGCTTGTTGAAAGTTTTCAAATCTTCCACGACAAGCGCCCTGCTACCACTATTTGCCAAGATAAATATAAGTTCTTCCCGTTCTGCCTGGGAACTACGCACTGCATCAACTGCCCCAGCAGTCATAATACCTTGATCTGCAATCAACCACCGGGGACTGTTATCAGAAATCAGGGAGACGCGTTCTCCTGCTTTCACCCCCAAACCTTGCAATCCAGCAGCAAATTGTTGAATTTTTTGAAAGAGTTGCGTATATGTAATCACAACTTCTGGTTTAGCATGAGGATCGCGGAGGGCGACAGTATCACCACATCGCTTTGCTACCAACGCCCAAATTTCTGGCACCGACTTCAGATTAGAGTAATCTGTTAAACGCTGTAATTCCTGGCGTTCTCGCTCAGTAAGATTAGATAATATGGCGGAAATATCATATGTTTTCGACATCACACATCTCCTAAATACATATTTGTTATATGTCCAGCATATTCCGATATGTGGATGAGATAGGTGATCTTCAATGACACATTTGCTTCTGTCTATAGCAATTTTCAAAAGTTCATGAAACTATATATTGATAAAAGTTTATGCTATAGTTAATTTATCTAAGATAGAAGCAATGTAAAAGTTTGCTTCCAAGTCGTTGCAGGAATTGTACTTTTGACTTGAAGCACTGAGCACCTAATTTGTAAAAGAAAGAGATGACCTATGCGTTTGATGGATATTCTACTCTTAACGCTGATCAATGTTGCTGGCTGTCTTGTGTTTCCCAAGCTTCTATCTTTCATTTTGGCTGTGAAAAATAGATGTAATCAGTTATCGCCAAGTTCAACAATACAGACAAAACAGAATAACAAAACTGAAATTACCAGTTTTCCATATTGTACAACTTACACCTTGACAAAAAGTTCATTTTGTAAATTTTATCCTAGTTTTTGTGATAGGTGTTCCCCTGGCTAATAGGCTTCAGTGTTTAGTTAACCTCTTGCAAAAGACATTTTTGTGAAACCACAGATGGACACAGATGCACACAGATAATTTATCTGCGTGCATTTGCGCTTACTGATATCTTGCAATTGCAACAGTGAGTCGGCGAAGCCTCCAAACCCTCGTTACCAGGTTGAACCTGGTAAGGAGATATTAGAGCCTCTGGCTCTTGTTGGGTGCCAAATCTGAACTTCTAAACATTTATTTATCATACTTTTGGAATAAGTCTCTTGATAATTAATAACTGGTTGGGCTATTTATAAAGTACTCATAAAACTCTATGGTTATAGTAAGAAAATTTTATATTAATAGTAACTTATATACCAAACAAGAAAATCCAATTTTTCTTTTCACCCGTTTTAATGAATTTTCTGTAAAAATAATAAAATATAAAAAGCACCTTTATGAAGAGGGGAATTATCTATGGGTTTGATGGAAGGTCTACTCCTAACGTTGATAAACGTTGTCGCTTGCGTTGCGTTTCCCAAATTACTGTCTGTCATTTTAACTTTCAAAAATCAACGCACTGAAGCAGTACAGGTTACGGAGTCCTCAAACAATGCAAAATCTAAGGTGCCAAGTTTTCCCTATTAAATAAGAAATAAGCAACTGCAAATGCACACAAACGGTTTTGTGTGCATTTGTGTCTATCTGTAATTATTTTTTAATCTGATTCAGATCAACCCAGTTTTTGTGAGAAACTGGGTTTTTAATTGCAAAAAAATCGGTCTACAGTTCAACAGAGACTTGTGCATCTTTGAGATTGGCACGGCGATGGAAAAACTAAAATCGTTTAAACCGCTGAACTTATTTGAATACGAACAGCTAGCTACTAAGCGCCTGTCTCAAATGGCTTTGGACTACTATGCTAGCGGTGCTTGGGATGAAGTGACATTGCGGGATAACCGGGTTGCTTTTGAAAGATTTAAACTCCGTCCGCGAGTGTTAGTAGATGTCAGCGATCGCAACCTAGCAACCAAAGTTTTAGGTCAATCGCTGCAAATGCCTCTGTTTATTGCTCCAATGGCATTTCAATGTCTTGCCAATCCACAAGGAGAAGTTGCCACGGCAAGAGCAGCAGCATCCGCTGGTGTTGGCATGGTGTTGAGTACGCTTTCTACCAAAAGTATAGAGGAAGTGGCGGCAGTCTGTCACGACACAAATCTTCATACTCCGCAATGGTTCCAGCTTTACATCCACAAAGACAGGGGATTAACTCGTGCTTTGGTAGAAAGGGCTTATGCTGCGAGGTATAAAGCACTTTGTATCACTGTAGACGCTCCTGTTTTGGGACGGCGCGAACGAGATAAGCGTAATGAGTTTGCTTTGCCAGTAGGTATGCAACTGGCTAATCTGACAACTCTCTCGGGGTTGAACATTCCTCACGAAGAAGGGGAATCTGGATTGTTTACTTATGTTGCCGAGCAACTCAACTCTGCGGTAACGTGGGATGATTTGGAATGGTTTCAGTCTTTATGTCCGCTCCCCTTGGTGCTGAAAGGAATTTTACGCGGAGATGATGCCGCTCGTGCCGTGGAGTGTGGAGCCAAGGCAATGATTGTATCTAATCATGGCGGTCGTCAATTAGATGGAGCAGTTGCATCTCTTGACGCTTTAGCTGAAGTGGTAGAAGCTGTGGATGGACGCGCTGAAGTATTGTTAGATGGCGGCATTCGTAGAGGTACTGATATTCTTAAAGCTTTAGCATTGGGAGCAAAAGCAGTGCTTGTGGGACGTCCTGTGTTGTGGGGATTAGCCGTAGCTGGAGAAGCTGGTGTGGCTCATGTGATCGAAATTCTTCGAGATGAGCTAGATGTGGCTATGGCGCTGAGTGGTTGTGCGAGTGTGGAAAAGATTGACTCTAGTTTGTTGTTTCGCGAAAACCACCACTGTGCATAATAAATGCGCTGGGTTACTGGAATAAAAATTTTAGTGTAATTTTACTCAATTGGACTCTTTTTTAATCAAGGGCAGACTGGGGAACATGAAAAAATAGTAGTTTTAATCAAAAAAATTCAGCAAGGTTAGATTAACGAGAATTTGGCGATCGCATCCCAAACATTGCGAGAGGTGGGCAGTTCCTTTCTCTCGGTCTTGAAACAACCAATTTTTTTGAAACTTGACGAAATTGGTCGAAGGGAGCGTATTTGATTTTGATGTTTCTTTCATTATAATTTTCGGAAAGTAGTGATTTGGCGATCGCCTTCTTGCCCAAAAAAGAAGCCCCTTCTATAAAATAGAGGGGCAACCAACGGTGTTGTAGATATTTAGATTGTGCGTGAGTTCTTGAATAAGTGATAGACTATTCTCACTTTTAGACCAATTGTGTCTAAAGCCACTAAGTGCATCGAAGTCCCAAGCATTGCTAAACCGTGTAAACTTGATCTGCAAAACATTGACAACGCCTAAGACGATGAAACCATCTGCAAAATTCGACTTTGAGGACGAGAAGTACAACGCACCAGCTTCTCAAGTACTCCCTTGGTGTCAGATGATAAATCCTCGCTATGGCACAAATGGGTTACAGCCTCACGGTTTGGCAATTAAGCTCGATAACGCTAACGCTGTAGGCTTTCAGCCCGACGACAATTGGCAGCAAATGGAGCATGAATTTAGCTCCGGAGTCGAAACGGTGTATATGACCACCACTCCACGGTTAGTCGTACTGCGTCGGGGACCGTTATCTGTCAAAGACCGGGAAACTGGAGTAAAATTGGGTACACTCAAAGACAATTACGATGCTTTTTTAGCAGACAAACTTAAATTTAAAACATTTACTCGCTATTTAATTTATTTAGTAGGAGAAGATAAAAATTTCTTACATGAATCACCGCTACAGCTTACTGTAAATGGAGCCGCCGGAGCAAGTTTCAGTAAAGCTTACTGTGAATACCAACAAGGTAGAGTCACTGGTGGTTTCCTTGCCGAACTAGAAAAGGCTTATGCTGGATACCGCAAGCAGCCTCTCACGCCAAAAGGTGCGTTATTCCACGCCCACGGGATTTTTTCCCCGATTATTAATTGTGAAGAAAGAGGAATTGAACCGAATATAGTTTTAGTAGCTTCAACAGTGGATTATAAACATCCCACAGTCGCCACCTTAACACAGTACCTGATTAGTTCCGACTCGCAAGAGTCTGAAATTATCTGTAAGACTTTTGAAGAGCATAAGGACTTTGGTAAGGAAACGATGAAAGTAGAAACACCTCGGATGGAGATGGCGGGGGTTTCTAGTTCCTACGTTTACCCTGATGAAGATGATTATCCACCATATTAACAGTTACCAGTTATCAGTTACCAGTTATCAGTTATCAGTTTCATCCGCAGGGTTTAAATCCCCCACCATAGCAGGCCTCACTGGTCACTGTTCACTGTTTTAAGTAATTCAAAATTCAAAGATTCCCGACTTCTTTAAGAAGTCGGGAATCTTGTTGTTCACCAATGATTTAAGATTGCTATATTCTATGCAAAAATATCAACAGAAGGTCGTAACTGGGCGCAAACTGAGAAAGCTTGATGAATGTCATTCCTCAAAAAGTTGTCAAATAGTCTTTCATCTACTTGTTTCTCATCATTCAATGCAGTGAAAGCCTGTTGACATAATACATAATCAAATCGTGGTGCCCATTTTCTAGCTCCAAGCCGTGCTGTGATAGAGCAATTATCAACCATAAAAGCAACTCCTTTTTGATGCATATAAGGGTTTAGAGAATCCACAGCTTCAATGATCGATTCATTCACAATTTCAGAATAAAGATGTCCCTTTTCCTTGAGTAAGTCTACTTGAGCCATCATGGTAGCGATATAAACTCCAGCAGCAACAGGATCAATGGCAAGTTTTTCGGATTGTCTATTGGCACGAACATTAATGCCAACTTGCCACATTTCTGTGCCGTCAATTTTTCCTATAGGAAAACGTTGATGACGATGATTTGCTTGAATAACGCTGCGAATTTCGTTTCCAGAAGCAACTTCATCATAAATTTCGATTAAAATTTCAAAAGCCGGATGATAAGCAGCACAGTAAGCTTTCTTAAAGGTTTCTTTGTCTGCATGATTTAGAGATTCATAAACAGACAAGATTCCGTTCTTAGAAATTATCCTGGTGATTATTCCTGTGAGAGATTCTACAGAATTTACATAAGCTGCTTCCTGAGAATATCCATGATGAATAAACCAACGATATAAACTTTCTACAATGCCGTGAACTGCTCCCAGAAGGATTCCTCTTTCTCCAAATATGTCAGATTTATATTCTGATTCAAGAGTTGTTTGGAAAATTGTCGGAGAACCAATTGCAACTGCCCATCCCAGTGCATAATCTGTTGCTTTTCCATTAATATCCTGATGAATTGCAAAGCTGGAGTTAATACCTGCTCCGTTAATTTGTTTTCCTTGTTCATAAAGTCGCCTAACAGAAGGTCCCATACCTTTGGGACAAACAGCAATTACATTAATATTTTCAGGGAAAGATTCACCAATGTTTTTCAAATGTCCTAGCAAAAATCCATGAGATAATCCAAATGTTGCTCCTGAACGTGTAGCCTCAAAAATTTGCTGGTAATTTTCTGCCTGTGCAGCATCGGAAATAAGAATGATTGATAGTTCCGACTCGGAAATCACTTCATACATTTCTCCTAATGTACCGTTCTCTCTAGTAAACCCAGCTTTTTCTGCCAATGGAATAGAAGATGAATTTTTCCGAAGACCTACTTTGACTTTAATATTAGTACCTGCCAGAGAATCTCTTAAATTCTGTGCTTGAGCAGGACCTTGAGACGACCAACCAATCACTCCGATTTGCTGAATTCCTTCAAAAGCTTTAGGTAAAAGCGGAAAAAGATGGCGTCCTCCTCGAACGATATATTCTTCGCTACCTGCTAAGACAATCTTCTCTTTTTCAAAAGTCTTCGTGCTAAATTCCAAATTCATAGTTTAATTCTCTTCATTTATGAAAGTTTTGGCAGGGATTTTTGCCACAGATGCATACAGATGGACACAGATGATTTCTCTCGGTTAATTTCTGTGCATCTGTAGTTCTAATCTCGGTCTTGTCTCTGCTGGTTTGGGTGTTTCTCTCGCTCCTGCATCCATTCGGAATATTCACAGGACAGGGGTTGTCTACATTACTTTAAATACATTAAACGCAGAGGTGGAGCTAGTCGCAGCCTGGCGACAAGATGAGCCATTACCAGTTTTGCAGACGTTCCTTGAGGTTATGAAAAAGGTTGTAAGTCAAAATTCCTGTGAAGATGCTGCTCAAGACACAATATAACAAGAGCCTTAACTCAATATGGTGATTTATGAGTAACTTACAAACAAAATTACCAACTGATGCATGGGTAGCAGCTAGTTGGAATGAATATCTTCAGCTGATTGAAAATCCAGCTTATGAAAAAGCCAAGAGCTACTACTACAATGGCAAAATGAGGATTGAGATGGCACCAGTAGGTAATGACCATTCACGAGACCACTCGATTGTTATCTATGCCGTACATCTGTTTGCCAGCATTAAAGGTATTGATTTGAACGGCAATGATAACTGCACCTACCGGAAAACAGGCTATAACGATGCGCAACCTGATGAGTCGTTCTACATTGGTAAAAATGCGGAAGTCATTCCTTGGGGTACTTCGATAATCCAACTGGATATCTATCCAGCCCCTGATTTGGTTATTGAAGTTGCAAATACTTCTGTTGCAGATGATAAAGGTGACAAGCGCCTTCTGTATGACGAATTAGGAGTAGGTGAATACTGGATTATGGATGTACAAAGTGTTCAAGTTATTGCTTTTGCTGTAGAAAATGGTGGGAGTCGGAAAATTTCTCAGTCTCAAGTTCTACCTGGGTTAGCAATTTCTCTTCTGGAAGAAGCTTTCCGCTGTACTCGTGAAATGAATCACGGAAGGGTGGGTGCTTGGTTACTATCCCAATTTCAGCAATAATTTAGCAGAATTCTAACTCTAACTTTTACAATCGATCATCTCAAATCCAATATCATCATCTGTTTTTAGCCCCTGGTTTGTTGAACCAGGAGTATTGCTAAAAGACTAAACTCCATGTTTACAACCGCTGAAGCAGGTTTAAACCGTGAGTATCGGTACCGCAGGTGTTCAAAAGACCGTATTCACTAGCCAATTGTTGCACCTGCATCGATTCTACGGCACTAGGTTTCCAAGGGTTGGGGTTGTTGTAGGCGTAAAAAGTTTCAACGCCATTGATACCCACTTGTGCAGCAGCAGGAATCAAGTCAAAATGCGATCGCCTATAACGAGCTGGGTGAGCTAATACCGCCAGTCCCCCTGCTTTCTGAATAGCAGCAATTACATTAGCTGCTTGATATTCTTCACCTGTAGTAATTTTTCTTTGGATGTATGGTTTCATGCTGGGGTGTTCTGGCTCGAAAGAATAACCCAAAATATGAACCTCAATATTTAAAAGATTGGCATTAATTTCTACGCCACTCCAGAGGTGAGGAGCGTTTGCGCCTGGGTTGTTCCACTTCCAATTTTCCAACCAGTCTAAAGCTGTTTGGTAGCCACTTATACTATGATGGTCGGTAATCGCAAGCCCTTTTAGACCAATGGTGACAGCTTGCTCCATCAATGCAAAGGGGTGCAACCTGCCATCTGAGTGGACAGTGTGCATATGAAAGTTGAAACACGTCGGGCAACTTTTTGCATCAATGCTTTGGAATACTTGCTTTAATTGTTCACTAGAGGTAAATACCTCAACAATATTGACAGTCATAACCCCCTCTTTTCTGTATTAGGTGATTTTTTACACGAAAAAGCACGACATCGACAGCCCAGAATGCACCAGCACCGCAAACGAGTGTTGGTACCTATTTTCTGGGCATCATTGGCAAAATTTTTCAATATGTTAAGACTACGTTAGCAAATTCAAAGGCTAACGATCATGCGTATTTTCGATTAGTTTTATAAGCAAAAGTAAGAAATGTTGCAATTCATGTCGGTTAAACCCACATTTTGCTACCGTGAAAAATATTTAGTAAATATTAAAAATAGTGCAAATAAGCACTTTAAAACACAAAAAAAAATTAATTATATAGTGTATAAATCTTATCACTTATGTTGGCAATCCAATTAATTCACCTGAGCCAGCAATAACCTCACCAATTGTAAAGGCTGTTACGTTTTGTGAATCAAAGTAGGTTATTACTTGCTGTACTTGATGGGGAGGTACTAGCAACACAAAACCAATCCCCATATTGAAAGTGTTATACATAGCTTGCGGACTCACCGAGCCAACTTCCGCCAACCACTGGAATAGAGGTGGGATAGACCAATCGCCCTCAATCTTAATCGCTTGTCCTTTACCTAAACAACGAGGTAAATTTTCTGGCAATCCTCCACCCGTGATATGAGCCATACCGTGAATTTCTAAACCCGCTTGACGCGCAGCAAGTACGGGTTTGACGTAAATACGCGTGGGTGTGAGGAAAGTTTCTCCTAATGTTTGTGAATTAAATATTTCTAGGCGATCGCTCCAGGAAAATTCTTTTTCGCTGACAATTTTCCTGACTAAACTAAAGCCATTGCTGTGTACACCACTGCTAGCCAGTGCGATCGCCACATCTCCCACTTGTACCTGGGAACCATCGAGCATCTGGCTTTTTTCCACAATTCCCACACAAAACCCAGCCAAATCATACTCACCAACCTGGTAAAAACCCGGCATTTCTGCCGTTTCTCCTCCTAGTAAAGCGCAACCCGCCTGCTGACACCCAGAGGCTATACCTGCAACCACTCCAGCGAGCTGCTCTTGGTCTAGTTTACCTGTCGCCAGATAATCCAAAAAAAACAGCGGTTCTGCGCCAGATGTCAACACATCGTTGACACACATCGCTACCAAATCAATGCCAACGGTGTCGTGACGATTGAGAGCATGAGCGATTTTCAGCTTTGTTCCCACACCATCAGTCCCAGAAACCAAAACAGGTTCCTTGTAACCACTTGGTAGTTGAAAGCCGCCACTAAAGCCACCCAATCCACCAACAACTTCCGGTCTAAAGGTGCTGTGAACTAAATTACGAATTTTATTGACAAACTCTCGACCAGCCTCAACATCAACTCCAGCATCTTTATAATCCATCAGTTAAAACACCGCTATCAATTCAAGTTAGTCAATAATCATAAGCTTAAAACAGTGAACAGTACCAGCCGCAGTGACGGCTCGCTTTGGTGGGGGATTTAAACATGCGCGGATGAAACTGATAACTGATAACTGGTAACTCTTAAAATACCTCATCTTCGATACCCCGCCACCATTCCCCCAAATTCATCAAGTCTTGATGAATGTCTTCTAACTGTTGAGCGTACTCATTTTCTGAAAGTGTGGCTCGACACTCTTGAAGTTTTTTCAGTCGCAGTTGCACTAATAGCCAAGGTTTGGCAATACTGCCAGTTGCTTCGATGTATTGCGCTAGATTTGTACTATCCATATGCCATGTTGAATTTGTAAATTTTCGATGGGCTTTGCTAAAAGTCATTCCACCTAGTTAAGCTGCCCGCTGTGGTCATGATATGATCATCGACATTGTGATGGCGAGTCGGCTGCATCTGGTTGTTACTGTCACTTATATAGTCCTTCAGGGGTTGAGTGCAATACATCAGGAAATAGGAACCACAAATGGGCACTTATGGAACACTAGATAATTCTGTATTACAGAATATACCGTAGCATCTACCAATTTTTCGGAAGAAACCTAGCACCGCTGCGCGGAAGTCAAAAGTGAGCCAGCGCTGCAGGAGGGTTTCCCTCCGCAGGCGACTGGCGAACCCCGAAGGGGTCAAAAGTCAAAAAGCTTATGATGTAAGCTTTTCGTTGATTTGGAATGGTGAACCAGCGCTGCAGGAGGGTTTCCCGAACTCACAGCGACTGGTGTTCGCGTAGGGTCTCCGTAGGAGATACCCGAAGGGTAGCTTTATTTCCGCCGTAACGTACTAGTACTTTTATATTTATGAGCGAGTGTTAGAACCTGGTGAGCGAGTCTTTTATACTCGTGAGCGAGTGTTAGAACCTGGTGAGCGAGTCTTTTATACTCGTGAGTGAGTATTAGAACCTCGTGAACGAGTCTTTTATACTTGTGGGCGTTGTTGAATTCAGGGATGATTCTTGTGGGGTAGGCATCCTACCTACCCAAAAAATTCAAGGGAAGGGCTGTCCGGTTCATCCCACAAAAACACAAAATTCATCCTGCAAATATGCAACGTCACACTTGTGACTGTCTTTGCAAGCATTCGGCTTTGCAGGTTTTCCAGTGTATTCAGTTTATGAACAAAAAATATTTCTCTATAGCAGCTGTACCCTTAGCAGTTGCTGCAACTCTCCTCACCAACATCAGTCAATCCTTAGCTGCTTTACCGCCACTCATTCCCCGACAGATTCTATTTGGAAATCCAGAAAGAACGAATCCGCAACTCTCTCCCGATGGAAAATACTTGACATACATTGCACCTGATAAAAATAATGTTTTACAGGTATGGATACGCACTGTAGGTAAGAACGACGATCGCGTGCTGACTGCTGATCAAAAGCGGGGTATCCGTAGTTACTTTTGGACTTATAACGGTGAGCAATTAATATACTTGCAAGATACAGATGGTGATGAAAACTATCATTTTTATGCTGTTAATGTAAAGTCCAATCAGGTGCGCGACCTGACACCATACAAGGGCGTGAAAGCCCAAATGATCGCCCTAGATCCCAATTTTCCTAATGAAATGTTGGTGGGGATGAATATCAAAGACCCCCGCAAGCACGATGCTTACCGTATCGACCTGAAAACGGGAACAGCAAAGCTGGAATTAGAAAACTCTGTCAACGTGACTGAGTCAGTTGCAGATCCACAGTTAAAAATCCGTGCATCTGTAGCCACGACTCCTGATGGTGGTTCTACCTTATCCGTTAGGGAAACAACAAATCAACCCTGGAAGATAGTTCGCAAATGGGGACCTGATGATCAAGGCGGTACTGTTGGCTTTTCCGCTGATGGCAAAACGCTTTATATCACGGGTAGTCATAATGCTAATGCGACACGAGTTTTGGCGCTTAACTTAGCAACGGGTAAAGAAAGCGTGATTGCCCAAGACCCACAGTATGATCAGGGAGGGATGTTTATTCATCCAACGAAACGCCAAATTCAGGCTGTTGCCTTTTACAAAGATAAATTAGAGTGGCAAGTACTCGATAAAAGTATTGCCCCAGATTTTCAGACAATATCCAAAGTCCGGCGAGGGGAATTTTCCGTAGTTGACCGCGACCTTGCTGATAAAACTTGGCTAGTCTCTTACAATAATGACAACGGTCCTACCTACTACTACACCTATGACCGTACCTCCAAGCAAAGCAAACTCCTCTTCAGCAATCAACCGAAATTGGAAGGACTACAACTCGCCCAAATGAAACCGATTTCTTACAAATCTCGGGACGGGTTGACTATCCACGGCTACCTGACAACACCTGTAGGAATTCCAGCAAAGAATTTACCCACAGTCTTACTCGTGCATGGCGGACCTTGGGTGCGGGATACTTGGGGTTACGACTCACAGGCGCAGTGGCTAGCAAACCGTGGTTACGCAGTTCTACAAGTCAACTACCGAGGTTCTACCGGATACGGCAAAAAGTTCTTGAATGCCGGAAATCGTGAATGGGGGGGTAAAATGCACAATGACTTGATTGATGGCGTTAACTGGATTGTCCAACAGGGTATCGCTGATCGGAAAAAAGTTGCGATCATGGGTGGTTCCTACGGCGGTTATGCGACTTTGGTAGGATTGACATTCACTCCTGATGTGTTTGCTGCTGGTGTAGATATTGTTGGTCCTAGCAACTTGCTCACGCTGTTAAAAAGTATTCCTCCTTATTGGGAGTCAGGGCGGGCGGAATTCTACAATCGTGTGGGTAATCTAGAAAAAGAGCCAGATTTCCTCAAGTCTCGTTCTCCGTTATTTTTTGTCGATCGCATCAAAGTACCGTTGCTGATTGGACAAGGTGCAAACGATCCACGAGTGAAGCAGGCGGAAAGTGAACAAATCGTTACAGCGATGCGAAAAGCAAATAAGCCTGTAGAGTACATCCTCTACACAGATGAAGGACACGGTTTTGCGCGTCCGCAAAACAGGTTACACTTCTTTGCGAAAGCCGAAGAGTTTCTTGCCAAATACCTGGGGGGACGCGTAGAACCAATAGGTAATATACCTGGGCATTCTGGGGTGGTTAAGTAGGAATTGTTAGTTGTAGAGACGCTTCAAACAGCGCGTCTCTACATTTGTTTGTAGCGTCATGGCGCGTCTGTACATTTATTGGTTGTTGGTTGTTGTTACCCACTACCTAAATTCCACTACCCACTAACCAGTTCCCACTCAGGTATGATGAGTAATCAGCCTCCAACCTGACAGAATCGCACTATATGGCGTGATAAAAGAGCCATGTAAAGGATGACCGGGCATGATTAAATCTTGGATGGTGATTGGGGGAGTGGCTTTCTTAGTCGCTTTGGCTGCTAACTTCATTACTCCTGGCGATGTCAAGTGGTTCAAGCGTCTACAAAGACCCAGATGGTTAACTTTTGAAGCAGCGATTCCAGTTATTTGGACTATTGTATTTATTTGCGGCGCTTGGTCAGCTTATATTGTTTGGGAAAAAGACCCAGGAACCACCGCAACCTGGTTGCGTATGGGATTATACCTGCTTCTGGAAATTGTTACCATTGCCTTCAACCCTGTGATGTTGAGGCTTCGCAGTCTTAAGGCGGGTACGATTATCGGCGGCACGGGTTTCGTTATAAGCATTATATTAACACTTGTAGTTTTACCTGTTTCTGGTTGGGCGGCACTGCTCCTCGTTCCTTACTTGCTTTGGAGTCCAATAGGTACATACACCACTTGGACAATGAAACGACTCAATCCTCAAGATGCCTAAAACACTGAATAGTGGACAGTCAACACTAAACAGTGAATTAAGTGATAACTGATAACTGATAACTGGTAACTGATAACTGGTAACTGATAACTGATAACTGGTTGAAATTTTCATCCCTGCGGTTGATTAAACTCATGCCCTAAATTGCCAAAATTGCCTTGAAGACCTTGACAAAATAACTAAAAAGGTATAATTAATATGGTTCCATCTTGGATAGTAATTGGGGCTGTCACTTTTGCAATTATGATCGGTAGTTTTTTCATCACGCCTCGTGATGTCAAATGGTTTGCACGGTTAAGTCGCCCCCGGTGGTTGGTTTTTGAGCCACTTATCCCGATCATCTGGACTGTAATTTTTATTTGCGGTGCTGCTTCTGCCAATTTTGTCTGGCAAAAAAATCCAGGAAGCTTGATAACCTGGGTGGTAATGGGTTTATACCTGTTGTTAGAAATTATCACCATCGCCTACATCCCAGCAATGCTAAGGTGGCGGAGTCTCAGAGTCGGGGAAGTTCTTGGATCAGTTGGTGTGATCTTGGGTGTGTTGCTCACACTCTCTGTTTTACCGATTTCTAAACTAGCGGCGCTGTTACTCGTTCCATATTTGGTTTGGAGTCCAGTGGGAACTTACACTACAGAAGAGTTAATCCAGCTCAACCCTCAAGATGCTTAGGTGCGTTACCGAAAAGCTGGGTTTAAAGCCCCGTCCTTCGTTTGACGGCTTTGCATTGACAAACAAGAAAGTTTTGCGCGATAGTTAAAAAGCCGGGGTGAAACTCCTCTAACATCGTGAAACTGTTCAGACACACTTTTAGTTAGGAATTTTAGGGGCGACGAGCAGCGAAAACTCGATAAACAGCTAAGACATTCAAACGATTGTCGAAAATTAAAAGGTTTTGGAGTAATCCGCGTACCGTGGGGCACACGGAAATGTACCCGGAAATGGGTAAACGCTTGGGGAGTTATCCGTAAGTGGAGCAAGGCGTAAAAAACCGTGTTTCGGATAAGCATGAACCGTAAGAGCTTGTAGAAGGGAAACCAGAAGAAGGCAAGTTCAGCCCAAGAATCCTCGTACCGCGATAGTCGAGGAGATGTCAAACTACACAACGCGTCCATATCGTGCAATAACTGGATTGCTGGGATTGGCTTGATTCTTCAGCCAAGCCCACATCTGATCCCCTAGGGAAAAGTGCCACCATTCTCTCGGATTGCGCTGAAATCCTGCTTTTTGCATAACATCGCACAATAGCTGGCGATTGGTATGATACCGTTGTGCCTGTGCGGTGGAAGAATTGGCAAAGTAGTCTGGATGCGACGCTGGTGACATTTCATCTATAGGCGAACCCATATTCACAATTTCTCCCGTATCATCTACCAGTGTCACATCAACAGCAGCGCCGGTACTGTGGGGAGGCGGAGTTTTTTCATCCAGACTCGGTTCAGCCCAAATTTTATAAACCTCCTCCCATATGACTTGGCTATTTTCTGGTGATAACTCAGCCTCGGTGAGTCCCGCCATTTGCAAGGCTTCGCCAAAAGCGTAATTAACCATAAACTCTTGTACAGCGACAGGGCGATAAGCATCAAAGATTTGGATACGCCAGTTAGGAAGCAGCAGTTGCAGCTCATTTTGGGCTGCTATCAAATTGTCAACAACGCTTTGGCGAAGAAAATATGGAGAGCGATCGCCATAAGGCGCACCCAGTTTTTCATAAGGATGCGGAGATTCCACTGCGAACAGTTCCAAAGGAATCTTTACCAATGGTTCACCACACTCAATGATTGGTACTTTATGATAAGGTCTCATTCGTGATGTTCACAGCAAGACGACTGTTTTGTTGCTGTTCCTAACGCTTCTGGTACGGGATCGGAACCGCCCGGATGAAACGGATGACATCGCAGAATGCGCCGAATTGCCAACCAACTACCGCGCCAGACTCCAAATCGCTCAATTGCTTGGATGGCGTACATTGAACAAGTTGGTTGAAAGCGACAGGTGGGAAGAAACAGCGGCGAGATAAACATTCGGTAGAAGCGAATCAGCAAAATCAATAATAATTTCATTGCTGTCCCCGAAATCTAATACAGTGGTAATAAAGATTATATTTTTCCATTTTGTTGCATCTTTGCTAACTTCATTTTTTGATTTAGAGTCGATTTCCCCTTTGTGGCTGCAAAGTGCTGCCGTTGCAATTTGGGTGCTGCTCATGCTTTTCGTCGCAGGGCTGGTAAATCGCTTTGCCAATAAAGATCCAGAAATTCTGCGGAAGATAGTCCACATAGGCACTGGCAATGTGATTCTGCTCGCTTGGTGGCTAGATATCCCCGCAAGTGTGGGCATTACGGCTTCGATTGTAGCGAGTACTGTTACCTTATTGTCCTACCGATTTCCGATTCTCCCTGGTATTAATAGCGTCGGACGCAAAAGTTTTGGGACATTTTTCTATGCCGTTAGTATTGGTGTGTTAATTGCCTGTTTCTGGACGCAACAACCCCAGTATGCCGTGCTAGGAGTTTTGGTTATGACATGGGGAGATGGATTTGCAGCTTTAATTGGGCAAAGATTTGGGCAACACAAATACACGATCTTTGACAGACAAAAAAGTTGGGAAGGTTCCCTGACAATGACAGTTGTGAGTTTTCTGATCACGAGTTTGATTTTAGTCAGTGTACAAGGGAACCTTTGGCAAACTTGGCTGATATCTTTGACGGTTGCCTTAGTCGCTACTTGCCTAGAAGTTTTTTCCTTTGTTGGTATTGATAATTTGACAGTTCCTTTAGGCAGTGCCGCCCTAGCTTTTGTTTTAAGCCAGTTCTTGTATTAACAGTTACCAGTTATCAGTTATCAGTTATCAAAAATCAGTTATCAGTTATCAAGTACCCGCAGTATCAAGATGTCCCAAGTCAATCTTCTCACTGGTCACTGTTCACTGTTCATTGGTCACTGTTGACTGTTCACTGTTTTAATGGTAATAGCGCCCGTGACGGTGATATCTGTACGGGTTGCGATACAGATGGCGGTCATAAATGTAGTCGGGGTGGTTTTGCCCGTGACGGTAATATCTGTGGTGATTGCCATGCCCTCTGCGGTAATGAATATACTGTGGATGGTAAGATCCGCGACGGTAATGCTGTCTGTAGCTTTGTGGGCAAGGTCTATGAGGACGGGAATATCGGCGACGGGGCTTATGATAGTGGTGGTGTTTATGGTGTTTTAGTTGTTCAGTATCAGCCTCCCAATCTGTTTGAATTGACGGATCGTCACCAATCTGAGCAACTTGCGCTTTCAATTCCTCCGCTTCTGGCTGCGTCTGAACTCCTTTTTGTAATGATGCTGCGGCAATCTCAAAGCCAAGGCAACTAGGCAACAGTAAAGCACTAACTATGAATTTCCAAAACATTGTTTCACGCTCCTCATTTCTCGTTCCCTAGCAAAAGTAGGGAATGTGTAGTGTGATTTGGCTGAAATAGGATTTACGCAGTGAAACGAAAAGGCTGATTGTGCTGAAGAAAAGTCTATATAAAAGCATTACCACTTCAAGCAGGGTGAAGAGAGTTCTTAGTGAGCGCTACTCCACTGTTTTAAAATTATTTACATATTGGCGCAGCCGTGCCGTACCGCGAGGGCAATCGCCGTTTGATTGACTTATTGGGAGATTTTCCTTGACGGACTGGCGGTGTGGACTACGGTGTGGACTGATTGCGGTGGTAGGTGCGGTGTAGATGATGGAGAAGAAGACACAGGGGCGATCGCGGTTTGGTTTAGAAAATGATAGTTGAGCGATGTATGTTTCAAGCTTGTATGACAAAATCAAAAATTTTTATTAAATATTCCTTAACTGTCTTAACTGTCTTAACTGTCCTTTCCTCTCTTTTTCAGTTGTGTTAAGTTTTTTAATATTTGTTTTACCTGTCTAATACTGAATAGAACAAATATTGGTTCAGCATACGCCTCCAGTAGTTGCTATTACTGGAGGTTTTCCTATAAATATCACTTCCTTAAAATTTAATTCTCGAAAGCTAAAAAAAATATTAAGTATTTCTTAACTGTCCTAACTGTCTTAACTGTCCTTGCATTTTTGACATAACTATAACAAGATGTGTAAGTGAAAAGGCGCAATGAAAAGAACTCAGAAGTCAGAATTCAGGAATCAGAATACCCCACGGATGAATCCGGGGGTTTCAGAATTGAATTCAAGGCTCTATTTCCTTCACTTTATGTGCCGGAACATTATCCATTACAACATTCTAATAATGTTGCGTCTGGATATTGTTCAACCATTGCAGCAAGTTGAGTTTCACATCGATCCAACTCCCCCTTCATGACTCCACCCTGTTGTCTCGGTTTTAAATGACCTTGAGTTTTCTTCATGGAGAGCAGTTTTTGTACAAAACTTTTAGCTACACCAAATCTCGAGGCCACCTTCCTGACTGAGGTGTCTCCCTGTTCGTAGGTCTTTACTATTTTTTCTCGCTGTTTCGTTGGAGTAACCTTTCATTTTAGCCATTCATGCACTACTAAGACTGTACCTCATTTATCTGCAATCTGCTGTATGTAAAAAATCTAACAAATTTCTAACGCAGGACAGAATATAACATAGCTAAAGTCATAGCTAGAGAGAGATTCAGATTAGAAGTTACTAAATAAATATATATAAAAAAGAAATATGGCTATCATAAGCCCGAAAAAGTCAAATTTTCCTAAAATTTAGCAATGAATAAAATGAATTTTTTTAATAATTCTGTGCCACCTCTGCGTCGCAAACAAGCACCGCTAAATATTCACGAGTTAGAAGAAGGACTTTGGCTAGTTAACTGGCAAATCGGCAACATTAAGCTTTATTCAAATTTTTATACCCGCATAGACCAAGCTTTCATAATTTGGGGTTTGCTTATCATACCAATGTTTGCAACTGCCCAGTTTTTACCTATAGGTTGGGACTTGCAGGCGGCTTTGTGGTCTATCCTCTCTTTTATTGGTACTGCAGCAATGGTCTATTGGAGTACCTATTGGGTGAAGCGAAGACAGGTTATCTGGATACTGTATTGCTGGGTACTGCTGATGTTATTGGGCGTCGTCTTAACTGATTTGGGTATTTTTCTAGGATGGGGAGAAATATTATTGAATCTCTGTCCTTTGTGGTTGGGTCTATGTGCTTTAGGCTACTTGTGTACTGGATTAGCAGTGCGATCGCGTACCTTACTATTTACAGGCGTAGTTCATGTACTGGGAATTTTCATCTTGCCTTATAGCGGTAGTTGGCAATTTCTGACGACCGGCGGTTTAATGGTCATCTGCTTACTACTACTTGCTGAATTCGAGTGGGATCACTGTTAACCAGGAGAGGCAACAACAAAGGAGAATAACTAATAATTAATAATAATTAATAAATAAAAAAATAGGTGGATGTCGGATTTTCCTCTCCACCTATTTTAATTTTTATTAGCTCTTTTTATAAAATCATTTACCAAGTGTCGGCTGCTCTTTCGTTATAAGGCTCTCCTGTAAACGGTTGTACACCGATATTAGGATATGCATCGTCATTAGGTCCAAAAATACGTATGAAAGCTTCAGAAATATATTGTGTTACCGTGGCAAGCATCCTGGAGAAAGCCATAATATAAGACCCCCGTTTTTTGTAATCGCTTTCATTGCGATATATCTCCTGACATATCTACTCTAGTGCCTGACATTCTCTGTTGGCACGAATAGGCAATATATCTACATTCTCTGCAATATTCATTGATAGATAGTTGCAATACTTTAGCTAAGAAAACAGCCAAATCAAGGTTCAAGGATAAGGGTTTGAAGTGTAAATCAATGTGGATGTGACTATTCATCCTCCATTTGGCATACTTTCACATTTGACAGAACCCTATGCTATATAACAATCCTACTAAATTATTCCTGAACAACAAGATTCCCGGCTTCTTTAAAAGGTCGGAAATCTGAGCCTGTTTCAAATTAACATTACTTTATGGTAAAATTTACCATAAAGCAAGGAAGTATTCTTCTAAGGGCCCTATGCCATGACAAGTTTCCCAAACTTGAACTATGGATATACAAACAACCAGCAACAGCAGAACATAGAGAATCCAGAATTGACACTTTCTGCTGTTGATTACAGCCTGCTGACAGATCTTTACCAGTTGACAATGACAGCTTGTTATACAGGTGAAGGTTTAGAACAACGACGAGCAAGCTTTGAGTTGTTTGTCAGACGTTTGCCAGACAATTTTGGCTATTTGATTGCTATGGGGCTGGCGCAAGCGTTGGAATATTTGGAAAAATTCCGCTTTAGTTCTTCTGGAATAGAGGCTTTGCAGGCGACGGGAATTTTTGCTAATGCCTCCGAGAAGTTTTGGTCACTGCTGGCTGAGGGACGTTTTACTGGGGATGTTTGGGCTGTACCCGAGGGAACAGCGGTGTTTGCAAATGAACCTCTGTTGCGAGTGGAAGCACCGCTTTGGCAAGCGCAACTGGTAGAAACTTACCTTTTAAATACCTTAAATTACCAGAGTTTGATTGCCACACGCGCAGCAAGATTACGCGATGTAGCGTCTCAAGCAACACTGCTGGAATTTGGGACAAGACGTGCCTTTAGCCCTCAAGCGTCTTTGTGGGCGGCGCGTGCAGCGTTGGCTGCTGGTTTGGATGCGACATCAAACGTGTTAGCTGCGCTACAACTGGGAGAAAAACCTAGTGGTACGATGGCTCACGCTTTTGTAATGGCACTATCAGCAATGGAAGGTAGCGAAGACCAAGCGTTCACAGTGTTTCATCGGTATTTTCCTGGTGCGCCTTTGTTAATTGATACTTACGATACCATTGCTGCTGCTCAGCGGTTGGCGGCGATGGTCAATTCAGGAGAAATGAAATTATCAGGGGTTCGGTTGGACTCTGGTGATTTGGTTTCATTGTCAAAACAAGTGCGATCGCTTCTTCCAAATGTATCAATTTTTGCAACTGGCGATCTGGACGAGTGGGAAATCGCCCGACTGGTTGCTGCTGGTGCTCAGATTGATGGTTATGGGCTGGGAACGCGATTAGTGACAGGTTCCCCTATCAATGGAGTCTACAAACTGGTAGAAATTGATGGCATCCCCGTGATGAAACGCTCGAGTGGTAAAGGAACTTACCCAGGACGCAAGCAGGTTTTTCGCTTGTTTGAGAGAGGGAAAGTAAAAGCAGACTCTTTGGGTTTGGCTGCACAACAGCAAACAGAGAAAACAGAAGAAACAGAAAAAACAACAGATAAAAATCTAAAATTTCTTCAATCTTCGGAAGTGCCTTTGTTGCAGCTGTTTCTTAAGGAAGGCAAA
This sequence comes from Scytonema sp. PRP1, assembly GCF_036697665.2. Classification (NCBI taxonomy): domain Bacteria; kingdom Bacillati; phylum Cyanobacteriota; class Cyanophyceae; order Nostocales; family Scytonemataceae; genus Scytonema; species Scytonema sp. PRP1. The sequence goes on along the minus strand of NZ_JBAHYJ020000113.1, from coordinate 236,540 downwards.
CGAGTGCAACCCGTAGAGACGTTGGCGGAAATTCGACAAAGAACTGCTACTTCGGTTGCTAGTTTGCCGGATAAGACGCGCCGTTTGGATAATCCTGTGTCTGTGCAAGTGGATATTTCCACCCAGTTAGAAGAGTTGACTCAAAAGACGAAGAACAATACCGCGTAGGTACAGAGGGGATGGAAGGGCATTAGGTGAAAATCCCTAACTAATGACTAATGACTAATGACTAATGACTATTAACTAATGACTATGAAAGTTGCTTTGTTTGGTACGAGTGCCGATCCACCAACAGCTGGACATCAAGCGATTATCCGCTGGCTCTCAGAGCATTTTGATTATGTGGCAGTTTGGGCGGCGAATAATCCATTTAAGTCACATCAAACACCTTTGGAACATCGCGTGGCGATGTTGCACTTGTTAATTACGGACATAAATTCGTCAAAGCACAATATTGGTTTAGAACAGGAATTAAGTAGCTTGAGAACGCTGGAAACGTTGGAGAAAGCAAAAGAGCGTTGGGGAGAGGCAGAGTTTACATTAGTGATAGGTTCAGATTTGCTAGCTCAGCTGCCTCATTGGTATCGTATTGAAGATTTATTGCAGCAAGTACAACTTTTAGTCGTACAGCGTCCGGGATATGCAGTAGATGAATCTAGCTTGCTCTTTGTGCAAAATCTTGGGGGGAAGTCACAGTTGCCAATTTTATTGGTCCAGATGTGTCCTCGACAGCTTATCGTGAAAATGGCGACAAGGAAGCCCTAACACCTCTTGTCGTTGACTATATTCATAAAGAGCATTTGTACAAATGTTTGTCCGAAAATTTGACTTGTTGAACTATGAGCGCCTCCGCTACCATAGAATTCCGCCACCCCTAAATTCCCTCTAGCTTAAAGGAAAAGCAAGGCTTTGAACAATTAGTTTCCATGCTAGGACGCCACCAAAGAAAGATTGCACACCAGTTAAAACAACCACCTTTAGCAGATTTCAAAGTTGGTGTTGATAACGTAATTTTCTCTGTAGATACTGCACAAAATCGACTGCTAGTTTTATTAGTCATGAGGCAGCAGGAGCCATTTTTAAATCATTGGAGTCTTCCTGGTACTTTGGTGTGTCAAGGTGAGTCTTTAGAAGATGCTGCTTATCGCATTATGGCTGAAAAAATTAGGGTAAAAAACCTTTATTTGGAACAGCTGTATACTTTTGGAGGTCCTGAACGAGATCCACGAGAAGTAACCGGTAGTTATGGTGTGCGTTATCTATCAGTCAGTTACTTTGCCCTTGTACGGTTTGAGGAAGCAGAATTGATTACTGATGGAGTTACTGGCATAGCTTGGTACCCAGTAAAGCAAGTGCCGCAATTAGCTTTTGACCATAACAAAATTTTGGCATATGGACACAGGCGTTTGCGAAATAAGTTGGAGTATAGCCCAGTGGCGTTTGAAGTTTTGCCAGAAATGTTTACTTTAAATGATTTATACCAGTTATACACAACAGTTTTAGGGGAAAATTTTTCCGATTACTCTAATTTTCGAGCGCGTCTCCTCAAGTTAGGTTTTTTATGCGATACAGGAAGAAAAGTGTCGCGTGGTGCTGGTCGCCCAGCAAGTTTATATCGCTTTGATGCCGAAGCTTTTGCTCCATTGAAAGATAAACCTTTAGTTTTTATTTAATTGTAAATATGCAAAAAGATTATGAAAAAACCAGATGATTGTTCTAATGTCGAAGAAATTCGTCAAGGGATTGATGCAATATGAAACATTGGCAAAACAAGACTTAATTATTTATATGCAATGTTCTATGTTGATTTATCTATTATCTATTAATAGCAATTATCCATGAAAATGCAGATAATATTAGAAAACGTAGACGCGCAGCGGCGTGCCGCAGGCTACCGCCAAGAACGCCAAGAACGCCAAGGAATAGAGGAAGATTTATTAAATGGAAGTTTATAGAGAATTGGTATGAAAGTCGAAAAATAAATTTTTATTTGATATAAAGCACAATTATCAAAATAATTATCTTGATTATCTGTGTTCCTCTGTGGTTTTACATAAAAATTTCAAAATTTTGCCAGAAGTATAACCTCTAATCCAAAATTCAAAACAAAAATGAAGATTGCGATCGCTCAAATTAATCCTACAATTGGTGATTTGCCTGGAAATGCCAAACAAATTCTGGAGGCGGCACAAAAAGCAGTCTCAGAAGGTGCACGTTTGTTGCTAACGCCAGAACTTTCCTTATGTGGCTATCCACCGCGTGATTTGTTGCTGAATCCGAGCTTTTTACAGGCAATGTCTATTGCCTTGCAACAATTAGCAAGAGATTTGCCACCAGAATTAGCTGTATTGGTAGGAACCGTTGAAGAGAATTTAACAGCGCACGCTCATGGCGGGAAAAGTTTATTTAATACCATTGCTTTATTAGAAAAAGGTAGGGTGCAGCAACTTTTTCACAAGCGCCTTTTGCCAACTTATGACGTGTTTGATGAACATCGCTATTTTGAAGCTGGTTCAGAAGCGAATTATTTCACATTAGATGATGTTCCTATTGGTGTCACGATTTGCGAAGATTTATGGAATGATGAAGATTTTTGGGGCAAGAGAAGTTATATCACGAATCCAATTGCTGACTTAGCAATTTTGGGTGTAGATTTTATTGTGAATTTGTCTGCCTCTCCTTACAGTGTTGGCAAGCACAAGTTTCGAGAAGCAATGCTTAAGCATAGTGCAGTGCGTTTTAGGCAACCGATTATCTATGCCAATCAAGTCGGGGGAAATGATGATTTAATTTTTGATGGCAGAAGTTTTGCCTTGAATCGTCAGGGTGAAATAGTGTGTCGTGCCTATGGTTTTGAACAAGATTTGGTCGTTGTGGAATTTGATGAGGTACAACGAGATTTACAGTTAGGTTCCATATCACCAGAATATAGCTCTGACGAGGAAGAAATTTGGCAGGCTTTGGTTTTAGGATTGGGAGATTATGTCCGCAAGTGTGGCTTTTCTAAGGTGCTGCTGGGGTTAAGTGGCGGAGTAGATTCTTCATTGGTGGCGGCGATCGCTAGCGCTGCACTGGGTCAAGAAAATGTCCTCGGTGTTCTCATGCCTTCGCCCTACAGTTCTGACCATTCTATTAGTGATGCTTTAGCATTAGCAGAAAATCTTGGGATTAAAACCCACACCATCCCAATAGGGGAGTTAATGCAAGGATATGACAAGACGCTAGCTGAGTTATTTGCTGGAACAGAGTTTGGACTAGCAGAGGAAAATCTTCAATCCCGAATTAGGGGTAATTTATTGATGGCAATTTCCAATAAATTCGGTCATCTCCTCCTATCGACTGGCAATAAGTCAGAAATGGCAGTTGGTTACTGCACCCTTTACGGTGATATGAATGGAGGGTTAGCAGTGATTGCTGATGTGCCTAAAACGCGTGTTTACTCGATTTGCCAATGGTTAAATCGCAATGGTGAAATCATCCCGCAAAACGTCCTTAGCAAACCACCCAGCGCCGAACTTAAACCTGGTCAAGTTGACCAAGATTCGCTACCGCCTTACGATATTTTGGACGATATCTTGCAACGCTTGATTCACAACCATGAGTCTACAGCAGAAATTATCGCAGCAGGTCACGATCCAGCAACTGTAGACAAAGTGATTAAGATGGTGGCGCGTTCGGAATTTAAACGGCGACAAGCACCCCCGGGATTGAAAATTACAGATCGCGCTTTTGGGACTGGTTGGCGAATGCCTATTGCTAGTAAATGGGCTGCTATCAAAAATAGTTACAATCGAGTTTTCTCTCTACGGCAATAGCTCCCCTGCTGGATTTACAATGCCTTTGTTGATGTAAAAAGTATTTCTCTTATGGCAAATCAAGGTCCAATCCCAGTTGTGATCATCGGTGCTGCGGGCAAAATGGGTCGTGAGGTGGTGAAAGCGGTGGCGCAAGCACCAGATATGAATCTTGTGGGTGCGATTGATACAACTCCCGAACTTCAAGGGCAGGATGCAGGAGAACTGGCGGGTTTAGGTGAAGCTTTGGAAATTCCAATTACCAATCAATTGGAACCGATGCTGGCTTTTGCAGCTCAAGGAAGACAGCCAGGGGTGATGGTCGATTTTACTCATCCCAATTCGGTGTATGACAATGTTCGTAGTGCGATCGCCTATGGTCTTCGTCCAGTTGTAGGCACCACCGGGTTAAGTCAAGAACAAATTCAAGACTTAGCAGAATTTGCGGATAAGGCGAGTACTGGATGTTTGATTATTCCCAACTTTTGTATTGGCGTGGTGCTGCTGCAACAAGCGGCAGTAGCTGCGTCTCAATATTTTGACCACGTTGAAATTATTGAACTGCATCACAACCAAAAAGCTGATGCTCCCAGCGGTACAGCTATTCAAACTGCTCAAATGCTAGCAGAAGTTGGTAAAATATATAACCAGCCAATTGTGGAAGAAACGGAGAAATTACCAGGAGCGCGCGGGAGTCAAGCCGACGAGGGCGTTAGGATTCATAGCGTCCGTTTACCGGGACTGATTGCTCATCAAGAAGTGATTTTTGGTGCTGCAGGGCAAATTTATACGCTCAGACATGATACAAGCGATCGCGCTGCCTATATGCCAGGAGTCCTACTGGCAATTCGTAAAGTCCTCCAGTTAAAGTCGTTAGTATATGGATTAGAAAAAATTCTTTAAAAGACTCAGCACTCACCACTTAGAACTTAGCACTCATGATAGTCCCACTGACTCGCCAGAAATTTGAACAACTCATTCCTCTAATTGCCACTGGTCTACAGTACAAGTACTACTGGGGGAACTTTTCAGACTTTTTGCAGCGACTGCTCATTTCTGTAGTGACAGTTGCTGTTGTTTTCCTTGTCAAAGTTTTTCTGGGGCTTGATTTTGGTATCGTATTTTTGATCGGGCTAATTGGTGCTTTTTACTGGCTATGGGGACCAGTATTTTGGGCTAGTATGCGGAACGCAAAATGCCGCCGTTACAAGTACAGCGGTTTTCTCCGTGGTCGAGTGCTGGATTACTGGATTTCAGAAGAGTTGATTGGTAAACAGGAAACTGTCGATAAAAAAGGCGATTTGGTGATTGTCGAAAACCGAGAAAAACGGATTAACTTGGAAGTCGGCGATGACACAGGATTTACTGTTGAGTATCAAGCGCCGCTACGGGTTCCCTACAAAGTCATTGCTCGCGGTCAGAGGGCAGAATTATTGGTTATGTCGAATCGGCCAGATTTGAGCAGTATTGACGAAATTTCCGATATTTATATTCCCAGTCGAGACTTATGGGTAAGTGATTATCCTTGTATCCAACGGGATTTCTTTACTGGGGTCAGTAGCCGCCTGCGGCGCGATGAAGAAGATGAAAGACCGCGTCGCCGTCGCCGTAGAGTGGAGAGTTAGAAGGGATGAGGAGGATGTTACTCCCTTATCTCCCCTCACTCCCTTGTTTAAGGGTATTTGGAACCGCAGATGGACAAAGGATTGCACGCAGATAAATACAGATAAATTATCTGTGTGCATCTGGAGCACACTGCGCCCTTGGGGGTTCCCCCCGTTGTAAGCCCTTCGGGCACACTTCGTGAACGCGCAGCGTCTGGGCAGGAGATAGCAAGTGTCCGTTGTTTATCTGTGGTTTCATTTTCAAAAAATTGACTTTTGCTAAAGGTCTTCAGCACTAGGAGAAGACCGACTGAAAATAGGGGAAAGGTAAGCAACCAAAGCACCTATGAGGAAACCGGAAATATTGCGAGTGATAGGGAGCCAGTCGTTTGTTCGTGTGACGACTGGTCCAAGACCGAAGGCAATAAATAAGATTCCCCATAAAGGAGAGAAGATTAAAGCCCATTGCCAAGCAAAAATTTGGCCCTCCTCACGAGGTTGAGCTGCTAATCCACAGATGATTCCACCAAGAACTGAAGTAATCAGAGTCAGAATCCACTGCTCGCGTGGTAGCCCGGGAACAACAGCGCAACCACCCTGACGCAAACAAGTTTTCACTGTTTCCATAGCTTGGAGAATAGCTTGGTCTTCGCCTTCTTCTCGGACAAAGTACAAATTGCCAAAGCGGGTTTGCAATTCAATCCAGAAAGTGCGTGAGAGGAGTTCATAAACCGCGTCGCCGACACTAAAGCTGAGAATGTTACCGCCACGAGAATCAGCAACCAATAAAACGCTTTTGTCATCTAAACCCCAAAACTTGATGACTGCCCGACCTGGACTACGGTCATATTGAGTCAATACTCGCAGTTTCCAGCCGGTTTCGGTTTCAAATTGCTCTAGTTCCTTAACGAGTTTTTCTTCTTGAACGCTGGTCAGAGATTTAGCTAAATCTACAACTGGGGTTGGGGTATCGGGTAGTAATTCAGGATTGTCATAAGCGTATGCGCTGGGAGAATGCGTTACCCAGATTGACCCAGCTAGGAAAAATATTGTCACAAAAGCCAGAATTCGTCGCCAAAAACTATGCTGCATGAGCTTTTTTATACAAATCTCAACACGAAAAGTGCACTTGTTTTAAAAGAGTACGAGAAAAGTGATACTTCTTTACACTTTTTAACTGTAATCTAATCTAATGCTTTAGATCCACAACTTACAACGTGAGTTATATGAGAGTGGGGGCACAAAGCACTGCGCCCCCACTCTCATATACCTTTGCCAGGCTATTCTTTATCAGACCAATTATCAGATTCTGTCTGACGCTGTAAATCTTCTTGCTCAAAAGTGCTTTCCCAATCACCAGCATCGTTGTAATCGTTGTTGATGCTGTAACCTTGCGTATTTGTGAAGCGATTCTCTTGCCTTAAGGCTTGCCGTTCTTGTAATGTTAGCTTTGGTTTTTGAGATGGCGGCAGACGGTCAGTTGTTCGCTTGGAAGATTTGGAGCGAGTAAAGGATTTCCAAGCAGCTTTCACACCGGCCATAATACTGCGCGTGCCGACTTGAACGTTTTGCGCTTGCTTTTTGGCACTATCGAGGCTTTGATCCACTTGTTTGACGACTTGACCAGCACTTTTTACCCCATCACTGACATCATCAGTTAAGTCAGTGATTTCCAAACTGGTCATGCGAATGGCATCTAGAGTGGGTGGTAACTCTTTATAAAGAGTGTCAAATAACTTTTCTGCACTGCGGGCTGCTCTTGCTAATTCCTGCAAAGCTGGTATCGCCGCCACCAAAACAGCAGTGAGACTGGCGGCGACTAGGAGTATGGACAGTCCCAGCCAAAACAGGGGGTCAATCACTTTAATATCTTCTACTAGCTATCTAAATGTTGAGAAAGGGTATCGGACTCTTGTTGAGCATTTTGCTGCTTCACTGCTTGGCTTTCTCGCAAACTGGCATCTACGCCAGCGGCGATCGCTTCCCGCAGTCGATCTAAAGTCTCATCCCAGTTAGAGCGTGCGTTTGCAGAAAGGCGATCTGCTTGTATTTGCACACTCGTTGATATATCTTCTGCCAATTCTGGTAACGCACTGGCAGATTTCTTCAAGAGTTGACGAGTTTCGCGCCCCGTACGTGGAGCAATGAGCAACCCGGTCAAGGCACCGATGGTAGCTCCGATCATCATACCACCAACAAATAATCCAGAACGGTTGTTAGACATTTTTTGTTCCTCTCCTTACACCCATTTTATGCAGGTTTTCACGTCGCAGTGAAATCCAAAAGATTTTATCTTCCTATTTACAGAGACAATGAATGAGTCACAAAGGTTGCCTTAATGTAGGCAACAGGGTACTAGGATGTAACCTAAACTCTAAAACCTACTGCTTCACTCAATCTATAATCTGAGACATTCTGCCTTGTTCCTGTGTCCTCCTATACTCTTTACTTCCTCTTTTTCAGAGGTTTTGAGCGTAACCTCAGAAAATTACGACGCCATACTTGTTGTCCAAGAGCAAGGAGGCTGAAAATCTGCCGTACTCGCTGGATTTGTATCTGTGGTGATTGGTTTGTCTGCCGTAGATTATGAACATTTCGCTGACCTGTAGAGATAGCTACGGGTGCGCCATATAATACCCTATGACTACTACGTTCAGCAGCAATAAAGATATTAGTTAGCCTTGCCAGCCGTTGCTTAAGTTTGCGCACTCGTGAAGCTACGTACAGAAGAACCAGCGAGATCAGTATATTGATAACGACAACGACTGTAACCATTGCTTCACTTTGTTGCACCCACTCCAAGTCTTGCTCGATTATGACTCTAATTGAACCTATGAAAATCGCTCTTAAGTTACAGACAATGTATCGGCTGGTATGGACGGCTACTAAGTCAAACAAATTTTAGATTTTATTTAAGAAGAAGTTAAGGCGTGTTTTTTCAAATCATCCAAGGAAACGACTTCCAAGGCTCTAGGATGGGTTGCTGTGAGGATAACGGGGGGAGCAACGCCAGCCTCAAGAGCTTCTTGCCAGCGAGCAGCACATAAACACCAGCGATCGCCCTCTTTCAAACCAGGAAATTGATGTTCTGGCATAGGGGTGCTTAGGTCATTTCCCCGTGATTTGGTGAACTCCAGAAATTCTGCTGTCATCTGCGAGCAAACAACATGCATCCCATAATCCATACCACCCGTGTTACAAAACCCATCGCGGTAATATCCTGTTATGGGAGAAGAGCAGCACATTTCTAGATCTCCGCCGAGTATGTTTCTTGCCTCTGTCATCGCTAATTCCTTTGAGTTTTTGTGACTTTTTGTGAAGTAAGCCGGGAGATTTGGTTAGACGTTCAAGTCACTAGTCAATCATAGACGGATTGTCCCCCTGGTCTGCAGAGCCATTCAATAGCTTTTTCTTAGAGCCTGTGTACCCCAACATACGTTCGTAGAGCCCCCGTCGGGCAAGGAGTTCGGCATGGGTGCCGGACTCGACGATCTCGCCCCCCTGCATCACAAAAATCTGGTCGCAGTCTACGGCGGTTACGAGCCGATGCGTCACCAAGATGATGGTTCGAGAGCGGCGTAGACGCTGGAGGGTCTCTATCACCCACTGCTCGTGCTTCAAGTCTAGCGAACTCGTGGGTTCGTCGAGGATGAGTATAGGAGCCTTAGTGACGAGCGCGCGCGCAATTGCTAGGCGCTGCCGCTGGCCGCCTGAGAAGTTCTGACCGCCCTCAGTGACCAGGGTATCATACTGCTGCGGCAAGGTTTCGATGAACTCGGCCGCCCCGGATTCGATCGCCGCCTCCCGAATCTCGTCGTACTCAGCATCTGCGCGACCGTAGGCGATATTCTCCGCGATTGTTCCGCTTAAGAGTGGGCTGCTTTGCGTGACGATCGCCATGTGTTTGCGGACGTCACAGAGCTTAAGAGTGCGGACGTCAACGCCATCGAGGAGCACGCGACCCTCCGTCGGGTCGTAGAAGCGCGGCAGGAGATTGAGCAGCGTGCTCTTTCCCGTCCCGCTTGGACCCAAAAACGCCACCATCTGCCCCGGCTCGATACTAGCATTGATCTTCCGTAAGACGGATCGCCCAGGGCTGTACTCGAAGCTCACGTCCCAAAGGGTTAGTGTGCGGGGACGGACAGGAAGCGGCTGCGCGTCAGGCTTGTCCGCGATCGCAGGCGGCTCGTCAATTACCGCAAAGACGCGATCGCATGAGGCTACGAACGTCTGAATCTTGGTAGTGAACCCTAACACCCAACCTAACGGATCCCAGAACTGCGCAAGGTACGCCATGAATACGATCAGATCACCGATCGTCAAGCCGTTCGGCACCGGACGCAAGAACTGATCGCGATACACCAGGTACCCCCCGTAGCCGAAGATTACCCCGCCTCCCAGGGCGAATATTATCTGAACGGCGAGCGGATAAAGGGTTTCCTGCCAATTCAGCCGCATTGAGGCAGCGACGCTTTGCTCGACCACCCGCGCGAACCGGCGCGACTCCGTCGCTTCTCGACCGAAAGACTGGATCAGCCCGATCAACTCTATAGCTTGCTGCATGGTGGAGGTCATGAGCGCGTCGGTACGCTTCGACTTCATCGCTCGACGCTTAATTTCTCCCTCAAAGTACCAATTCGCGAGTATCAGAAGGGGCGTGAACGAAAGTGCGAACACGGTGAGAAGGACATGGCGCGACAGCATGATCGCGATCATCGCCGTAAGGGTGACCGATGCGGCAGTCGAGCCGATGAGTATATCGATCACCCCCCACGGTCCGAGGCTATCGTAGCTCAACCGATAGATTGCGTCGCCCTGCGACTGCGAGCCGTGCCAGCCGAGACTAAGCGCCTGTAGTTTGTCGTAGAGTTGGGTGCGAACCCGCATCGTTCCATTGTACTGGATGCGGTAGTTCAACATTTTACGAAGCATCATGACGGTATCGCTCAGGATCCTGATGATCATCCCGACGATCGCCATTCCGAAAATTCGGTTCAGCCTGCCTTCGCCAAACGGGGCAAGAAACAGCGTATGAATCCAGTTAGGTTTCGGGGTTGGTGAGAGAACCGTATCGACTAGAATTGCCATAGGCCACGCGTTGAGAAGGTTCAAAAGCACCGATGCCCCGATCAGAACCAAGAGCGTGGCGATTAACCATAAGTCCTTGCGGAAGTAGGAGATTGACCGGAGGACGATCTGCATGTAAACGACTAAAGTCTCTTGTAGCGAGACAGAGTAAGAGATTGACCAAGCCCGCAACGGGAGCGGAATAGGAAACAGGGAACAGGAAACAGGTTCAAGGAAATGGGGAAAGAATTAGCTCGCCCAGATAAAGGATACAGAACCAATTCATTCATTAATGGAAAAAATTAAATATTTGAAACGAGATTGCTTGCACACAGTGTAAATACGTCCTTGTTGAAATCCCGTGATTTTAATTATGGGGATTTCCCTGTTGCCCGTTCCCAATTGCCTGTTCCCTTTTAATCAATTGCAATAACACGTTAGAAAATTCCTTCTAGAGAAAAAAGCAATTAGAAGAGGCTGGATATGGTAGCCTCTACGACACAAAGCCAACTAGGTTAAGCATTAATCACAACCGGTCCTAATTGATTATGATGTAAGGCAGGCACGATGCCGACCTATGCAACACAGTCACCTATGCTTCAAAATCCCAGTTTAGAACAAGCGCTGAAATATTACTTTGGCTACGACAGCTTTCGCCCTGGACAGCGACAAATTGTAGAACAAGCGCTACAAAATCGGGATTTAATGATTGTTATGCCCACTGGTGGAGGAAAGTCACTGTGCTTTCAGCTACCAGCATTGCTAAAAAAAGGTTTAACCGTGGTGGTGTCACCGCTGATAGCCTTGATGCAAGACCAAGTGGAATCACTGCGAGATAATGGAATTGCCGCAACATTTCTTAATAGTAGTCTTAACGCTCATAAAGTGCGATCGCGCGAAGAATACATCCTCAGCGGTAAAGTGAAATTGCTGTACGTCGCTCCAGAACGCCTACTCAGCGACAGATTTCTCCCATTTCTCGACTTAGTTCATCATCAAGTTGGCATTTCCGCCTTTGCGATTGACGAAGCACACTGTGTTTCTGAATGGGGACACGACTTTCGTCCAGAATATCGTCAACTGAAGTTACTACGCAAACGCTACCCAAATATTCCCGTCCTCGCCCTGACCGCCACAGCAACTGATCGCGTCCGTGCTGATATTATCCAACAACTCGGGCTGAAACAACCCAGCATCCATCTTTCCAGCTTCAACCGCCAAAACCTTTACTATGAAGTCCGTACCAAAACCAAATATGCTTACGCCGAAGTCTTGGAACTGATTCGGGAAACAGAAGGTTCAGGAATTATCTATTGCTTGACGCGCAAAAAAGTTGATGAAATTACTCTGAAACTGCAACACGATAAAATTTCAGTCTTGCCTTATCATGCCGGATTAACTGATGAAGAACGCAGCAAAAATCAAACTCGGTTTATTCGGGATGATGTGCGTGTTATGGTGGCAACAATTGCCTTTGGCATGGGAATTAATAAACCGGATGTGCGATTTGTCATTCACTTTGATATCTCCCGTAATTTAGAAAGTTATTATCAGGAATCCGGTCGAGCTGGAAGAGATGGAGAACCATCTCGCTGTACACTCTTCTACAGTTACGGTGATGTCAAAACAATTGAATTTCTGATCAACCAAAAACCAGATCCTCAAGAACAGTTGATTTCCAAACATCAACTGCGGCAGATGATAGACTACGCTGAAGGAACTGACTGCCGACGTACAATTCAGTTAGGATATTTTGGAGAACGTTTTGCAGGGAATTGTAGCAACTGTGACAACTGCCGTTATCCTAAACCAGTGCAAGACTGGACAATTGAAGCCATGAAGTTTTTATCTTGCGTGGCTCGATGTAAAGAAAGATTTGGTATGGGTCATATTATAGATGTGTTGCGGGGAGCAAAAAGCCAAAAAATCACCCAATACGAACACGACAAACTTTCCACCCACGGTATTGGCAAAGATAAAACACCAGATGAGTGGCGAATGCTGGGGCGTTCTCTGTTGCATCAAGGGTTGCTAGAACAAACCGCCGATGGTTACGCCGTACTGAAACTCAACGCCCTAAGTTGGGAAGTGATGCGGCGACAGCGAACAGTTTCCATTGCGGTTCCTGTAGCACAAAAGATAACTTGGGAAGATGGCGATGAAAAAGCCGCCGAAGTGGAAATGCTGTTGCAGAGGTTGCGCACTTTACGCAAACAAATTGCTGACGCTCAATCTGTTCCACCATACGTCATCTTTGCCGATTCTACCCTAAAATTAATGGCGCAGGTGCAACCCCAAACCTTAACTGAATTTAGTAAACTTTCTGGCATAGGCAGTCACAAAGTTTCTAACTATGGTGAAAAATTTCTTGCAGAAATTCGCGCCTACCGTCAAGAACAAGGTTTGCCAGAGCAACAGGATAATTCCACACGTTTTCAGGACTTACCTTCAGAAACTGAATTATTGACTTTACAGTTACACCAACAAGGTTTTAGCGTTGCAGAAATTGCGGCAAAACGCAACCTCCGTACGACAACAATTATTCGTCACCTTTCCGATTTAATAGAGAAGAACCAATCAGTAGATTTCAATTTGTTAGTTCCTGTAGAGAAGCAGCAAAAAATTTTACAAGTCTTAGAAATTCTTGGTGATATTTCCCTAACGCCAATTAAAGAGTATCTTGGCGATCGCTACAGCTTTGATGAAATTCGCTTGGTAAGGGGAAAGTGGCGGCGGGAAAGTAAGAAATAGACCTCTTGCATAAGTAGACTTCATCTACGTAGCCTACGGCACGGCTTACGCCTACATCTGCGGTTAATTATTCATTTTTTTGGACTTTTTTTTGCAAGAAGTCTAATGATAGTCATTAGGGTAAGCAGGATGCCCGCCCTATGATGTCATACTAAGTTGCATTCCTGACATCTTGTACCAAGAAAAATTGATATTTTTTTAATACTCAATACTAAGCCTGAAGCCCTTATTTAACCGATAAAAGCTCAGAAAAGTTATGTAACTTTCTTGCGCTGCTTTTGACTCACCCCTGGGTTATACGGATAGGTGCAAGATCTGAGCCTCCTACTAGCGGCTTAAAAACCGCAAGTAACATATGAAAGAAACACATTTTCCTTAAGTCTCTGCAAAAGCCTTGCTATATATGCATTTGAAAATGTGTTTCTTAGGAGCGCCCCACGGGTAGCGATTGCAACCCGTTATGAATGAAAGAAACAGTTCCTCGAAGAGATGGATGCAGGTACATTTATAAGTGTCCTGACAGTTAAAACCGAGCGTTGACTGGTGTGAAAAATGCCCGATTAGGAGCGTGGTTCTGGGTTTAATGGTTATGACATTGGTGAAGGAAAATTTTCCTATCCCGTTTGAGAGATTATTTGCACGTTACCGACCCAGGCAGGACATCTTTGATTAATTATAAGGGTTGCAGCTATGAAATTGCCACCAAATCAAAGCAACAATCAGTCTGTACTGTGTGAAAAAGCAGCATCACATTGGGAGCAAATTAACCACAATGCTGCAGGCATTGACCTAGGTGGTGGAGAACATTGGGTCTGTGTTCCCCCAGATAGAACAGAAAAAAATGTCCGTCGATTTGGATGTTTCACCCCTGATTTAATTGCCATGACTGATTGGTTAATTGAATGTCAAGTGACAACCGTAGCAATGGAAGCTACGGGTGTCTACTGGATTCCGGTTTTTCAAATTCTAGAAGCAAAGGGTTTAGAAGTCAGATTGGTAAATGCTCACCATGTCAAAACAGTGCCTGGGCGCAAAACCGATGTCAATGACTGTCAATGGTTACAGCAGTTACACACATACGGTTTACTGTCTGGTTCTTTTCGCCCAGAAGACGAAGTTTGTGTCCTACGCAGTTATATCCGCCAACGAGACAGCCTAATTAAAAGTGCTAGTACCCATGTGCAGCGGATGCAAAAAGCGCTGATCCAGATGAATTTACATTTGCATAAAGTCATTAGTGATATTACTGGTTTAACGGGAATGGCTATTATTAGGGCGATTGTAGGCGGTGAGCAAGACCCACAAGTTTTAGCTACTCTTAAAGACCCCCGTATTAAAAGCAGTACAACAGAGATTGCCAAAGCTTTAACGGGGGATTATCGTCCAGAACATCTGTTTGTTTTGAAACAAGAATTGACCCTTTATGAAGTTTACCAACAAGAAATTGCTGCCCTTGACTCGGAAATTGAGAAATGCTTAGGTAATTTTCAGCCCAAGACTTCAGATCAACTTCCAACAACTAAAAAAAAACGCAGAAAAAAATCAACTGCTAATCACCCTGATTTCGATTTACGTAAATATCTTTACCGTATGGCTGGTGTAGATTTTACTCTAATTGATGGTGTTGATGCTTTAACTGTGCAGACAATTTTGTCGGAAGTTGGATTAGATCCAAAACGATTTCCGACAGCCAAGCATTTTACTTCTTGGTTGGGTTTATGTCCTGGTCAAAAAATCACTGGTGGTAAGGTCAAAAGTTCTCAAACTCGTCCGGTGGTAAATCGCGCCGCCAATGCTTTTCGGATGGCTGCTTTCTCCTTAACTCATAGCAATTCTGCTTTAGGGGGTTTTTATCGGCGATTACGTGCGCGTTTGGGTGCCCCTAAAGCTATTACTGCTACCGCACACAAACTCGCACGCTTATTCTACTTGATGTGGACGACTAGTGGACAGTATGCTGATCCTGGTATTGAGGTCTACGAGCAACAGCATCGCCAGCGCATGGTGAAAAATCTCGAGAAAAAAGCGCTGTCGTTAGGCTTTGAACTTGTTGCTCAATCTCCAGCCACCGAATGTGTTTCTTGAACACATCGATTGCTAGCAAGCCCGGAGCCTTACACATCTAAGCTCCACATTTTTTTGTCATTTTTAATACATCAGATTGACACGGCGGTGTTTCTTGATTTTGCTCCACCGACGGCGATCGCACCTGGGGAATCAGGGTGGGATGTCTGACGGTGTGCGATCGCCTCCTTTGCCTTTTGTGATCGGCACGAAGTGCCCGTCAAGGCTGATTGCAACCAGGGAAAACATCCCACCCACACCATCTCTTACAACCCTTGCTATATAAGACTTTGATAATGTGTTTCTTGAGAGACATCACTTACACCTCACCCCGCCCTCACGGGCATCCCTTACTTTTCACTCTTATCGGTCAAACCTCTCTCCAAACCTCTCTCCTGCAAGGAGAGAGGCTTTTACCTTAGCCCCTTAGATAATCGTCCTCAAGGTAACAACTTACTATCGAGCTGCATAAGTTAATTTCACCAACACTTATAAAAGATTAGAAACAAAGCTTACAAGCTGAAAATTTAAAAAGTAAAACTATGTTTAAATTCAACAAACAACTGACCGCCTTAGCATTTTTAACACTAATCGTAACTGGCGGAACTGTGCCAGCAGGTGCTACTCAAAATCAAACCCCAGCAGAACAGCTATGTCAACTGCGACAAGGAATTAAACCTGTTTGCACAGTGTTGGTAACTGCCCCAATTGGAGTTGCCATCCGCTCTGGTCCTGGTTCTAATTACGAAAAAATCGGTGCCATCCCTTATCAACACGATGTCAACGTCAGGGTAAGCAAATCTTCTCGCGAGTGGGTAAAGCTTGCTGATCGTTCTGGCTGGATTCATTCTCAGTATTTGCAAAAGGTTGGCGACTAAATACGCCGTCATTGCCAACTGCATAAGTTGATTCTGCTTGCAATTTATAATTATCGTCTGGCAATAAATCTTTACAACATCGTTGGTTGCCCCTGTTTCTTATAGAGGGGGCTTATACCAATTCAAAATTCGCTCATTCACAAGGTACGGCATTAACAAAGCTAGATAAAACTAGGGTTTGGGAGTGTGTATCTGTCGCATTCTTTTTTCAAATTAATATAACTTTAAAACCCAAAATTTAAAGTCTCTCTCAGTGTAAAAGCTGCTCCTCTTCCCTCCCCTAAAAGGACGTAAGTTCGACGAACAAAAAAGCTTAGAAAGCTTGCTCTGTAGGAATTACAAAAATAGGATTAGGAAAGTTTTTAGGTCATCGGAGGTGAGAAGATGCACTAAAAAGAGCTAAAGCTAGAGAAAGCGTTACTTTGTGCCAAGTAGCTGAAAAGGTTGATGCTATTAGCTTTAAGTTGTAAAAATTTGGAATCTACAAAAATTTACATAATAAATCTTCCGGATATCGTATGGATACAGCAGAAGTCAAAAGTCAGAAGTCAAAAGTCAGAAGTCAAAAGTCAGAAGTCAGAAGTCAAAAGGGCTTTCTGTCTGGCTTTGAGACAACTTTGTAGTACTTCATTTACTTGCAATGTGCTGTATCAATGTATATAAGACGTTAGAAAAAAATCTTTCGTGATCTCTCAAATCACAAGAGGGCTTTGTTGTAATGAGCATCTCAAATTCTGATGGCACTCAGAGATTGAGATTTGTTGTTACTTCATGGCAGACTTTCTAGCATTACTTTGTATAACAGGGAAAAAATGGTCGCTAAGAGCAATTATCCCATTTTCGGTAATTTCCGAAATGATGACAGTCTACCTTGTAGTTATTATCATCACAAGCTATCTTTGCAATCTATTTATAAACACCTATGTTCATCTTTTCCGTCATTTTTTTGGCTTCCATAAGCTCCATTAATAGGGTCTTTTTTCATGAATTATTTAGGATTGCCATATATAAAATATAGAGGTAAAAAATAATGTTAAACAAAGAAATTTTAGTAAAAATAGTTGAATATTTTCAAAAATTAGTGCCAAATAATATAGAACTATTCAATGTTCAATTTGGAGATTTTATCGCAATTAAAGAGCTTAAAGTAGAATTAGGAAACACACAACAGATATACAATGCAATAAATTTTAATATAGAATTAATAAGTACCCAAAATGAGTCTATAGCTACAGAGACTCCTACGCAGCCAATAAATACGAAATCAATAGATAAAAGTTTACCAGAAAATACACCAACAATAAACTTTCAAAGTATTCCTTTTACTACTGGATTTCATTTAATAATTAATCATAGGAATTGGTGGCATCAAGAGGTAGGTGAGGATAAATCAGTTTTAATTCGATACGTTAAATTAATTCCTGCATATAAGACAGTTTGGTCTTATGTCAGGACAATAGAAAAGAAAAATCGTTTTGGATTCAAAATAGATAAAAATGGGGAAGTATATGTAAAAATCTGGGCAGATCAAATAAATGGAGTAAAGACGACAGAATTGTCACCACGGTTTTCGCAATTATTTAAATTTGAAGAATACTCCTCTGGTGACATAATACAGTTTGAAAATTTTCCAGAAATAGTCATCTCATTAGATAAAAGCGTTGTTGAAAAGGCAGTTCTCGTTAGATATAACCCCGAACACAGTCAGTCAGAATATTTTGTATTTATTTTAGTGAAGGATTAAAGTGTTATGATATTACAATCAAATGATTATAATGACAATGCTCAGATAAATAGATATTCATTTAAAGATCAAGAAAGCGACCAAATATTTTATTTAGAAGTTGACAAGAATAACGAACCTATTAAACTGGGTGATGGAACTTTTGGTGTAGTATTTGCAGCCTCAAATCGTGTAAATGATAAATTAGCTGTTAAAATTCTTTACGAATATTCTGCTCCTGGTGTTAGCAATGAAAATCCCGAATCTATCCTAGAGAAGGAAAATACTAAATCTACACCAGATGGTATAAAAGAACGTTTTGAAAGTGAAATTCAATCTACAAAACACATTTTAGAACTTAGCCCCGACTCAAAGCTTACTCGTGTTATTAAAATAGTAGGTTGGACAAGAGAGTTTAAAGAATCAGAACTATATCAAGAATTAAAGAGTAAGTTTAGCTCCTTGAATCTCTCAAACTATGCTCTTGTAACAGAGAGATACGACTCTACACTGAAAAATCTTTTAGAAGGAGGTATTGGAAAATTTATAGAGCTACCGAGTGGAAGTAAGCTTTTAAATTCTCGGAAAAAATCAGAAGAAGAAAAACAAAAGAAAAGCGGTACAAATGAAGAGAAAAAAATAAAATATGAGCTTACAGGTTACGATATTCTAAGACAAATGACTTTTGAAGATCGTATAGCTACTATACTTCCGTATTTATTGGATATTGCTCAAGGTCTTGAAACTATTCATAAAGCAGATTTATATCACCTTGATTTGAAACCTGCAAACATCTTTGTTAAATCAGATGGTCTTGAAGTTAAGAGTGTGATTGGTGACTTAGGTTTCCTTTATACAGGGGAGCAGCCAAGATTTGAAGCTTTGCCAGTAGCTAATTTACAACTACCTCTTGGTACCCGTCACTATCGTTCACCCGAACAAAAAGATTATTTCGATATTTGTGATGTAGAAGTTGAAGTATGTAACCACAA
The DNA here is from genome assembly GCF_036697665.2 of Scytonema sp. PRP1. NCBI lineage: Bacteria > Bacillati > Cyanobacteriota > Cyanophyceae > Nostocales > Scytonemataceae > Scytonema > Scytonema sp. PRP1. The sequence goes on along the minus strand of NZ_JBAHYJ020000113.1, from coordinate 217,667 downwards.
TGAAGACAATTGTGATGTCAAGCTAATTACTTACGATCCTAAACTTCGCGATACAATTATTGAGAACGATGATTATATAGTTTTTAGTAAGAATAGAAAAGCATATCGTATTCAGTCAATTGTTATTGATAATAAAACTGACAATGAAAATCCTGCCATATGTATTACTTTAAATACAAAAATAAATGATTTAAGTAATGATAAAAAAACGCAAGTTATTTTGTACAAAATGCAAACAATACGAACTGACTTGTTTGGTTTTGGAGCTATTGTATATGACTTAATCACTTGTGGTGAATCACCAGAGCGTTTTTACGAGAACATTAGAGTGATTTACGATCAAGAAGGGAAAAATGTTAAGGATATAATGGAAGACTATCTTAAACTTTCTGATTTTCAATCTAGCGAACCAAGTTTAGTTCAAGTGTTTGAGCCATTTAAACTTAATAAATCCTCGTCATCTTATGCTCCATCTGATATTGTTGAAATTATTTTGCAGTGTATGCTTTATAAGGTAGATAATACCTTTTATTCTTTAAGTAAGGCTAATAATCCCGAACATAAACCAAAAAATGCAGTGGGTATTTTGCTAGAAAGCTTATTAAAAATAACTGAGGATCGTGGTGGCAAGTATAAAGTTAGAAACAGAAATAATCCTCTTTTTGTACGTGAGTGGAACAACGCAAAATCTTCACAGGATATCGGCTTTTTGGAAACCATAAAAGAATTACAAAATATGCAGGCAGATAAGTTGTGGGAACGATTTGGAAAAGGATTTTGGTATTTCGAGCAAATATCTAAATTAGTAGAAGAATTACTTAACTTTCAAGATGAATCTAGCAATTTTTCATTTAGTGAGCTACTTCCAACAAATTTTGCTATTTCTAAGAGGAATAATCTACCAAATGCTCTAAATCTTAAGTTTAAACTATATAAAACAAAAACATTTTATGAGAGAGATTTAAGAAGTGATTTTGTATACACGAAAGTTACACGAGATATAGGAAATCCTTTTGTGCCTAATTATTTAACATTTATGCGTCGAAAAATACTTTTAATAAAAAATGGGAGTAACGAAAAGATAACATATAAGTTTCTTGACTCATCACCATATGGAGATGTTATTGGAGAAGACGATTGGATTATATTAAAGTCAAAAAATAGCAATAATTTATTATTGAAAGTTGTGAGAATTTCTAATAATAATACTATAGACAATGTTCATTTAGTCTCTAGTGATAAAAGTACTACAGAGCCTATAAATATTAAAGACCATATATCTAATAGTGAAGAGTGTATCTACTATAAATATATAGATCCTTGTGTGTATTATTTAAATATGATAGGAATATATATTTATCAAATATTTTTTGTTAATCTTGATAAGAATACACAAAGTAAACCATACATTACAGACCTTATTAACAGTGACATTAATAGGCTCAAAATAAAGAATCAAAATGTTGAAATTAAAATAAAAATTAAAGAAAAACCAGTGGTTGAAGAAAGTTTTAAAAAATTCTTTCTAAAACAAAGATCAGACCAAGACCAGAAAATTTTCAACTTTCAAGAAGTGATAAGAATAATAGTCTCTATATATCTAAAATTAACTTTTACTGAAAGTGAAGACTCTTATTACAAAAAAGGAGACCATGATACCTCTAGAATGGATTTATTGTTTAAAGATATTAAAAAGCTAAGAGAAGCAATAGATAAAGCCACAAATATTGATATTAGAAAATATCCTGATTTTACATTTCCTACTTTTAAAGATGAATTTAAGAGTATTTTAAAACCGTTTAATGAGATGACTTTGGATTTGATAGAAGTAAATGAGAAAAATTAAAAAAGGTAAAATAACTTCTCCTGACAGCAACTCTAAAGTAAGCGTTTAGTAAACAGCCTTAGGATTTTTAACACTAATCGTAACTGGCGGAACTGGGAGCGCCGGTGCTACTCAAAATCAAACCCCAGCAGAACAGCTATGTCAACTGCGACAAGGAATTAAACCTGTTTGCACAGTGTTGGTAACTGCCCCAATTGGAGTTGCCATCCGTTCTGGTCCTGGTTCTATCCCTCTTCTGTCACTTTCCGGAGTAAGCAAGTAGTAAATGAGTTAAATTATCCAGAAGCCAAACCGGGTTTAAATTGATTCATTGCAGCAATTAAATGATTGAATCCCAGCAATAACTTAGAATTGGGTAAAATGTCTAGCCAAGGATAAATCAACCAAAATAGTAAGAGTGGTTGGATAATTAGACGCAGATTATTTAAAGTATTCTTCCATCCGCATTTATGGTTCCATTGTTTATGATTAGAAAAATGAATATCCCTATTTTCTTGTACCTCAATCTCAATTTGACGAGATTGATTTAATCCTAAAAATGCTAAAGAATTTAAACTAATCCGCAGTGTAAACACAAAAAATGATTTCCCACCCTTCGGGTTCGCCAGTCGCTACAACGGGGGGAACCCCCGCAACGCGCTGGCTCACCACCTCTCAATATGTTGGAAATTTGTGAAACGATAGTCTGTCCAACCTAGTTCCTGTTTACACTGTCGGAAACCATATTCTACCCAGGTTCTTAATCCATATAAGTTGCCTAAAGTTTTTTTGAGATTACCTTGAAGGTTTGTCATTACGAAAGAAGTAGAATTCTCCGGCATAGTTTCTGGGTCAGTTGTTATTTCCCAGTAAGTTATGGCTCTTTTTTTACCATAAATTATTTCTCGGATATATCTAGTTTCTGATTTTTGATTGTTAAATGTTCTGGAGAATTTACACCACTTATTCACCCTAATGCTTTGATATGCTGGTAGCCAGACTCCATGATTACAACGAAATTGATACAACGTAAGCTAAGTTATATTCAGCTATCTTTCTAATAAATTGGCTACTTTCACCATATAAGCTATCAGCCAGTACTAATTCAATATTAAACCCTGATTCAATTAACTCTGTAATAATTTCTGACGCTAACTCTATTTTTGTTTTATTTTTATCTGACTCCTTTAGTGTTCCTTTTGGTTTAAATATGTTTACAATTAATGGAAAAGTTATGTTAGAGTAAACTCCATAAGCATTGACTGAAACTATCCCATTATCTACTTTCCCCACACTTCCCAAATATTGTCTTGCCACATAATCAGTTTTTTTACCTTTTTTCCTATCCCCGGTTTCATGTATCACTAGCGTCATTGCATTTCCATTTAATACTCTCTTAATTTTATTTAATCTTCTGATTTTTAATTCATTGACTGACCAATCTGAATTTGCTATAAAATGATGTAATGACGCTCGCTGAGTTTATACTTACTACTTTAGCAATTTCTGGTAATGATTTTCTTTTTATTGGCGAGATTATTCCTAAGTGCAAATATTTGAAGCACTCATAATTTCTTACTTCTTTCAATAGATCTTGATACTCTGCACAATATTCATCTACGATTGCCCTTTGGGCACTGCACTCCGCGCAATCGCAACTGTTGGGTGGGCATAAGATTGCCAAATGTTTCAGGATTTGTAATTCTACATCCATTGCCCTGCTTACCTTCCAGAGTTTTTTCTTTTAATCCTTTTATTCAGAATATTGGGAAAGTGACACAAGAGGGATAATTACGAAAAAATCGGTGCCATCCCTTATCAATACGATGTCAACGTCAGGGTAAGCAAATCTTCTCGCGAGTGGGTAAAGCTTGCTTCTAGTCCTGGCTGGATTCATTCTTAGTATCTGCAAAAGGTTGGCGACTGAACACGCCGTCATTGCCAACTGCATAAGTTGATTCTGCTTGCAATTAATAATTATCGTCTGGCAAGCTAAACCTGATTTTAGAGCTATTTTCAGGTAAATAGACCATATTTGCCGTAGGGGCACAGCAATGCTGTGCCCTTACAGTGTGGTTCAAATACGTGAAAACTGCTGTAACAACTGCCTGTCAAAGCGCCCATGTAGAGATTTTTGGCGGGAATGGGTAAATACGCTACAATCAGTTTAAGAAACCCGATTTCTTTTCTTTAAGAAACCGGGCTTTTATGCTTTGAGCCAGAAATCAAATCAACACTGTATTTGTGGCATTCGGTTGAAAATGAACAGCAGGGGGAAACTATTGAGATAATCGCTGCTGGTAATAGTCAACAATTTGTTCTGTGACTTCAGAAACGCTCAAACCATCAGTTTTAATTTCAACGGCATCTGGTGCTTTTTTTAAGGGGGAAACTTTACGCGTGGTGTCTTTCCAGTCGCGTTCAGCGATGTCCTTTTCCATCTGCTCTAAACTCACTTCAGGTTGACCCTGTTTTTTAAAGTCTTGCATGCGGCGACGTGCACGTTCACTGACAGAAGCCGTTAGAAAGATTTTTAGTTCGGCATCAGGGAATACATGAGTCCCGATGTCCCGTCCTTCAGCAACTAAACCACCTTTTTTGCCCCAGCTATGCTGTTGTTTAACCAGTGCTTGACGCACGGCGGTCTGTGCTGCTACTGCTGAGACTTTAGATGTCACCTCTAGAGTGCGGATTGCTTGTGTAACATCAGTCCCATTAATCCAAACCCGCATCGGTGATTGCAAGTTCTCGGTAGGAGTCAGTTCAATGACACACCCGTTGGCTAATTCAGCGATCGCACACTCATCGTCAAGGGCAATTCCCTTTTGCAGCACCAGCCAAGTGACAGCGCGGTACATTGCTCCTGAATCTAAATACACTAAACCCAGGTTTGCCGCTACTTGACGAGCAACAGTGGATTTTCCAGCTCCTGCTGGTCCATCTATAGCGATGATCGGCTTGCGATCGCGCAAAATAGTATTATCAATCAAACGTGTAGAACCTAGGCGAGCGGCGATCGCGAGCATTCCTTCCTCCTGAACTTTTTCTTCTATAAGCATCAACGTATTTGGTTCAACCAATTCAATATATTCCACTAAGACAGAACTAACCATTGCCACTTCTTGCAGCACCACTGCTATAAGCGCTTTTGCATCACGAATTCCGGCTTTGAACGCCGTTTGCGCCTTCTGCAAGCCACCATACAATACTGCTGCTTGCAGCTTTTGTGTTGCGGTCAAATATTGGTTGCGAGAACTTATGGCAAGACCAGATGCTTCTCGCACCGTAGGACAAGCAACAATTTCGATTGGAAAATTCAAATCAGCGACTAGCCGTTTAATAAGGGCAAGTTGCTGACCGTCCTTTTGACCAAAGTAGGCTCGATCAGGCTGTACCAAGTTGAAAAGCTTGGTAACAATCGTCGCTACACCCTGAAAGTGACCCAGCCGAGAACGACCACACAAGCCAGATATCATAGCAGATGGTGGAATAACTTGTGTAACCTTTGATTCTTGTATATTCTTCTCAGCAACTCCTACCTCTTCCGGAGTAGGAGCAAAAATTGCATCTACCCCTGCTTGAGAGCAAAGTAATTGGTCCTGATCAAAAGTGCGAGGATAGCGTTGGTAATCTTCGTTGGGACCAAATTGCAGCGGATTAACGAAGATACTCACAATCACCGTGGCATTTTCGTGCCGCGCCCGTTGAATCAAGCTTAAATGACCTTCATGCAACGCTCCCATTGTCGGAACCAAACCAACTGCTGTCTTTGATCTACCAGTCACCTCAAATGGCAACGGCTGCGGTTGATCCACAAGCTGGTTTTCAAAACGGTGTTTAGCTAAATAGCAGCGTAAAGCTGCGACTGTTCTCAACAGGCGCACAAAAATACCCCTAGTTTTCTCTAGCTCTCCCCGTTAGTTTATATCTGAAAGCGAGGAAGAGACCAGCAACTAGGGGAACGAGGAATGAGAAGGTGAGGGAGTGAGGGAGTGAGGGAGTGAGGGAAGTGAGGGAAGATGAGGGAGATAAAGAAATTTATTTGTCTTATTTGTCTTCCCCTGCTTCCTCCTGTTTCCCCAACTTCAAGAGCTCTCCCTATTCTTACCTACCTAGGATTTCTACTCGCACTGGTGCAACGCCACTGCCCATCATCCCCAAAATCCGTGCGGCGGCAACAGAAAGGTCAATAATTCGACCACGAATGAAGGGTCCTCTGTCATTAATGCGCACCACTACAGAACGACCATTGCGGGTGTTGGTAACGCGGACTCGCGTACCAAACGGTAAGTGGCGATGGGCGGCTGTTAATCCTTCTGGATTAAACCTCTCACCGGTGGCGGTACGATTGCCAGAACCATCATAGCCGTAATAAGAAGCCATACCCTTAGCGCTGGCTATCACTTGTCCGGCAATTTGTTGTGGCAAATTTGGTAGAGATCTTGGCGATGAGCGCTGGGGTAAATTGGCAATCTCGTTCATGGGAGATGCATTGCCTATGAGTCGGCGCAAGCGATTTGTTGCTTGTAGTGCATCTTTTGCTCGATCATTGGTTGTATCTGCAAGCCGTGTATCGCCATCGATTTCCACGATTTCTTCGCCATTTGCCTTGATGATATAGCGACCTTGTGGTGGTTGCTCACCAAGTTGGTTGTTTTTCTGCTGGCTCTCATTGGCTGTGGATTCGCCTGCTGCTTTCCAACTGACTGTAATCTTGCTGGCGTCCACTTTGTCCCAGATCAGCTGGTTTATCCTAGCTGCTACAACTGTTGCCCTCTGAACTGGGTCATCTTTGGTAGAGTTAGCCTGGTTATTAATATCCACGCTTGCCCCAATTGATGCTACCTTCGTTGGGCTGCTTGCATTTGTACTGACAAGCTGTGCGCCGTTCTCGTTACCAAATGCACCCATTTTTGTCTCTGTGCTGGCAACTGGCTTGTGACCAACAAAGGTAAGAACCGGGATGTTGCGAATATAGAGCGTTGCCGCCTGACGTCCTGCCAGTTGATGAGTATGAATTTCAGTCATCATAGCAGCATCTGAAGCAGGGTTCTCTGCTGCGGATTTATACTCTCCTACTTTCACCACATCACCAGAGGCAATAGGTAGCGAAGATGGAGCCGTTTTCTTGGTCGTCTGAGCGCGACCTACTGACGGTATCCCAACAACAGTAGAAAATAGAGCGACAACAGCCCACAAATGTTTTTGATTCATGCGTCCGATATTAAAGCGACTGAAGAACAAAAGTTCCATAATTGGCGGGATTTTGCACCACTAATGAGTGACATATCCCTAAAACTCCAACTCGTTCTGCTTTCACTTTTTGCTTTTAACTGCAACAGACTACCACGAACCTATAGCCTTCGGGATCGGGGATCTAGCGTAATCCTTGGTAAATTTATCAAATTCAAACTCACTTTTTAAGCCCAAAACCTTACTCAAAACAGCTTTTTGGCTGTGTAACAGTTTTTTGTTTGATTAAAAATTTTATTATTAAAACCTAACAATATTTGGTAATTAAATTGTTCAGGGTAGCCTACGCGCTTGTCTATAAAGAAAATTAATGGTATCTGCTTTCAACAGCGGCTTATACTACCATACTTTCACTTAATTTCCAGTAGTTCTACTTGAACAATAAGTTTAAACACAAAATCAATCTTTTTAGTGATTTTGATAACTAGATATAAACTATATGTTAAGTATCCTTTGCTAAGTACTAGCTTTTCAGCCCTTTTTCAGGGTTTGTTTGCAAGCAATGACCCAGTTTTCGCTTCAAAGATGACAGCAGTATTCAAGTTAACTTTCAAATCATTATAATTTTTAACTAGCTGGATATTAGATGACTCATAATATCCATACTTCTTAAAACCTTATTTAAAATTTAGTAAAATAAATTACATACTGTTTGAAGTGACAAAATAGGAGGCTAGATGTTACTTGCATGAATAATTTTTACCGTCAAAGCAAAATCCCTGAGCAGAATATTAGCTAAATTCGCGTATGCAAATCGAATACATCAAAATTTGTCAAGTATAGAAGAAAAAGCGTAATTTTTCACACTCAAGTGTCAGCTTCATGGCAAAGCAAGAAGATTCACAATTTCAATCTTTTGTTAAGGACTTGCATTCAAAGTACCAGTCCCTACGGGATGGAACTGTAGCAAACTACATTCCTGAACTCGCAAAAGTCAATCCAGACTTGTTCAGCATTTGCATCGCGACTGTCAATGGCGACGTTTACGAAGTTGGGGACTACAATCAGCTATTTACGATTCAATCGATTTCCAAAGTGTTTGTTTACGGACTGGCGCTTGAGGATCATGGACGAGATTACCTTTTGACAAGAGTAGGTGTAGAACCGACAGGGGACGCATTTAACGCAATTGTGCTCGATGAGAAATCAAAGCGACCATACAACCCAATGGTCAATGCAGGAGCTATAGCAACTACCAGCTTAATCAAAGGGTCGGATGTAACTGAACGTCTCAACCGGATGCTGGATATGTTCCAACGATACACTGGACACAATGTGTTCGTTGATATTTCAGTATTTACCTCAGAACGCCTCACAGGACATCGTAACCGCGCAATGGCGCACTTAATGCTCAATTTTGGCATGATTGACCAAAATATTGATGAAGCGCTAGACCTTTACTTCCAGCAGTGTTCTGTCATGGTGAATTGCCATGATTTAGCAGTGATGGCGGCTACCTTGGCGAACAAAGGTATCAACCCGATTACAGGAAAACAAGCCGTGGATAGCCGTTACGTTAAAGACATTCTGAGTGTGATGTACACCTGTGGAATGTATAATTTTGCAGGCGAATGGGCATATAACGTTGGGATTCCGGCAAAAAGTGGAATTTCTGGGGGGATTATTGCTGTAATACCAGATAAGATGGGAATTGGAGTGTTTTCTCCACTACTCGATTCACGCGGTAATAGTGTTCGAGGGGTTAAGGTTTGTGAAGAGCTTTCGCAGCAGTTTGGTTTACATTTGTTCGAGTGTGCAAGCAATAGGTTAAATTTTGGCAGTTAGCATACAAGGAAAGTGCGATCGCCGTAAAGCGATCGCACTTTGGCATGGCACTCTAGTTTTTTAGATGATGGTGGTATTAGGTTTTTAAGCACCTAAAAAAATAATCATTTTGTTACGTTTTAGCCAAGACAGGCTATCCGTACATTTTTCGTTGTTTGCTACTGACAGCCGTCCTTCGAGTCCTATGGTAGTGTAATAACAAGTAAAAGGCTGACTGGTGTAGGGCGCACCGGAAAAACGCTTCGCTCGCTCCATCCAACCGCACAGCTTTATGAAGATTAGAGCTATCTGTGAGCAACTCAATGTTTGGGACAGCTGAAATTAAGCTTTTCCATCTCGCTCAATATTAACCAACCGCTAAAATCCTCAAATGACTTAAGAGTTTTGTGGAAATGGCAGATGTTTCACAGGAAATAAGATTAGTGTTTTTAAAGCTTGATTTCATCACTCATTAATTTAAACGCCCGCTGAGTAGCTAGTTCGTACCTAGCTCCCAGCAGGACTTCCCCCTAATTGAGTAAGCAATGAGGAGACGATATTATCGTGTCAAACGATTCTGAAAAATTTCATCCCGACGACGATATAGATGATTTTGAGCCTTTAGCAGGGTTACGGATACTTGTAGTCGATGATGATGCCGATAACTGTAATTTAATCGCTTTTATTCTTGAAAGCGCTGGCGCTCGAGTGATGACGGCAGCATCGGCAGTACAAGCGCTACAGGCTATGGGACAATTTGAACCAAATCTCTTGATTAGTGATATTGCTATGCCAGAAGTTGACGGCTATTCCTTAATTCGCAGAGTTAGAACGCTTGATCCTCCCTTGGGAGCGATTCCCGCTATCGCTATAACGGCTATGGACATACAACAAGGAGGTAACCTTGCTTTCATGTCTGGGTTTGAAGCTTACCTGATGAAGCCTGTAGAACCAACAGAATTAATCACAGAAATAATAAAGTTAATAGAGTTACCTTGACTGCGATTAAAATCCTTCGCGTCGTGTCTCCTGGGTTGTCTAAAGCACTAAATACTTTTAGCCAAAATATTACTCTTTGGTGCCGTTAACTACATTTTCCAACAGTGTGAATCGCAGCTAAATAATATGGTAGCTGCGTATCTCAACTCACTGCAATCACTCCTGCACTTTCATTCGCCAGCTTATTGACCGCACACACTGCATACGTACCTGGTTCAGGAGTAGCAAACGGTGTACCAGTAGACAAATGCAGTTATACGAACACCTTATAATTGCTATCTCTCTTCCTGCTCTAGCAGCTTGGAAAGTCTATTTTTAATTTCTTGTACTTGCTTATCGCCCCTAGGTAGTGTTAACAGACGAACTTCAATCTCTGCAATATTATCAATCCGAGTGGTCTTCTCCCAAACCCTGTTTTCTACATCGGATTCATGTTCGTAACGAAATGTTACAGTGTCATAATTAACATCTAAAATTTCTACGTTCTTTAACCAGCCGTTACTGCTTTTGACAAAAAGCCACACGTTAGGCAGACCGATAAGTTCTCTGAGTTTACTCTCCATATAAATAATACTTTTTTGTGGTGAAACTACTATGCTTACAACAAATGTCAATCTAGCTTAAGACATATTCTTACATGAATTTTTCATTTTGAAAAGCTTCTTGTCAAAATATTTTTGGCGATAGATGATACAAATCACGTTATGACCTAAGATTTGTACCTAATAGACGGTACGAAACTTGCCAATGGATACATCTTTTCTGTAATGATAGAAAAGATAATAAAAGTAAATTTTTATTAAGCGAGGATAAAGATGTACATCGTACAAATTGCCTCGGAGTGCGCTCCTGTGATCAAAGCTGGAGGTTTAGGCGATGTCGTTTACGGACTCAGCAGGGAATTAGAAATCCGGGGGCATACCGTCGAAATCATTCTGCCGAAGTACGATTGTATGCGCTACGACCATATCTGGGGGCTTCATGACGCCTTCATGAATTTGTGGGTACCTTGGTATGGCGCTGCAATTCACTGTTCAGTCTATTGTGGCTGGGTACACGGGCGGCTGTGTTTCTTCATTGAACCCCACTCTGGAGATAATTTTTTCAATCGGGGCTGCTATTACGGTTGCAACGATGACAATATGCGATTTGCGTTCTTTAGCAAAGCCGCTTTGGAATTTCTGCTTCAGAGTAACAAACGACCTGATGTTATCCATTGCCATGATTGGCAGACAGGGTTGGTTCCAGTCATGCTCTATGAAATCTACAAATATCATGGCATGGAGTACCAACGGGTTTGCTACACCATCCACAACTTTAAGCATCAAGGGTTTGCCGGTGTCGATACTCTCAGGGCAACAAATTTAAACCGGGAGTCTTACTACTTCCAGTATGATAAGCTGCAAGACAACTTCAATCCCTTTGCCCTGAACTTCATGAAAGGCGGCATTGTTTACTCCAATGCTGTGACAACGGTTTCGCCCCATCATGCTTGGGAAGCTTCTTACAGTGATATTGGCTATGGATTGGGTCATACTTTGCACCTACACCAGGATAAATTCACTGGTGTACTCAACGGTATTGATTATGATTTTTGGAACCCTGAAATAGACCGCCATATACCCTATCCTTACAGTAAGGACAATTTTGAAGAAAAGGCAAAGAATAAAAAAGCCTTACGCGATCGCCTGCTATTGCAGGATGTTGATAAGCCAGTCATTGCTTTCATTGGTCGTTTAGATGAGCAAAAAGGCGTTCATCTTGTCCATCATGCAATTTATTATGCCCTCCAGAATGGAGCGCAATTTGTGCTGTTGGGTTCAGCGACAGAGTCAGGAATCAATGCCCATTTCCGCCATGAGAAAAACTTTTTGAACGAGAATCCCGATGTTCACTTGGAATTGGGCTTTAACGAAGAATTATCCCACCTGATTTATGCAGGGGCAGATATGATTATTGTCCCCAGCAATTACGAACCTTGTGGGTTAACCCAGATGATTGGATTGAAGTACGGTACTGTACCCGTAGTTCGAGGAGTCGGTGGGCTAGTCAATACGGTGTTTGACCGAGACTACGACCAGAATAAGCCTCCGGAAGAACGCAATGGATATGTGTTCTACCAGTCAGATTATGCTGCCTTTGAGTCGGCAATGGAACGTGCTTTGAAGTTGTGGTACAACAATCCAGAAGAGTTCCGCAAACTTGCTATTGCGGGTATGGAGTATGACTACTCTTGGAACGACCCAGGAGAGGAATATGTAAAGATTTACAACCGTATCCGACACAAATCGTAGTTCTGTAATCTGCGACTGCGGCAAATGATATTACCCAATCCTACTAAAGGGGGGTTGGGTAAATCTTCGATTGGCATACCATGAACAATCGGGAGGTTTTATGCTTCGCTTACTCTTTGTGTCATGGCTGTGCCTCACATTGCTTTGCCTACCTGCGTGTGCAGTGGAAATATCTTATGGTAATTCGTCTAGCGTCCCAATCCAGAACGTCAACTATCGTAAGGACGAATTTCAAATCCAACGCCTACAAATGGTAGAAAAACAAATCCGGGCGCGTGGGATTAAAAACAAGGCTGTCTTAAAAGCTATGTCCAAGGTGCCGCGTCATCTGTTTGTAGATCCATCTTTTGCAGATTTAGCGTACCAGGATCATCCTCTGCCGCTCGCTCATAACCAGACCATTTCTCAACCGTATATTGTCGCATATATGACAGAGGCACCTGAGATTTCCCCGAAGGACAAAGTGCTGGAAATTGGAACTGGTTCTGGATATCAGGCGGCTGTCCTTGGTGAGTTGGCTAAAGAAGTTTATACTATCGAAATTATTCCTCAACTGGCTGAAAGTGCGCGCAAAACTCTCAGTCAACTAGGCTATCAGAAGGTTCATGTCAAAACTGGTAATGGGTATGAAGGCTGGGCAGAATATGCACCCTACAACAAGATTATTGTGACTGCTGCACCACAGGATATTCCTGAAGCTTTAGTTCAACAACTGGCGATCAATGGAAAGATGGTGATTCCAGTCGGAAGCTTGGAGCAGGAAATGATGGTTATTATCAAGACACCAAATGGATTGCGAAAGGAGAAAACCATACCAGTGCGGTTCGTGCCGATGACGGGACACTCGCCTAATGTTAGATAGGATCTAAATGAGAATAAAATAATACTTCTAATGACCTAGAGTCAAATACAAACTTTATTGTTTGAAAGGTGGCTATGGCAATTAATATTTACTTAAAATTACTTAGAAAAGTTGGCTTTCAACGAATTTGGAATTCATTTATCGGCAACTTTGGTCTTCTCTGGTTACTGCTCGAACCCGCTGCACTATTTTTACCAGAAAAACTAAATTTTGACTGGGCAGGTTACTTTGGACTAGGTAGTATCTCCTTGATTCTTGCTATCATACAGCGGTTTCCCAAAAGAAGTTTTTGTAGTAAGTTATCTTCTCCCGATTCAGAAATTGAAGTCAAAATCGGAGATATATTTGATGAAAAAGCTCACCTCGTAATAGGTGTTAATGATGTTTTTGACACTGAATTAGGAGAAATAATTAAACCTGAGAGCGTTCAAGGACAATTTCTTACAAAAGTTTATAGAAGTGACATAAGATTACTAGATAAAGAAATCGAATCGGCTCTCCAACCATTAAGTCATCTACGACAAGAAGAGCGAAATAAAACACGCGGTAAAACAGGACGATACCCCATTGGTACAACTACTGCTTTAGGTACGCATGATAAGCGTTACTTTTTAACTGCTTATGGATACATGAACAACAATTTAACCGTAGAGTCTAACTCTGATTATATCTGGCGTTCGCTCTCGTCTCTTTGGCGAGAAGTTCGTCTCAAAGGTCATACTATGAATGTTGCAATTCCAATTATTGGTTCTGACCTAGCTCGCACAGGATTACCGCGAATGGCACTAGCTAAACTAATTATTACTTCATTTATAGTTGCATCTAAAGAAAAGTTCGTCACAAGAAAACTGACTGTAATGGTGTATCCAAAAGATTTAGATACTGTAGACTTATATGAATTAGAAGAATTTTTAACATCAGCTTGCTTTTAAAAGTTTGATAGTTAAAATCAATTTATTCTGCACTTATTTATAGTGCACTTTCACTTTATAAATCCAGAGCACATTTACCTTTTACTTGTATTACACTAATTTCTTTATTATAGTGAAATTGTCGTATTTGTCCGCGAAAGTTTACGGATACAACATTCTTACTAATAAAAAGAATTTTTAATTCCAATATGTGTTCGACTATCTTATTAATTTTTAAAAAGCATACTGCCGCTAAACGTGCATTTATTAAAAACATCTGTGGTTCCGTAATCCACTTTTTCCATACATTAGTAATAATATGCCCTTTTGATTCGACTAGGTAGTCGTTTTCTCGTATAATAAAATCCGGTGTTGATTGATAAGCTTTATCTGCACTTTTCGGAATTTCGTTTAATAATAAAAACCGAATCTGTGATTCAGCAACCTGCTCGAAAGTATAGCCATAATAATTAATAATATTGTAACTATACGACTGTGGTGTTGGCTTTAGCGTAACTATATAGGAAGTTTTACCTTTTATAGATTTAGTCTCAACACTTTCCACCTGCACCATATATGCATCATTTTGGTAAGCATAGATAATTTGTCTTCTGGTGTGATAATGACTAATTGATTGTAGTTCGCGTAAATTCGCCTCCTGTTCTGCACTTACAATTAGTATATTAAGCACAAGGTTTTTATTGGCGTTCATTTCAACTGATTGGGTTTCAAATAAATAGTCATTAAGTAAAACCCAAGCTCCAGAAGTACTTATACTTTTACTTTTTTTAGCTTTTGATTTAGTAGTTGATTTCTTATAAATTTTAATAGTGGATATTTGCCTTTTAGGTATTATATTGGAGCTTACTCCTACTTTTTTGGGATCGTCATAAGTCTTTAATTTACTTGCAGATGCTTTTTCCGTTGATAATGATCTTGTATTCGTTTTTGAACTGGTACTGCTCTTTTTTACTCTTTTTTTCCTACGATTACTTAACCATAGAGTAATATGTTCGCGTAATTTATTGCGGAACTTAGAAGGGTTTTTATACTCACGAAATAATCCCCATCCATTTTTACTATAACTATTTTTAAATCGCTTAACTTTTCCTTGCTGTTCTAATTCAATTTTGGTTTTTACCCCTTCAGTCATTGACCGAAAATAAAACCATATTTCGGGTTGATCAATTCTATTAAAAGTTCTCCTAGCTCGTTTAAATTCTTCAATTGTTCCGGATATATCACGCTTTGTTGGAGTTCCAACGCGGTTCCACATAATCCCAATAAACAATACGTAATCGGACATTTTGCCTATCTGCTCGTTGATAATGGCTTGACCGTCTTTACCATATCCAGGATAAGCATTCTCGGAGCGAATCACCTCTAATACAACACCTTTATCGGGAGCTACAGTACGATTTATCTCTTCGACAACTTTAACAACGTGATTTCTTTCCGTACTCACATCGCCAGGAGAAGCAAGAAAAATTTTTAACTTTTCTACTTGGGGCATAGCTAATTCCTTCAGTATAAAATGAGGCTAGCTGGATAATAATATCAAAAACTTTCTAAACGGGGTACGAGAATCATCGCCCCTATCCTCTTATTAATAAACTTTAGGATTGACACAATGAGGCAATCGCTCCCCCTTCAACCCAGCAATCAAATTAGCGATCGCCATGTTTGCCATTTTTTCTCGTGTTTGAAGGCTGGCACTGCCAATATGAGGTGTAATAATCAGGTTATCTAAGCTCAGTAAGGGACTATCAGTTGGTATCGGTTCTGGGTCAGTGACATCTATGGCAGCACCTGCAATTTGACCACTCGCAAGCGCTTGGTATAATGCCTCTGGGTCTATAATTGCTCCCCGCGCTGTGTTGATGACAATGGCAGACTGCTTCATCAATTCAAACTGGCGATCGCCAAAAAGATGATAAGTTTCGTCTAACAAAGGTGTATGAATTGTCACAAAGTCGGATTCTTGCAGCAGATGTTCAAACGCCGTAAACTCCACACCTAAAAGTTTTTCTAACTCCTGGTCACATCTGTGTCTGCTAGTATAAAAAATTTTCATATCAAACCCTTTAGCACGACGAGCAATCGCCTGACCAATCCGCCCAAAACCGACAATCCCTAAAGTCGCACCTGTGATATTCGGTCCCAATAACAAATTTGGTTCCCACGTCCGCCACTGACCCCCACGAGCAAATCGATCCGCTTCTACCACTCGCCGTGCAGCCGCCATGAGTAACGCCCAAGTCAAGTCAGCAGTCGCATCTGTTAAGACACCTGGTGTATGACCAACTGGTATCTTGTGTGCAGTAGCGGCAGGAATATCAATATTGTCGTATCCAACTGCCATCTGGCTAATAACTTTAAAAGAGCTTCCGGCTGCTTCTATCAGTTGCTGATCAATCTGGTCTGTCAGCAAGCACAGCAAACCATCAATTGTTTTGACCTTTTTTAGTAAAACTTGATACGAAGGCGGTTGGCGTTCTTCCCAGAGTTCAATGGTAGCAATTTTTTGCAGTTGCTCTAATTGAGTGGGGAGGCGGCGAGTGATGAAAACTTTGGGTTTGGGCATGGTTGAGGGTTTGTTGGGTTTCGCTTACGCTCAAACGGACACTTCCGTGCGGCGGGTTTTCCCGTTAAGGAAAGTGTCCTCCCCAACCTAGTCTAATGTCAAAGGCTTAGATGGTGTCCGTACCATTTGCGATTGCCTCCGGCACTGCCCCTTGGGCAATCGCCTCCAAACAGACAGCAGCTTTATTCCCTATTCTAGATTTCGCATAAATTGGGCAACCAGGAACTCAATGATGAAAAAATGCGGTTATTGCATCCGCAAACCCCGCAAATGAACTATAATCTTGGGCAACTATCGAGACATTTAAACCTAACTTCTGGGCATTAGCTGCTGTATAAGGCCCAAAACAGGCGATACGCGTAGCGTCAAGCCTCCGGCTTATCGCACAATGCTCGTAATTACTTTTTGCATCAACCATTTGCAAAAAAGCTGCGACTTCCACAGTACTACTAAAGGCAATGACATCAATTTTGCCTTGCCGAATCAGGTTTAACTCAACCTCGTAGATATTTTTGTCCAAACACCGCGTCCTATAAGTTGGTACACAAGTCACCTTCATGCCCAATTTTTCTAAACCTGCAATAAAGTTTGGAATCACATCGGGTTCTGGTACACCGACAACTTCTGGAACCGGAACGAGTACACTTTGCTGGGCAATATTTGGAATTTTAGCCAATTCAGTAATGATTCCGGCGGGGCTGGGTTGTGTTGGTATTAAATCGGCTTTGATGCCAAAAGCTGCTAATCTTTCCGCGTCTGTACCTATAGCACAAAATAGACAGTTTGTCAAAGAAAAAAGGTTTAGCCCCAAATCTTTCAGGCGTTGGAAAAATGCTTCGATACCATTTCTACTGGTAAAAGCAATCCAATCAAATGTGTCGATTTGTTGCAGTGCAGCATCTAACTCAGTAAAGTTTTCCAGCAGACAGGTTTCGATGGTTGGCATCAAAATCGGCAAACCGCCTTGGTTGATCAGTTGCTCAGATAACCTGACGGCGTAGTTGCGAGGTGCGGTAACGATAATTCGCTTACCGTGTAAGGGCAGTTGTACGGTTGGAGTCAGCAGTTTAATTTACCTCCTTGCACAAGATAATAACGAACCGTAAAGGCGGGTATGAACCGCAAAGGCGGCTTTCCAGAGGGAAAGACTATAATTTAAGGACTAAGGGCTTAAAGTTTACCTATTTTAAGCAACACGACCAGGAGAGCCATCTTGCCGCATTCGATTCAACTCGCTCAACCGCCCCTAGAGTTTATTCCCGAGCAATTTAACCCATTAGTATACTATATTACCCAAAGGTTACTGCCAGTCCTGATGCGGTTTCGGATTCGACCGTGGTTACCTGCTGGGATCGCACAGGTTGAAACTGTGAATGTTGAGAGGCTAGTCAATCTTTACCAACAATTCCAAGCCGGCAAAGTTCGCTTTTTGATAGCATTTCGCCACCCAGAGGTTGATGATCCTCTTTGCATGATGTATTTACTCTCCCGTGCTGTACCAAAAGTTGCTCGTCAAAAGGGAATTTCATTACAGCAACCTATTCATTCTCATTTTCTCTACGACCGAGGGATGACTCTGTGGGCTGGGGATTGGCTTGGTTGGTTCTTTTCTCGGTTGGGTGGCTTGCCAATTCATCGAGGTAAGCGGCTAGACAAGGTTGGTATGAAGACAGCGCGGGATTTGTTTGCTAATGGCAAACTGCCAATAAGTGTAGCTCCTGAAGGCGCAACTAATGGACATAGCGAAATTGTTAGCCCCTTGGAACCTGGCGTAGCTCATATGGGCTTCTGGTGTGTGGAAGATTTGGTCAAAGCTAACCGAACTGAGGAAGTTTTCATTGTACCGATTTGCAATCAATATCACTACATCAATCCATCTTGGGGAAAACTAGATTGGCTTTTGGGGAAATTGGAAGCTGATTGCGGTTTACCAGTGCAACAACTTGGTGAATCAAACCTCGTTGAGCCAGAAAAAGTTTTTTATGAGCGACTCTTTCGCCTCGGTGAACATGTCCTTTCCCAAATGGAACAGTTTTACGCTCGCTTTTCCCATCAAAGTACACCAATTGTCAAGCAAACAGATCCATCTGCAAGTCGTAACGAGGTACTTGAGGCTCGACTCCAAACGGTATTAGATAGGTCACTACAAGCAGCCGAGCAATATTTTGGTCTTGAATCCCACGGAACAGTGATTGAGCGCAGTCGCCGAATAGAGTCAGCAGGCTGGGATGATATCCACCGCAAGGATTTGCCAAACTTACACGCATTATCACCCGTAGAGCGGGGCTTGGCAGACTGGATTGCTGAAGAAGCATCTCTGCGGACGCTACATATGCGCCTAGCTGAGAGTTTTGTGGCGGTGACAGGAACATATGTTCTAGAAAAACCTACTTTTGAGAGATTTGCCGAAACATCCTTAATCTTGTTCGACCTGATCGCCCGGATAAAAGGGGAGAAAAACCCTGCACGACCTCGCTTAGGTTGGCGAAAATCACGGGTAACGGTAGGTGAGCCAATTTCAGTCACACAACGTTGGTCAGCTTATCAGACAAGTCGTCAAGCAGCAAGAGTTGCGGTTAATGACCTGACGCAAGATTTGCAAGTGGCGTTGGAGAAGATGATTTCGTAGATTTGTTGGGGGAGTTGGGGACGATGGCGCGGAGCGATCGCCGTAAGGCGGGCGCATTTTTATCGCTACGACAAAGGATTAAGAGAAGCAGCACTTAGTCGTCATCATCATCATCATCATCATCATCATGCTCATCGTCGTCCTTGTCATGTCGGTCATCTACATCATTGTCTTCCCTGTCGAATCGGTCATTTTTTTCCTTGTCATGTCTCTTAATTTTGTGGTGCTCATGCTGTTCATGAGTATCTGTAGAATTAGAGATACTGGAAATGATGCTTATTGTGCCAAGCAGGCTGACTAAGCCAAGGGTACCAAGCCCAACTACTTTGGCGATTGAACTGAGTTTGCCGTGCTGCACTAGCTTTCCCACTTTTGGGTTGCCAACAACATCAATCGACTGTAGCGCCGAAAGAGCAGTACCAGCATTATTGAAGCGATTTGTTAGATCGGGTGCTATCATCTTTTGCAGCCAGTTGATAAACTTTGGATGGAGCGAAGGTAGCAACTGTTTGACATTGATACGATAGGCCGAATCTATTAAGTCACCGACTTGAGTTGAGCGGGTTTGTGTTAGCAAGCAGATGAGCGTCACACCGAGACTATAAAGGTCGGAGGCTTCTGTTAGCTGGCGATTGAACAGTTGCTCGGGTGGCATAAAGCCCAGTGAACCCTTAACCGTGCTACTTACTGCTACTTCTCCACCTCCGATACGCGCAAACCCAAAATCCACTAAATAAACCTTGAGTTTATCCTGACGCTCAACGAGGATATTCTCTGGTTTAATATCCCGATGAATGACGGGAGGATAAGTTGATTGCAGGTAGGCTAAAACATCTAATATCGCTACAGCAATTTGCTTGATTTCCTCTGGTGTCCACTGGTAGGGTTCAGCTAACGAGGAAGCAGGTTTATATTCCTGAACCAAACAAAAGCCAGATGGAGTTTCAAAGGAATCGAGATAGCGGGGAATGCTGGGATGATGCAGTTGTTGCAACACTTGCATTTCCTGTTGGTAGACATCGTAGTCTGACCAAGTGGCTCCAACTGTTGCGAACTGAAACTGCTTAATGACTACGGGCCTCTGAGTAGTTGTATGGGTTGCGAGGTAAGTGACACGACCACTGGTGCTGTTTTTCCCCAGTATGCGCTTAATTTCATAGCCTTGCTCGGAAAAATCTGGGAAGCTGCTCATAAATTTGACGCTGCATGGTGTATTGTCTTGTAGGGCTCTACTCTGTTCAAGGTGAGTTTGATCAAGCTTAGAAGACCTCCGCAGGCTTTGCCACGCTTTGGCTAAAACCAAAACTCTCCATTTGTATCTTAAGAAAAAATTTTTTCTCTTACAGCGATTTTCAGGTAAATAGACCACATTGTAGAGACGCTTCAAACAGCGCGTCTCTACAGGAATTGAAATTTTGCATATAAATTTTGCATATGTGGTTCATTGATTTGAAAACTCGTGTAATTACCTACCCTACCGCAAATTCCCTAAACTTCCTGATCGAGGCAGGGTGGAATGCGAACACAATAGAACTGCCTTGAAAATAGAGGCTGAAACCACGCAAAATCGTTCCACCATCATTTTCATTGTTCCTTGTGAGCTTTAGCTCATGGAGTCTCTTGCAAAAGTCGCTTTTGCAAGAGTTGGGTAAAGGGGAAAGGTTAAAGGTTAAAGGGTTTTTATTTTCCTTTCCCTCTTCCCCCTTAACCTTTTCCCCGACTTCTGCAAGAAGTCTAATATCCTTTACCACTGAAAAACAAAAGTGAAGTACCCCAACTTGCCTTCGGCTGAAGTTGGGGCTTCCAACAACAACTAAGTACAAGGACGGTCTTATTCGTCGCGCGAGGTTTCCCGTCTCAACCGCCAGCGCCTCCCTAGAGCCGTCTCTAGTTTGGTCTTACCTCGCGTCCACAGGCAGACACCCGCCTCCCGCAGGTGTATATTTTTACGTACAACATGGCTTGGATTATTTTTTACAGCAGGGCGTAACCTTGCAAACCAGTGGTCATGTTCCTTCCCTGATCTCTGATGTTTCTTCGGCAAGCGTCGTACCGCTACTTTGAAGTTAGCCTTTATGTTCCATACAGTCAGGCGGGTCATCGACCATTTATATATTGTCATAAATGTACATGTTATGTACATTTATATGGAGAAAAAAGATATACACGTTCGTGTTTCCAAGAGAAGATACGACAAACTAAGGTTGGTCGCGCAAGCCAAAGAAAAGACAATCACCCAAATTATTGAAGATTACATTGACCGACTACCGACACCGGAGATTGACAATCACTCGGACACCCACTCATAGGTGTACCTCGTAATTGCCCCACTATCCATCCCCACCCTCTTATAGGGTGGGGAATTCCGTGGAATACGTTAAAAGCTCCTACCGCAGCAGGAGCTTGAAAGTAGAGTTATGGGAGAAGTAGAGAAGTCATTAGTTTTAATCGACTGTCAGGAAAGTCGCTAGTTTGCTCAAAGCATCCCAAGTCTTATCACCAATAATGCCATCAACTACTAGTTTTTTATCTTTCTGAAAAGCTTTGACTGCTGTTTCTGTTTTCTCTCCAAAATTGCCATCAATTGCACCAGTGTCATATCCGCCATCTTCCAAGACTTTTTGCACAATCGAAACTTGTTCGCCAGTGCTACCACGACGCAAAGTAGGTTTATCTACTGGGGCGTTAGCACGCAGAGATTTCCAGGTTAGAGGACCAGCAATGCCGTCTTGTTTAAGCAGGAATTGGTATTGAATAATTTTGACACCATCCTCTGTCTTGGGACCAAAAACGCCATCAACTTTGACATCGTCCTTACGATTGAGCCTTTTGTTCAACAGTTTTTGTAACTCTTTAACTTTTTCGCCTTCAGAACCAAGCTTTAACGTGGGATCGTTGGTCGTATTTGCTGCTACCATAGCTAACTTATCTCGAATGAAGTACTGATAAATTCTTCACCTGCGTCTATGACGATTTCGGATTTGGCTTGGTACACAAAAGGGTACTATTTGGTAGTAGTGCAGCAAGATAAAAGCGCGAAGAACCCTCATGTCCTTCACGCCTTCGCGTCTAGCTTGCACAAAGTTGCTCTGTGGGTGTCTACACGGTTTATTTTTCCGGCGGTAAATCTACACTGTAGAGAGTTTTTCCTTCCAAGTTAATCAATGCGACTGTCATCACCTCTGTATCACCGTCAATTTTGACTGTCCCAAAAAATTGCAAACCTGCACTTGGGGGTCGATTTGGTGTCAAATCTGTAGGTATACTGAGAAACTTCACCTCTGGACCAAAGGTATTGTCGAGTCTATTTGGTCCAAATGTACCAGAGTTGAGAGGACCTGCGACGAACTCCCAGAAGGGTTTGAAGTCTTGAAACTGTGCTTTGTTGGGGTCGTAGTAGTGTGCTGCTGCGTAATGTACGTCTGCTGTTAACCAAACGACATTCTTAATATCGGCTCGTTTGATGAACCGTAATAAATCAGCTAATTCTAGTTCCCGTCCCAAGGCTGGACCGTCTCCGTTGGCTAAGTTCTCAAAGTTGGTGGGACCATCGGGAACTACCAGTCCAATAGGCATATCACTTGCAATGACTTTCCATGTTGCTGTTGATTTCCGCAATTGGTTTTTCAACCAACGCACCTGTGCATTCCCTAAAAATACCGTTTCTGCACTTTGTTCTGTCTGGCGATTCTCTGTGTTTGGTCCCCGGTAACTGCGCATATCAATCATGAAAATTTCTAAGTTAGGACCATACTTGAAGGAGCGGTAAATTCTGCTTGGCTCATCCCCATCAATCCGAATGGGGAAGTATTCCAAAAATGCTTGATTTCCCCGCTGTGCTAGTAAGGAAACGTCCTTAACTGTGTAGCGATTATCATCGAGTATCTCGCCTGGATACCAGTTGTTTGTTGTTTCGTGGTCGTCCCATTGCGCTAGTATCGGGACTTGAGCGTTGAAGCGACGGACGTTTTCATCCAATAAGTTGTATATATAGTTACCACGAAATTCTGTTAAGGTTTCGGCAACTTTTGATTTTTCTGGTGTGGTGATGTTTTTCCAGATACTACCGTCATCTAGCTTGACTTCGGACTGGATCGAACCATCGGCATAAATAGTGTCGCCGGAATGGATAAAAAAGTCTGGATTGACTTGCCGGATGGTTTCGTAAATTTTCATACCACCGAACTCCGGATTAATACCCCATCCCTGACCGGCTGTGTCCCCTGACCAAGCAAACAAGATATCTCGCCCATATGCAGGGGGAGTTCGGAAAGTACCTACAACAGGTTCTGAGTAGATTTTTGTATCGTCTAAGTCTTGGAAAGTGACCTTGTAAAATATCTGCTGACTTGATGGCAGGTTTTTGAGATAAACTTTTGCTGTATAGTCGCTGGCTTCAAGGGCATTTGGTCCAACAACACGCTGCGCACCACGGAAAGATTCATCTGTTGCGTATTCTACAACTATCCGGGCTGGGCGATCGCTCCGACTCCAAATCACAGTTCTATTGCCGTTGATGTCACCACTAGCGACTCCATAAGGTATGGTGGGACGCAATTTATCAGATGTGATTATGGCAGGTGCTTGAGCAAAACCTGTTGATTTTGATAAAAGGTTTGTGGCAATAATTCCACCACTGGTAATCGCTGAACGAAGTAAGAACTGGCGACGGTTTAGCTTTAAGGGATTGGATTTCATAAAATTAATAACTGTAGTTACAAGTGCTACATGAAATTGAATGAACCGAACCACAACGGATCAAAAATAAACAAAGCACACGAATAGATTTTCGTTACTTTTCAAGGGTTATTTTTTAACGACAAGCTACTACACCTCTACACACTTTGCACCCTCACTCTACAAAGTTTTTTGACGCGAAATTGACTCTATTCTTTAACCGGAATTTAACCGAATCTAAACGAAAGCATTAGAATAGGAAATGATGAATCACAAAAAATTTATCATATTTGATAAGTAGGTCAACCTAAAAAAACGTAAAATAGAGTGAGTGCAGTAAGTAAGTAGGCGAAAAAAAGCTCAAACCCTTGATTTATCCGCGTTTCTTCTGCCCTTGATCCACGATTGCCCTGCAGATCAGTGCGCTTCGCGCAATCACGCTTAAATTCAAAATTCAAAATTCAAAAAAAAGAAAAAGGAACTGAGCCGCCTAAATTTTATTTATGGAAAATGAAAAAAATGTTTTCCTCAGCGGCGCAGCGCATTTTAAACGGCGTCCTTGTTCTGAGCCGCCTAAATTTATTTCTGGGGTTCTTAATGCGTGAATTTATAATGCCATACAGAGATGAATTCCCCGTAAGCGCAGCGTCTGCGCTCTTGAGAAGGGGTTGACAAATCCTGCTTTTCCTTAACTTGTCACCAATCCTATAACCCTTGAGATTGCCTTAACTTTTGGTCAGGATATGGTTCACAATTTGGTCATTGAGAGGGTAAAAGCACAATAGAATCCAACGTTTCATTGATTGCCGTCATCAATAACTCATTTAAAGGAATTCCCGCTGCTTTCGCCATACCGACAATCACACTTGTGGGGCCAAAAGTACAATACAACCCGGCTTCTAAGAACCAAGGTTGTCCCTTTGGGTCGATCCGGAAGTCAAATAAACTGTAATGGCGACAGCCCAAAGCCAAATGACACTTTTTAGCCACTTGCTGAACCTTTTGGGTGATCGGGTCATTAGGATCTACAACCCAAGCCTTGATATTATCTTTACCTGTTAAACGCAAATTGCGATCGTCCGGTTGTTGGAATTTGTCAGTATAAGTGCGGATGGGTTTCTCGTGGGGATCTACCAGATACTCTTGAAGGGGTAAACCGACTAGCTCCCCATCTTTGACAATGATGCCGCATCTGACTTCTCGACCGGGTTCAATGAATGCTTCTACGATGACCTCATCTGCATATTCAAATGCTTTCTTAAGGGCAGCGTCATACTCAGTAGCCTCTTTGACTAAGGACACCCCTAAAGAGTTGTCGGAAGTTGCGGGTTTGATGACTGCTGGAGGTGTAACTGTTGGAACGTCTCCTTGGCGGAGCAGTTCTCCAAAAGGCACTTTGACCCCTGCTGCTGCGACAATTGCTTTGGCTGTAGCTTTGTGCGCCGTTATTGCCATGACATCCGGAGTATTGCCTATGTAAGGGATCTTAAGCAGGTCGAATAGTGCGCGGTAGTGAGTCATTCCAGGGATACAAAGCATTTGTGGCAACACAAGGTCAATGTTTTGCGCTGTTAGAAACTGTATGGCATCTAACAGAGGAATCGGTTTGGCGACAGCAATATCTTCTTGATTGAGAGAACAAGGAAATCGCCACTGACCATCAGGTGTGATGTATGCAATCTGAAACTCATAGAGCGATGGATTTGCCGTAGCTACCAGACAGTTTTGGGCGTACTTGCGTGACAAATCACAGTAAAAATCATTGTATGCAGACCCAACTAAATGAAGGATACGAAGTGGTGGCATGATTAATCTTTCTAGGCACTCTTATATCCTACATCTCGCACCCAAACTGTCATAGTCCCATGGACTATAGTTATGTGTATGCAACCCAGCACCGTTCTAAATAACCTTTACTTAACCTTATTTATCTCTAAATTTAACCTTAGACCTTTATAAATTTAGATGTTTCGGAATAGTCATTCTTATTAGGTAACAACTCTTTTCTTTCCCCTATTTCTACCAAGGTAAGCGGCTACCATCCCAGGAAAAAAACTGCCCGCTATCTCCATCCTGAAGCTGTTCGATAACAGCTAACAATTGGTTAACTGTGCGTTCCACTGAAAATAATTTTTCAGCCGGTACATTTGCCTGAAATGGACGAGAAAGGCGAGTATCGGTTGTTCCAGGGTGTAACATCACTATCAATGTCTTGGGGCTAGTTCTTTTATACTCAATTGCTGCTGTTCGCATTAACATATTGAGTGCAGCTTTGGAGGCTCGATATCCATACCATCCTCCCAACTGGTTATCACCAATGCTCCCTACTTTAGCAGAAATACTGCCAAAAACACTGCGCTCATGATGACGAAATAGGGGTAAAAGATGTTTGGCAAGGAGGATAGCCCCAATACTATTGACTTGGAAGTAGCGCATTAAATTTTCTGGCTCAATACGTTTTAAACTTTTTTCTGGTTGCAATGTCTCCTCATGCAGCAACCCTACACAGTTGACAACTAAGTGAAGCTTGTTTACTGCTGCACTTATCTGTTGAACAACTTCAACAATCTGTGATTCATCAGTAATATCCATCGACAGACAAATTAATCTGTCAGAATATTCATCTTTGAGAGTTAATAATTCCGAAGCAGACTCTGGCTGACGATAAGTTGCATAAACCTTGGCAAACCTATGATCTTGCAGTAATTTTTGTACAAAGCCTAAACCAATGCCTTGGCTGGCTCCTACGATTAATGCATTAGCGTTGTTAATTCCTTCAAGAAAAGACATTGATTTTTATTCAGAAACTTTGTAAATAAATGTAAACTATCTAGTGGCAGATGAAAAGCCTGCCTCAGTTTCATATACGACTACAACTTAGTACACCATTTCATTAATTCGTAGCGGATGAAATTTGGCGAGACTCTGCGTCCCTTTGCGCGTTCCTCGGCTACCTGGTGCGTTTAAAAAAGTTACGAACTTATGCAATTTTGTACTTAGTATCAACGAACCGCGAAGACGCCAAGAGCGCTAAGAAAATTCTTCTTGCCCTTCTCCTGATCGAGACGCTACGCAAACGCGTCTTCGTGGTTTATTTCCCAATACAAAATTTACTAAAAATCCTATCAAGTACTGATTCTGTCACTTCCTCACCCGTAATTTCCCCTAGAGCCTGAATTGCACCTCGTAGGTCAATTGTCCAGAAATCAAGAGGTAACTGCTGGACAATTGTCGCTTGCACTTGTTCCAAAGATGTTTTCGCTTTTACCAATGCTGCTGCTTGTCGTTGGTTGATTGCTAAATCCAAATCAGCAGCTTGTACTTTTCCAGCTTGCACTTGTTCCAAAATCGCTGCTTCTAGAGCTTCAATACCTTGATTTTGAGCGGCTGCTGTTTTGACAATGTGATGGATACTCTTTGGATATTGCACTCCTTCTGGTGATGCTAGGTCAATTTTGTTAATCACCAAAATTAATGGACGGTGTTGCACTTGTTCGTAGATTTCTTGGTCTGCTGCTGTCCAACCTGTTTGGGCGTCAATAGTCAAAAGCACTAAGTCGGCTGCACTTGCAGCACGACGCGATCGCTCAACCCCTATTTTTTCTACTTGGTCTTGTGTTTCCCGAATTCCTGCTGTATCTAGTACCTGCACGGGAATTCCGCCAACAACCAACTGCGATTCTACAACATCGCGGGTTGTACCTGGTAGCTCAGTGACGATCGCTCGATCACTTCTGCTCCAAGCATTCAACAAACTTGATTTCCCGACATTCGGACGCCCAACGATCGCCACTTTCAAACCTGTGCGCAGCAGTTCACCTTTGTCAGCCGTTGCGAGAATCCGGGATACGTCTTTTGAAATTCTCTCGATTTCTGATATGATGACCCTATGATCCAGCGGGGGTAAATCTTCCTCAAAATCTATCCTTGCTTCGATTTCTGCCAAGACATCCAAACAGCTAGCGCGTAACTGACGGATAGGATGAGCTAATTTTCCCTGCAAACCGGCGAGTGCTGTTTGTGCAGCTTGAGGCGATCGCGCTCCTACCAAATCGGCAATACTTTCTGCTTGAGTTAAATCCACTCGCCCATTCAAAAACGCCCGCAGGGTAAATTCTCCTGGTTGTGCTAGTCTTGCGCCATTTTCCAGACACAGTTGCAATACCTGTTGCACCGCCATAATTCCCCCGTGACAGTGAAATTCCACCACATCTTCACGGGTGTAGGAACGAGGTGCTTTCATAATCAGCAAAAGTGCTTCATCCACGAGTTGCTGCGTTTGGGGATGACGGATGTAACCGTAAAGGATGCGGTGAGATTCCCAAACTTGACGCCCTGGTGCAAAGAAAAGAGCTTGGGCGATGGAGGTTGCTTGTAAACCAGATACGCGCACAATTCCAACGCTCCCCTGTTGCGGAACAACAGCAGTGGCGATCGCGGCGATGGTTCCAGTAGTAGCAAAGATTTCCGACATTTGCGCCCTTTTAACCAAGACATTGAATATATCTTCGATTGTAGAGAAGTCGCATCATAAAATTTCTATAGTATTTTTGATTTTCGATTTTTGATTTTTGATTTGATTTTAGAAATGTTGCATACAAGCTCACATAGGACAGCGACAAGGTTAAGATTTACTAGACAAAGACAAGTCTTTTTGTTTCACAGTAGCAATTGCTGTATGCCGTTCTTAAAATGACAAACGAGGAGGTTTGCGTGGAAGAGGATAAAGTTAATAATCCTGAAACCAAAACCAACGACAGCGCTGTAGATGAGAAATCCTATGTAGAGGCTGCATCAAAGTTCATCCAAGAGACTCCTTTAGACAAAATGCACGAAATAGCTGAAGCAGCACGACTCAAAAGACTCATGGAACCTCCCAAATGGGTTTTTCCCGAAGATACTTAAGAGTCAAGCAATAAGAGCGAAGAGCGAAGAGTGAAGAGTCAAGAAAGAAAAAATTTCTATCTTTTCTCTTTTCTCTTCTTTCTTTTAATTCTGGCAGCTTTGCGGCTAAGCGCTCAGCAAAAGTTGCGTTTCTTGAAGAGCAACTTGTTCCGGTGTGGGAACGACTTGCCGATTTTGAGTAAAAAACCGCAACTTTTGCTGATGAATACGTGAGATCCTCCTACACCTCCTGCACGTCAGGTGTAGGGCTTCCGGCGAATTAGCTAACTGTGTTCTGCAAAGTTTCGATAACACTGTACATTTGAACTGGATCGAGGACTCGCAGCAAGCTGCTTTGAGTCACAATGCCTAATCCTGTTCCTCCATCCCAAGACACCACTAATCTTCGCGGATGTTGCTGTTGCATCTGGGCAAGAGCAGTCCATAGAGAATCCTCAGGATTCAGCACAAATAGCGATTGACTCATTATAGTCTGCGCTAGAACTTCAGATAAATTTACTTCCATTGCCTGAAATTGCACAATGTCTTGTTCAGTGACAATTCCCACAGGAATGTGAACAAATTGTCTCAAATCTGACTGTAGTTGTTCCTCAGTAATCACGACACAGCTAATCCGAAACTCTGCCATCACCTGAGCTAAACTCAATACCGAAGCAGTCATTGGGGCACGAATCACTTGAGTTGTCATGACATCTGCTACACGCATGAACTTTAGCAGATGAATAGGGCGTAAAATGCTACGAATACTCTCGTGAGAAACTACACCAATAACTTCGTTTTTTTCTCCTACTATCGGTAGATGACGAATGCGAAACCGCCGAAACAAGAACAAAGCAGCAAAAACATCTTTAAAAGCAGCTTGCTGTAGGGTAATCACTGGTTGCGTCATGACTTCAGCTATTGTCACCTTTCCAAAGTCGATGCTATCTGCCGTTAGCCGTACAATATCCCGTTCTGTAAAAATTCCCAGTAACTCTGTTTTCTCCATTACTAAGACACAGCTTGGGTCTGTCTGTTGTACAGTCATTGCATCTAATGGTGCAACACTTGATAATGAGCAACTTTGAATTCGCTTTTGATTCATTACAGCAATGACATCTACCAGCAATGTCTTTGGTGCAACAGTTAGTGGATTATAATCTATTGCCGCCTCTATTGCTGGTTCACTCAGCAGCAGGTCATCAAGTTGCATGGCTGATTTGTCTAAGGAACACTGTTTTATAATGTACCAAGACTGATACAATTCCTTACCTGTTCCAATCTGTTGTCAACTTTGTTACTTTTCGTTACATTTACTTGTGATTTAAAATTTAGGAGCAATTGAGGCAGGTATCTATTTTGATAGATGACAGGTGGTATGATTCCTGTTGCATATGTAAATAAAAAACTGTAGAGATGCGTTTCAATCAGCGTCACTGAAACAATAACAGTGATAAAAACTAAACTCGCAAGTAATCTCCAATATATGCTACAAGTGTGCATCGAAGCTCCTGTTACAGTACGCTGCGTGTCTCTAAGCCGAAAACCATTATTCTTTTATGCCTAATACCACCTGGACTCGTCATCATATTCTTTCCCTCGCTGACTTCACCACAGTTGAGTACGATACTGTTTTGCAAACTGCTGCTAGTTTTCAAGAAGTCCTATCACGGCGAACGAAGAAAGTACCAACCTTGCAGGGACAGGTGGTGGCGAATTTATTTTTTGAACCATCCACCCGCACTCGTAGCAGTTTTGAACTCGCTGCTAAGCGGCTTTCGGCTGATACGCTGAACTTCGCTTCCGGAACTTCTTCGATGACAAAAGGAGAGACGATTCTCGATACGGCGAAGACTTACTTGGCAATGGGAACTGATATCATGGTAATCCGCCATCGGGAGGCTGGAGTACCAAATGCGATCGCCCAAGAAATGGATCGGCTTGGTGTACGCGTCTGCGTCCTCAATGCTGGTGATGGTCAACACGAGCATCCTTCCCAAGCTCTGCTAGACTTATTTACTATCTGTACTCTGCTTGACCCGACCTTCCCCGTATCGAACTTTTAAAAGATAAAAAGATTGCGATCGTTGGGGATATTTTACATTCACGGGTAGCGCGATCAAATATCTGGAGTTTTACAGCCTGTGGCGCTGACGTGCATCTAGCAGCACCACCCACCCTTTTTACCTAAATTATTTGCAGATTACGGCGAAGATAGACCAGGCAAAGTGTTTCTGCATTGGGAGTTAGAACCAGCTTTGCAAGATGCTGATTTTGTCATGACTTTGCGCTTGCAAAAGGAACGAATGACTGCTCATTTATTGCCTTCTTTGCGAGAATACCATCAGATGTTTGGTATTACACGCTCAAAGTTGCAACTGTGCAAGCCAAACGTTAAAGTTTTGCACCCAGGTCCTGTTAACCGTGGTGTCGAAATTAGCTCTGAATTAATGGATGACCCTGAATTTAGCCTGATTCAAGCTCAAGTGACCAGTGGTGTTGCTGTTCGTATGGCGCTGCTGTATTTGATAGGAAGTGGTAAGTCGTAGTTGGAAAATTTATGTAGAGACGTGACATCGCAATCGCGCCAGATTCGCGACTTCTAAAGAAGTCGCGAATCTTGTGTTGATGAACGATTTAGGATTGTTATAGTATTTTTTTATGACTTCAATAAACTGAGATCAAGCCTAGAGTTGCAACAGTAAGGAGGCGAAGCCTCCAAACCCTCGTTACCAGGTTCAACCTGGTAACGAGATTTTAGAGTTCTCTGGCTCTTGTTGGGTGCAAGATCTGAGTAAAATGAGGTACCTTTTCTGGAATTTGCCACAAAGGCTTTGTAGAAGTTAAGTAACTAAGTCCAAAGAAACATAGCATACATTTATTTTTGCCGACTTATTTAGTAACTAGCTTCTAAGAGTGTGGGAGAGAAATCAATATGAAACTGACATTTTTGTTAACTGCTGTAACTTTATTAAGCACAATATCTCTAGCCACTCCCGTTCCTGTTAAAGCAGAAAACCCTGCTCAAGTCCGGCAATTATTAGAAACGGGAGAATGTTTTGGGTGTGATTTAAGAGGAGCTAACCTCAAAGGCGCTCACCTCATTGGTGCTGATTTGAGGAATGCGAATTTAACGGGAGCTAACCTCAAAAATGCCAATTTAGAAGGTGCTGATTTAACTGGTGCGAATTTGCAATCTGCTAATTTAACACAAGCATTTCTCAATAGTGCTAGCTTAAATAAAGCTAACCTCACCAATGCTAATTTGAATAATGCTAATTTATATAGTGCTGAAATTGAAGATGGTGTTTTGGTAGGTACTAATTTATTGAAACGATACTAAAAGCCTTCATACTGGCATAAGCAATGATGTAAAATAAGCAAAAATTAATGTTCCCAAGCAGTAGCCCGGGAACAAAAACAAGAGGTCTATTGTCTAAATTTACTCACCAGTAATCGACAATTCATCAACCCAGATTTTGGGACATACGCCTCCGGGTGTCAACTCTGGTTCTTTTTCCACAAAAATAATTGACTTGAGGAGTTCGAGAAAATCTCCTGCAACAGTCGCTGATTCAATGCTTGTCTTCACACCATTATTGACAAGCCAACCATCAAATGGTAGAGAAAAAGAACCTTGTAAAGCTTTCACCCCTGCATGGAGAGCTTGTAAATCATCAATAAAAATCACATTTTCTGCCGTTTCTAAGCTCAATTCCTGTTCACCAGGTACAGCTGCAAAGACGTGATAGAAATTGGGGCTGACAGAGACTTTTGCACCAATATTGGCGTTACCAGTCGGCTTGGCATTCATCCTTTTAGCAGTTCCTGCACTGTGGAGAAAACCTGTTAAAACTCCATTTTCAATTAACGAAACTTTGCGGGTGGGAGTTCCTTCACCATCAAAAGTTTCTGCACCAATGTTTGCTGGATGCAGTGCATCATCGTACACCGAAAGCAAAGGAGAAGCAATTTGCTTGCCTAAATCATCAGGCGTAGATAAACTTTGCTTGTCCAAAATACTTTGAGCATTGAACAAGTTGGAAAAGGCACCGAGTAAACTCAAAAAAGCATCTGGTGAGAAAACAACTCGATATTTCCCAGACTTGATTTTTTCATAATTCAAGTGGCTGATAGTTTTCTCTGCTGTTTCTTTGATACAACCATTGATGTCTAGAGCCTCTAAACTCCGGTTGATTCTAAAAGCCCCACCACTGCGCGGTTTTCTCCCGTCTTCCTCAGTTTTGCTGTAAAGATAGATTGATGATATGGAGTGGGATTCTGTTCTCATCGCGCCATCGCTGTTGAGATAAAATTTGTCAATATCTCTTTGCGCCAAACTGTTATATGGCACTCCTTTAATAGCCGGATGAGCTGCGAGGACTTCTTTTTCAGCTACTAAGAGGCTTTCTATAAGTTGAGAAACAGGTGCTTGAGGTGCTTTTTCGTGCGATGAATTATTCAGGGGAACAGTAGACTCTGGACTAAAATCAGGGACATTTTCTTTCACACCAAAAAAACTAGCTTCGTAAGCCGTTTTTAAAGCTAATTCAAGTCCTTTGGGATCTACATCTGTTGTGCTGGTGACACCCATTGTATTGTCTTCATTCCAAACACGAACGGTGACACCAGAAAGATTAGAAGCTTTCACTTGCTTGGGCTCACCTTGATCTACTTGCACACTTGTTGCATCTGCTGTTGAGCCATAGATATCGAATTTCTTGATGCCAAGCTTATCAGCACTTTCCTTGGCGTAATTTGCAATCTCAGTGATGTTCGACATAGTTTATTTAAAATTCACCTATTTTCTCGCTCCCAGGTTCTACCTGGGAGTGTATTGCAGCAGGCTCTGCCTCCTGGTATCGTGTGGCAGAGCCACGCTTGTTGGCATTCCCAGGTGGAACCTGGGAACGAGTTAGTCTAAAGCTGGGAACGAGTTAGCGTCCACCTACAGTAATTGAATCAACTTTGATGTGAGGCTGTCCTACTGTTGTGTAGATACTGCCACTGACAGAACCACAGAAGCCGGCTGCAAGGGACAAATCTTGAGAACACATGGAAATTTTGTTCATAATTTCCTTGGCTTCACCAATCAGAATCGCTCCCTTGAGTGGCTTGGTGATTTTGCCATTTTCAATAAGATAAGCTTCATCTACACCAAAGTTAAATTGACCGGTAGCACCAACGCTACCGCCACCCATCTTTTTACAGTAGATACCTTTATCTACAGAGGCGAATAAATCGTCGGTGGTGTACTCACCAGTCGCAATGTAGGTATTACGCATCCGGCTAGCAGCGGCAAAGGTAAAACTCTGGCGGCGTCCACTCCCGGTTCTCGGGTGTCCGGTACGCACTGAACCAGTTCTATCTGCCAAGAAGTTTTTCAAAACGCCTTTTTCAATTAATAGCGTTCTTTGAGACGGCATACCTTCGTCATCCATATCAATTGTACCGAAGGCGTTTTCAGTTCGCCCTTCATCCCAAGCTGTTAGTGCCTCATGGGCAATTTTTTCACCTTTTTTGTCAGCAAAGGGAGTGGTGTTGCGTTCGATTTGAGTGGTTTCTAGCAGGTGTCCGCATGCTTCGTGGAAGATAACCCCACCGAAGTGATTCGCCATGATGATCGGGTAAGTGCCTGATTCCACATAATCTGCGTAGAGCATTTTTCCTGCAGATTCTGCGATGTGTTCTGCTGCTTCTCTATAATCCCAAGCTTTCAGGAAATTGGGATCGCTGGTATTACCAGCACGTTCAGCCATAGAAGCGCGATGAGCACCGTCAGCGCACAGGAGGATAAGTCCTACTGATTGAGTGAGGCGAATGTCACGAGCAAAAGTGCCATCACTGGCGGCGACTAAGACTTCTTGCCAATCACGGAAATAAGTGGCGCGGCGTGATTGTACGTGGCTTGCTTTTTGCTGAAGCTGAGCAGTACCATCAAGGAGAACTTCTCCCATTTCCCGGATGGATGTACACAGAGGTAACCAGCGATCTTTGCTTCTTTTGGTACCGTAGTCTCGCAGCAATTCCAGGTTGATTTCTGGGATGAAGGCGTTGGGAGCAGGAAGTTGTAATCCCAGGATAGAAAGACCTTTTTCCAAAGCTGCTTTCAAACCAGCAAAGGAAAGGTCATTGGTGCTAACGTAGCAATCTGCTTTGCCACGAAATACTCTGACTCCTGCACCTGTGGAAAGACGCGGTGTAATGCTGGTGATGGCGTCTTCTTCTGCAAGGCAGCTAATATAGTTGACACGCTCCAAGAAGAATTCAATAAAATCAGCACCAGCAGCACGTCCCAGTCCTAAGAGGGTAGACAAGGGAGCTTCCCAAGATTCATCGAATCGCTCTGGTGTGGAGGAGTATTGTAAAGTGGGCAGTTGTTTGGAGAGCAGTAGAGTATTTGTAAGCATCAGTAGCCTCAGAAAGCTGGCATTATCGGAGTGTTATGGCGGTTCTCAATCGACTGAGTATAATTAGTTAACACCCAGCAGGGTCATAACATTTAGGGCGTGAGCGGTTCTGTATTAAACCTTATTAGGCATTGAGACTAGTCTAACAAATCCGTGGAAGCCGCAGTCGCTGCTCCAGCTTTTCATCCAGGTGTGGATACCCGCCTTGAGGCAAAGCAAAGAAAAATTGAAAAAAGATTGGAGCTTACTGTCAGCGGTATACAATCCCTTACTGAAAAAATGCAGACACTTCCCGCAGAGAAACAGCAAGAAGTTCTAGATTTTATTGAGTTTCTAGAAAGTAAAATAGCGCTACAAAATTCAAACAAAGAAGAAAGGGAGCCTATTTCGTTTGTGATGGCTGGTCAGGAGTTTCGTGCCTGTCCTGATAGAAGTCCCGCAGATTTGGCGACTAACAAAACATATGTTGTGGAATGGGCGTCTCACCCGTTCTAAATTCAGGGCGGGCAAGATGCCCACCCCACAAAAACTGTGTTCAATACAACTAAGAATTGCCATAACTCCCCATGACCCCATGACTCCTTTTCTTAACAGGTTGAGCGGGATTGCCTGCATATATCGTCATTGGTTCTAAAGAACGCCCAGTGACTCCACCTAAAGTTAGCACTGCTCCCCATCCTACGGTGACTCCAGGACCAATCACCGACTTAGCTGCAATCCAACTGCTTTCTTGAATATGAATTGGCGCAGGTATGAGTTTAAAGTCAGGATGGACCCAGTTATGGTTTCCTGTGCAGAGGTAGACACCTTGAGACAAACAGACATGACTTTCGATAGTGATCGGGGCGATGTTGTCTAGCCATGCATCTTCACCAATCCAAACATAGTCGCCTACTGTCAGTCGCCAGGGAAACTTCACCCGGACTCCAGGTTTGATGCGCACACCTTGACCGATTTTTGCCCCAAAGAAACGGATTATCCAAACCTTGAAAGCTGACATGGGAAGCAAATAGCTGTGTACTAAGGGTGATCCAACAAAGTACCACAACAGCTGTTTCCACAAAGGAGCGCCTGGGGTGTAAGTACCAAGGGTGTAGTTATCTAAACGCATAAGATGAGTGAGCAACACGAGGACTCAAGCTGGCTCCGGTTCGACCTGTGAAAACCCAGAAGATAGAGCGACCGCTGTCGCGTAAGATGCGGACAAAGGATTCTGTGGGTTCGTTTGAGGGTATAGAGATGGGAGTGAAGGTGATACCCTGGCTACCAAGGACGATGGTAGCTATTACTTTCGCTCTAGGCATATGAAAGTCGGAGGTAATGAGGTAGAGATGCTGTATGTTTCGATTTTTGAAGTCTTGGACAAGAGAGGTGAAGTTAGTGACAGTATCAATGGCGCGGTAGTCGAGGTGGACTTGTTGGTCTGAGATACCAGCAGCGCGGAAAATCTCTTGGGCTTTGTTGGGGCGAATACCAGAGGAAACCCAAATTTCCAGAGAGGGATGAGTTTGGGCAAATCGAGCGGTGAACTCTTCGCGGTCTTGACCACCTCCTAGAGTTAGAATGGTTTGGGGATGAGGTGCTTGGTAGTGGGCGATCGCCAACCGAACTGGAATAATACCTAACAGGATGACGAGAAAACCTGCTAGAGCAAAAATCCAATATCTTTTGAGTTGGTAATGTAACTGTTTCACCTTAAATTCTAGATATCTTGCTGCTGTAGTTTTTCATATTCAATTAAGCGAATAGACAAAAGAATTTCTGCCAAGACACGCTCAAATGCGTAATACCAGCCATGCCAACCATCCAGAATACCACCTTTGAGGATCAGGCAGTAAAACAGGATGATGAAGGGAGCTAATATTTTTTGCTTGCGAATGCGATCGCCCAAGCTAAGTTCACTATCACAAATGTGCGTAAGCTTCTTGACTTCAATCATCATGTAGCGGTCTTGTGCCCAAAGCCAGCGATTTAAGGGTTTACGATCATCATGATAGATATAGGCGGAAACATGACTAGACTGACCTTTAACGTGTAGCAGTTGAGTATGTCCATCATTTATATAAGTGGCTTTAGCTTTTCTAAAAAGTACCTGACGGGGTGGTAGTAAAGTGCCACGCAGTGGTTTGCCAAAGACACAATATTTGAACGGTACAAAGTAGCCATTAATGGAGGTGTCTAAAGGTATGGCTTTTATCTCACTAATTAATTCTTCTGTAAGGATGTAGTCTGCATCTAAGGAAAGAACCCACTCAGATGAGACTTGCTCTAAACCATAATTCCACTGTGTAGCGTGGGTATCGAATTTTCGCTGAATGACGTGGACTTGTGGATAGGAATTTAGAATTTCTAGAGTGTTATCAGTACTGTAGCTATCAATGACAACAATCCTCTTTGCCCAAGTCAGGCGTTGGAGAGTGCGAGCGATGTTAGGTGCTTCATTGTATGTAAGTAATAGTGGTGTAATGTTTTCTAACATTGGAATAGAAATGATATGGTTATGGGTCACTTTTCAGCAATAGACGCACAGCACAACGTAGATTTCCAAAGGTATGGCAATCTACCAGCAAATTTGAACTGAATGTTTGTATAACCCTCTGTTTCTAAAAGTTCACTCAAACTTTTAACTGAGAAGAATTTGATATGTCCTCCATCCCATAGAACTGAAAAGTGATTATCCATTTTTCCTGAAAGGGCAAGAATGAGATTTTTTAAATAGCCATGATACGGCGTGGTCATAATTAAATGACCTCCTGGTTTTAAACATTTTCGAGCTAATCTTACTAATTCCCTAGGATAGAATAAATGTTTAATAACCTCAACTGAAATGACGATATCAAAAGCGTTTAAAAGTTCAGCTTTGGGTGAATCGTAGATGCTAGCCTGAATGAAGTGGCAATCTGGAAAGTTTTGACTAGCAATTGCAATGCCTGAGGCTGACTCCTCCACGCCAATAACTTCATAGCCTTGTTGAGCAA
Organism: Scytonema sp. PRP1; assembly: GCF_036697665.2. NCBI lineage: Bacteria > Bacillati > Cyanobacteriota > Cyanophyceae > Nostocales > Scytonemataceae > Scytonema > Scytonema sp. PRP1. The sequence goes on along the minus strand of NZ_JBAHYJ020000113.1, from coordinate 179,597 downwards.
TACATGACTAAAGCTTCCATTACCGCATCCCAAATCTAAAACTCTAGCTCCAGATTTAGCTTTTTCAGCCAGCATTGATAGTAATGGATCTGTTAAATATGAATAAGTATGTGTCAGAGTAGTATTTTGGTATCGATACTTATACTCAGGTCGTTTTGATGTTATCTCTGTTGTCATAAATTAAATTTTTCTTATTGCACATAAAGGACTGGTTCTTGTTGGTAATTTTGGTGTAGATGTCAATTAGGTTGCTAGCTACCTTGTCCCAGGTATAACGTTCAGAAACCAGCTGACGGGCGCGATCGCCCATACTCTTTGTTTCTTGAAGATGTTCTAAAGCTTGCTTGAGGAAAAATGCAATTGCAGCTACATCGAGATCTGCAACATACCCGAGGCGTTGCTCCTTTACGAAATCAGTAAGAGCAACGCCAGGAGTGATAACAACAGGAAGACCGACAGCGAGGGCTTCTAGAACCGCCACGCCAAAGTTTTCTGAATAGGAAGTCAGAGCAAATAAATCTGCTCCCTGCATCAATATATCCTTAACTTCTCCTGTGACAAATCCCGTAAACTGGGTACGATCACGAATGCCATGAGAGACTAGAAAGGACTCTACTTCACTTTCGTATTCTGGCGAGCCACTACCTGCTATAACAAAGGTGAAGCGATAATTGGTAAGCTTTCCTAGCGCTGGAATTAGGTAATCCAAACCTTTTTTAGGATGCAGGCGAGATAAAAACAAGATAATGGGTTCATCTGCTGGAACATTGAGGTATTGCCGCAGACGCTGACGAGCATCAGGAATTGTGGGAGGGATAAACAGACCGTGGGGCAAGATAAAGCTTGGGGTGTCTAGACTTAACCGGGAAACTTCTTGCTGTTCTTGTTCTGAGGTGAGATGAAGTGCTTGAGCGTGATTGAGATTGGCTTTTTCTATAAGTTGGAGATAAATTTGCTTTTTGAAAGCGCTTTGCTGGAGAGACCACCAACATAGCTGTCCTAAGGGACGAACAATGTAAGGAAGTTGTTTGTGACGGGCGATCGCCATTGCTGCTGTGGAAGGATAGGAAAAGATGGCATCAATATGTAACACGTCATACTGATGAATCACTTGCCACAACCAAGTGGTTAACTGCCAAGAGAAAGCAAACTCGCGTAGAGCATGAAGGTTTGGGGAGAAACGGGGGAAGAACCAAACTGGAACCTGTTGATACTCGATACGTTGTCCGAGAGGTACATCCAGCAGATTGAGCCCATCATCATTTGTAGTAGCAATTTCAGCCTCAATGCCGTTATCTCGCAGTGCCTTGACCATTCCTATCACGGCAAGGCTTGGACCGCCTCGGACTGGAGCAATAGAGGGAATCACATGAAGAACTTTCACAATTTAGCTCCAATTAGGAAATTCAGGAATATTCAACCTACGTTTCTTCAATGCAATTGCAATCCAAGGTGTTGATTTTATAATAGATTGACCAATTGGGATAAATACTGTGCAAAATTTGGATGAGCGCTTAGACAGCTTGATTTTGTAGTGTTTGCCAGTATAAGTAGACGTTCTCTTTACTATCTGCTTCAATCAAATACTTTCCTAGTGAAAGGTACATTAGGACGGCAAGTAGAGAAAAGGTGAGATTTCCTAGTAAAAATGCTTCTGAAAAGCTTCCTACAAGAAGAGACCCCAGACCAGCAATGACTGTAGTACTCTGCAGAAAGTAAATAGGTTTTCTGTGAGTAAGCTTGTTTAGCTGAAGTATCATCTTCAAACACTCTAATCCAAACATGACTAATGGTAGAAATCCTAATAATCCAAGATTTGCACCAGCAGCTAACCAGGAACTTTCACCATAACCTAAACGCCCCCCCTCCAAGGGAACACCAAAAAGTGGGTAGTTGATAAACTGATCCCATAAAGCTAACCAGACACCTTCACGGGTATTAGTGCCTGAAAGGAATTTGTCAGTCGCTGCGGTGTAAGGAATTCCCCAACCTGATCCGTCTTGACTCAAAAACGGCAAAATAACAGCCAACACAACACCAACAAAAATACCCAAACGTAGTAAAGCACCTGTTCTTTGGCGGTAGAAAAACAAGATTGACACTACCCCCATTATTATGCCGGTGCGGGACCCAGTTAGGAATAAAGCAATCATCACGAGGATGAGACCAACCATCCAGCAAGCTTTTACCCAACTCCCTTCGTTGCGGCTTTCAATCAAGAACATGAAGCAGGGAATAGTAGCTGCTAACAGAACCGCAGCGTGATGAGGGTTACCTGTCGTTCCCAAAAACCATCCATGTACAAACGTAATTGCATGCAAATCGAACAGCGCTTGGTAGGCATTTACAGTAACAAAAATGACACCAACCATAGCGATTGACCATACAGCTAGATCGAAATTTTGTTCATCCTGTAGCCAACGGGAAGGTCCTATTCTTAGCATCAGCACTACTGCCCCAAAGGTGAAAACAGCTAGGAAGGCAAACCCAATATCTCCATAAACTAGCGTCTTGAAAAAAATGACAATCTGAACCAAAATCAGGTATTTGAGCGGCTGTGGGGTCAATAAGCGACGCCAACCGTTCTGTGTTATAAATCCTAGCAGGAGAAGGCAACATAGCAGGATAATTGCTAAAGGTCGCCCTGCATTGCGTAGTTGCTCCAAGGGAAAGACCAAAGGGGGAGGCTGCTTAACAAACTCATCTTGAAACTTTGCAATAGAAGCTGCAAAACAGCATAGTGTAAATAACAACCAAGCTAAACGACGTGAGCGTCTGGCTCGATACACCACCAGCAGACCAATCATCATGCTCACCAAGCCATAACGGCTGGCGATGACATTCAAAAGTTGGCTAACAAAACTTGAACCCATGAGTTATTTTTCCGTACAGCTATGTCCAACAGCACTATTGCTTGTGTTTCACTTGGCTGGTTTTGTCTAGTATTAGGTCGTGGATCAGTTCCCTCCAACGGCTTGCCCAGATATCTGCAGCATAAGGAGCAGCCAATTGTTGCGATCGCTTTCCCCAAGTAGATAAATCTCCGTAGCGTTGATGTAAAATCAGCAATGCTTTTGCTAAAGCTTCAAGGTTATCTTTAGGGATCATTAAGCCATTGTACCCAGGACGAATAACCTCAACAGCCGAGCCACAAGCATCTGTACAAACAATTGGTAAACCAGCAGCAGCAGCCTCAACCAATGCTAAGGGCCAAGGATCAAATCGGCTTGGCAGGAGAAATGCCCCAGCAGCCTGCCAAATTTTTTGCATTTCTGTTGGTTGTAAAAAGCCGCAATTGTCAATTCCCGGCTGTCCTTGGAGTTGTGATGATAAAGGCCCTTGACCACAACAAACTAATTTCCAAGGATCTGATACCTGCGAGCGATAGAGTTGGTAAGCTTCTGCTAACAAATCAATAGCCTTTGCCGAGACATATCGACCGACAAACAGAAAAGAACGCGGCCAAGAGGTGTGTAACCGTTGTTCCCATAGGGAGAACCAAGCATTGTAATCAATACCGTATAGCCCACGCACAATTTTTGCAGGTGAAATGCCCAGATGGCTTGCATATTGCCAACTGCGTTCCCCGCTGACAACAACGCGATCCATGCGTTGCAAAAATGAATGCAGTATCCATCGGGTTAGGTGTTGTTTCCACGTACCCCACCAAGGCGTATCCATCCCCATAATCAAGGCTGTATGAGAGAGTTCAGATGCAAAAGCCAAATGACGATAGGGTTGGTGAAACCAGCCACTGAGAATGACCACATCTGGAGATTCTGCCAACACCAATGACTTAACTAGGTTAGCCTCCTGTCTTTCTTGAAGATTTAAGAGCCGACAGGGAATACCCTGCATCAGTTGGTCAGAAAATGCCGTCTGAGTGCGAGCTTGAAAGGCAATAACAAACACATCAATATCTGGTAAGAGATGCAAGGCTCGCCAGCAAGCAGCCATGTAACCAGAGATATTAGACCAGCAAAAAACAACTTTTGTACTCATACCTACTTGCGGCATTCAATCCCAAGTTCGTTATGCCACCGTTTTGGATCTTCTACTTCAGAAAATGCAGAAATACCAGAGTCTCCTATGTATGCTCGACGGATATCTCTAAAGTCAACATTTTTTAGCTCAAGCAATAGTGATTTGTAATCCCACATCCAAAGGTGTTGGCCTCCGCTGACCCATTCTTTTAAAAAACCAAGCAAGTTACGCTGGCGATTTTCTTTACCCAACCAAGTTATTCGCATGAATTCTAATGCAGCCTCAGAAGATTTTGAATTAATGTAATGTTGAGCCATAAATTCAAGGTCGGGCAAAACAAAGCGAAATATTCCATTAGGTTGTAAATATTGATAGCAATTTTTGAGAGCTTGGCGAAGCTCGTTTAAAGTGAGGTGTTCAAGTACGTGTGAACAATACAATAATTCAACACTTCCTTCTGGAATTGGCAGTCCTTGAACAACATTTCCATACCTAACATTTTGGGGAAATCGCCCATAGGGACCTGATGGTATTAGCTTGCCAACAATAGGTAGTTTTTGTAAAGGAAGCGCAGGGCTAGAATCAAAGTTCAGCCATTGGTTGGGTGCACAAAGTCCACAACCAAATTGGGTATATTGTGTCTTTGCTTTCGAGAACATACTACGTTTTTATTTTTGATGAAATAATGTAATAAGTTATGCAAACTGTTTAAATGCATTCATTAATCGCTCTACACATTGCGACCAGGTATACTGAGTTGCATACTTATGCCCTTTCTGACCATAGTCTTCGCGAAGACGAGAATTGTTATCTAAGTTAATAAGAATATCCACAATGACATCAGTTGCTTCTGGGTCAACTACAATACCTGCATCCCCGACCACTTCCGGTAGAGAGCCTTTATTAGAAACAACAGCCGGGATGCCAGCAGCCATTGCTTCCAGCGCAGGCATACCGAATCCTTCGTAAGGAGACAGAAACAACAGGGATGATGCGCCACGCAGCAGGCGGGGTAAGTCTTTATCTGAAACCATGCCAAGCAGGGTGACGTTCGAGTGAGTTTGAGCTACCTCGGTATAAGGAGCTTCAGAGTTACCAGCCACTACAATATGTAAGCTGCTTTGATGCTGACGGAGAACCTCTGCAACGGCTAAAACAAAATCCCCTCCTTTTTTTTGACGCAAACCACCAATGACGAGAGTGTATGGCGCTTCAACAGGGCGTTCCAATTCAGCAGGATTGACTGAAGCAATATCAAAAAACGATTGTTCAACACCATTTCCGATAACCACAATTTTTTGTGGATCAGCGTCCAACAGGTCTACCATTCGCTGCTTGGAAAATTCCGACACAGTAAAAACAACTCGACATTCAGACAAAGCACGGCGAACCCAGCGCTCCCACTTGTAGCGAAACCATCGATGTTGCCACGTGTGTGACCAAGGTAAGTCTGGTTCAAATGCTTGAATGTCGTGAATCGTAACAGCTACCGGGCATTTTGACGCCGGAATGTAGGTTTCCATAGGAGCGTAGAGCCAGTTTGTTTCATAAGGTAAATATTTATCCATGCGCGGATAACCAAAGAGTTTCCACGTACGCTCAATAGCGTTTTCTTGCATGGGAAAAGTATGCATGGGTAGTTTGCGTAGTAGACATCGTGGGTCAAGCTTACCGTCGCTTCCGAGCCATTGTTGTGAAAATAGCAACTGTAACTCCACTTCCCTTCTTTGTGCAAGTCCAAGCAAAATGTGGTTCATATGTCGCCCTATTCCTGTGCAGGGGAGGTAGGTACGAATGGGATGAATAAAAGAAACAATATTCACTATCAGTCAAACTCTCAATACACGAATTTATTCAACTTTTATCTTGCATTTCCTCGTCTACAGATTCAACTATGTAAGCTTATAGTCCTGAACACTAAAATTCAGACTATTGAAAGAATTTCATTTTTGAATTTTTAAAACAAACTGGGAAAGGCTATGATAACGCTTATTTATTAATTTATTACGTTTGATTTTTGTATAAAACCATAAAATGGGTTTAAGCAGCAAATCTTGTAGCGCTATTTTTCCCTTAATAATGAAAGATTCAGATTTTAAACGATACTTTAAAAAAATAGTACGACGAGGCATTATAGGGCTTTTCTTAATTCCTGCCCAATGAATGAAAACCATTTCTTTTTTGTGTTCGGGCATACCATAGGACCAAGTCTTGTAAATTTTATTTTCACGATAAATATCTCCTGGCATCGGAGGCCACGTCAAACGACTTAGGTGAGGCATTAAATCATGAATAGAAGCATATTTGATATCACTAGTGTGAATAAGATAATTTAGAAAGAATTGATCCGTATTACGTGGATTTAATTGAAAGCGATTTTTTTTGAGAAAAAAACCTATTTTTTCCAAATCTTCAATACTAAATAAATTTTTCTTAGATATCCATTTCCCAGAATTGAAACCTTGTACCTTGTTCTCAATTACCAATTTTTCTCTTAAATAACCAGCGTTATAGACCTGATCGAGACCGCCTTCAAAATGAAAAAAATCACAATTGAGAGTATCAAGAGCAGTAATCAAAGGTTCAAGGTTATTTAAGACTACGATTCTACTATCAAGATAAATGAATCGGTCTAGAGGTCCCCAAAAGCTAACAAAACGCCTAAACCAGTATGGACTTGTTGCTGTACGGCCAATTTCAAGTTGTGAACCAATTATCTCTAGCCTCTTGAAAAGAGAGTCTTCAAAAATCTCAAAATAAAAATTGTTTTCTAGAGATTTAATTTTCAGATAATTGTTGTCAAAAGGAATTAAATATAAACATAAAGACGGATTAAATTCACGAAAGCTTTCTAGAAAAGCTATAGCCCAGTCATAAACTGTGTCGTTTGCCAGAAAGTATGCTCCTATAATTTTTTCATTGCTCATAACTTAATAGCAATAGTCAGAAATCAGGAATCAGTTTTTTATGAAAATTAAGTCAATAGTTAGCTTGAAAATACGAGTTTAACAAGTACCACGCCATCTTCGCAAAGCTATCACCCATTCTTTAGGTAGAAAATTACGTATTTTGCAGGTAATATTTTTCCAAATAAAAAATCGCCAGTATTCTTGCAAAAAATATAGATTTCTTTTTAAAGGATGTGCAAGGTGTGTACTAATACGCCAGCGTTCTTTTGTATAAGTTAGGATGTCTCTGCTATCCCCACCTGAAGCATCAAATTTTGAAACCATGATAGGGATTTCTTTGAAACTACAACCACGTACGTATAATTTGACGATAAAATCATGATCTGCACACCAAGTAAATGATGTATCAAATGGAAACTGGGTTTGTAATTTTCTTTTAACAAAAATACTTTGATGACAAGTAGGTATATGGTGCCAAATATCTGACAGTTTTTGAGGAAGCCTCTGAAAAATGCGTGTTTGATATCTATCAACTACAATCGACGCAAATCCCCCATAGGCAACATCGCCTGAAGTATCAAGGTGAGTTGCTACTTGAGCCAGTGTAGATTGTGAAAAAAATTGATCGCCAGAATTCATAAAAATGATCCAATCCCCGGTAGCCGCCAATGCTCCTTTGTTCATGGCATCATAAATTCCAGCATCCTTTTCACTAACCCAATAAGATATCATTTCATCTTTATGCTGGAGGAAATTAACACTACCATCCTGCGAACCTCCATCAATGATAATGTATTCTATGTTTGTATATGTCTGAGATATAACACTAGAAAATGTTTCATATAAGCCACAAAGTCGATTATAAGTGACTGTAATAACGGAAATACTTGGAAAACGTTCATCAAAAGATGGTTGCTTTCCGAGTAGGCGTTTTCCACCGCAACTTTTTTGCTCCATGATAATTGGTTCCAAATCTTATAGTCTTCCTCAAATAAGCATCAATCTTGAAGCCATCTAGATTTCTGCAAAACCTGACGGTAGAGTTTTTTGTATGGCTGAACCTGAAGTTTAAGTGAGTATTCAGTAAGCACGATCGCCCCCTTGGGGCGGCTCTTTAGGAGCATCGCTCGAAAGTCTTGGTTCATGCGAATCGCGCAATCTCTCATCTTCTAATAACATCTCAATCCCACTACAAAAATCCTTTGTTAAACATCCTTGCCACTATTGGCACCCGCCAAGCTTCATATCTGGTACAGGGCTACTCCAGCATCGACGAATAGACTCTAATTCATCAAGTACTGAAAATACCCGTTTCACATAATCCTGCCCAGTCCATTTCATTGCTCGTTCAAAACCACGTTCTATCAGTTTTTGGCGCACAGGTATATCATCCCAGAGCAACTTAATGGCTGAAGCAATGTGTTCAGGATCTTTAGGATCTATTAGTAAAGCAGCATCTCCCAGTTGTTCTTCAGCACCTGTAACTTTGGAAGCAATCACAGGACAGCCAAGGGCAAAAGCTTCTAGAGGTGGTAGATTATCTGGACCAAAGAATGTAACAAAGGTAAGTGCAAATGCATTACGATACAGAGATATTAAATCTTCTTGAGGCACAAATCCCACAAAGTACACTTGTTTGGATAGCTCCAGTTCGGCTGTCAACTCCTTAATATATTGCTGAGTTCCCTTGTTAGAGCCAGAGAATACAACCGGAAAGGTAAGATTATACTTGTCTCTTAACCATTTAACAGCCAGTAGTAGATTGGCATGGTTCTTATGTGCCCAGAATTGAGCAGGGTAGAATAAATATTTATCAGGAATATTATATTTCTCAAAAATGACTTGCTTAGAGCAGTCGGAAGCATTTAAGGTAAACTGCGGTGTAGGAAAAGGTATAACTTTAATTCGCTCAGGTGGTATTTGGTAAAATCGCTCAACTTCAGCTCTACCTGCATATGTTCCGACCAAAATAAAAGCAGATCGCTGCAATAAGGTTGAATATGACTTTTCTCGTAAGTTCCATTGTCCTTTTGAACTTACCTCTGGAAAATAGGGTTGAAGCCGATGTTGTAAATCCCAAACAGTAGTAATGTATGGAACCTCCATCGTTAGACAATGTGGTCCCAAAGACCATACAGCCTCGATATTGCTGTTTTGAATAAGCTTCGTGATAAGTTTTTCATTCCCTGATTGGATCTTAAACTGGCTTGTGGGGTGTTGTAGCTTGTTAATAATAGCCTCGGCAGTCCTGGAAAGGATAGAGTGTAGTTTCTCTTGAAAGCTTCTATAAAGAGATATAAATTCAATATGCCGAAGTGATCGTAGCTGTGGGGGAGGTTCTTTTTGCCAACTAAACAAGATAAAGGTGTGACCACTCGCAGCTCCAACCTTGACTAGAGATTGGAACACTTCAGCTTCAAATGTATAACCACCACCAATTTCAGCTAGATGATGGCTTAAAAGTATACCTACTCTCATTTAGCCTTTCACCATAAAGTAAATACCCCAGGTATCAAATCCTGGATTGCGATCGCTCATCCACTCACGACATATAGTAGACTTGCACTGGTTTTGTGCCAAGAGTAAGTCTATTTCCGGCTTAAACAGATAACGCATTCTATGAGTTTCTTGAAGCTCCTCAACTGCACCAGTGTTTTTATCTTTGATAAAGACTTGATAATTAACATCTACTAGATTGTCATTCGGGTGGATAACTGGCTCAGCAATCCTAGTAACGCTAATTTCATCATCCTCCAAGCGCTTGATACGAACCGTGGGGCGATCGCTCAAAACCGCAGGTCCATACCAACAGTCGAAAATGAATACACCACCAGGCTTGAGATGAGCTTTGACTGTGGCAAATGTAGCTAGTAAATCCTCATTGGTAGTTTGATAGCTAATCACGTGAAAAAGTGAGATGACAGCGTCATATTGCTTGTCCAGCCGAACAGTCCGGATATCCCCTTGGGAAAACTCTAATCTTGATGCTAGTTGTGTGGGGAATTGGGAAAGGCGATCGCTTGCTTTAAGCAACATTTCCTGGCTAAAATCCACCCCGTGAATTTGGTATCCCTCCTTTGCTAGGAGAACTGCGTGGTTTCCTGTACCGGAACCTAGTTCCAGGATATTCTCTGCATCCGGTGCATAGGTTTGAATTAATCGATGAATAAATTGTGCTTCTCCCACATAGTTTTTATCGCGGTAGAGCAAATCGTAATAGCGGGCGTAGTTGCCAAAAACATTCATTTCTGACTCTTATTGTAAAACGATACAGAGCTTAAGAGGGTATTGGGCAATCTGAGCTAAGCTTTTATTCTTTATATTGCTTTGCACCAGCCGTCCACATATTTCAATCTATTGCTATTCACTTTATCAAAGGTAATATTGTTCAATAAGGTGGCGATTTTTTTAGTAAAAATATCCCCATTTCCAAATACCCCCCTCTTACGCATAATCTGTAAATGACGGTAAAGTGCAACATTATTTTCATCAATATCTACATTTTTACTGAATGCACCATAGTGGATAAAACAGGGTTGATACTGACGATCTATAACTGCTAAATCAAACCCATAAACATCCTTCAGAGCCTTTTGAAAATAACCTGCGTCGTCCCACGCATTACGTCGAACTGGATCAGAGACTATTTCTTCATAGTAGGCATGAGATACTTGACACTCAAGTGCCTCACGTTTGTAAATACAAAACCAAGTATGCCAACGTTCATTAAGACAGATTATCTCATCAGAATAAGAATCATAGCATTCTGACATAGTTGGATTATAGTCAGTTGACATTGCTACCAAGTTTGGATTGGTACCAAGTTTCGCTAACATAACTGAGATAAATTTTGCATCTATAATTTCAAAGTCTGCATCTACAGTTGCATGATAAGGCGTTTGAATTTTTTTAAGTTCTCGATCCCAAATGGTTGCACCTAATTCAAACTGTCCTTCCAACCTAGAGTCAGTAGGCTTGCGGTCATCGGTTTGCCATTCATTTTCTAAAATTTCTACAAACTTGAATTTCCGCCATTTTGAAAAGTATTTTTCTTTCAAAGCAGAACTTATCCAGTTAGAATACACGTATAGTTTAAACGGAACATCCTTGATCTTGGCATAGCTTCTTACTGCATAATCTGCAATCACTATGTCGCGATCAGTCACAATCATAAAGAAAGTAATTTTTACATCATCCATTTCATAACGTCCTTAACTTGATCACAAATGCTGTGCTTGAGTGGCATTCTCATAGCATTAGCTCATACAGAGCATGAGCTACTTGATCAATTTGCTCGTCTGTCAATGCGATTCCACTAGGAATATAGAAACCCCGACGAGTGATTCTCTCTGCCACAGGGCAAAACTCTCCATCAAACAAGCCCATTTTTTTGAATACAGGCTGTTCATGCATTCCCCAGAAAAAGGGACGCGTAGCAATCTGGTGTTTTTTCAGACGCAGCATAGCTTCCTCTGCATCAAAGGGAACTTCATCCTTCAGCACAACGCCATACACCCAATAAATGTTCTCAGCGTAGTCTGTTCGCGGGACTGGCAACTGCAAGCCGGGAATGTCGGACAGTAGTTCTGTATAGCGTTGCCCCATATGACGCTTGCGAGCTACAAATTCGTCAACTCGTTCCAACTGCGCGACACCAACAGCAGCTTGCAAGTTGGTCATCCGAAAATTCCAGCCCAGTTCGTGATGGACAAAGCGTTTTTGGGGTTGAAAGCACAAGTTGCGTAAAGCACGACAGCGCTCAGCCAAGTGGTCATCATCTGTCAGTAGCATCCCCCCCTCACCAGTCGTGACGTGTTTATTTGGGTAGAAACTAAAGGTACTGATAGCGCCGAAAGTACCACAGGGACGACCTTTATAAGTTTGACCGTGCATTTCGGCAGCATCTTCAATGATGTCCAACCCATACTTGTCAGCCAAAGCTACTACCAGATCCATGTCTACGGGTAGCCCATAAATGTGGACAACCATAATTGCTTTTGTCCTGGGTGTGATTTTCGCCTCAATTTGGGTGACATCCATATTCCAGGTGCAAGGATCGCAATCTACTACCACGGGTACAGCACCAGCACGGACAATGGCAGCAGCACAGGAGATTATTGTGAACGTGGGCAGAATAACTTCATCTCTCTGACTTATTTTTAAGGCTGCAACTGCGGCATCAAGAGCAACAGAACCATTGCTGACGGCAACACCGTGCTTGCGTCCAACACGGGCAGCAAATTGCTCCTCAAATTGCTTAACAAAAGATCCTTCAGAAGAAATCCAGCCGGTGTCAATGCACTCATTCAGATACTTCTTCTCATTACCATCCAATAGTGGCTCGTTGACTGGAATAAAGTTCATTGTTCGTTACTTAACAATTTTGGCTTGTTCCCTACTAATGCCGATAAATCGAGTTTTGTCCTGCTCTCCAACATAAGGACCTTGTTTCACCTCAATCATCTCGACTTCTTCAAGTACTTCAAAGCCATGACCACCCGTAACAAGAAGAATTACGTCTCCAGCTTCTAAAACGTGACTTTCTAAGTATTCCTGCTGCTCATTGTAAAAATCGACTTGCAATTTGCCCTTTTTGATAAACAGTACTTCTTGGGTGTATTGCACTTCACGCAGTACAAAGTTGTGGACGTGGGGTTGAATGACTTTGCCCATGGGATGACGCATATATGCCAGCTGTTGGGAGAGGTCGTTGGGTGTGAAAAAGTGAATTCCAAGTTTATCAAATTTATGAGAAACAATTAGGGCAAGCAACTGATTATGGTATCTAATTTCTTCAATCATGAGTCATCTAAAATGTAGGCAATTTATAATCCCAGTAGTCTTTTCTTAGAACCCAATGTAGAAGTTCTGGAGTTTGACGCACAGCATTTTGATGAAATTGGTATCCGTTTTGCCAAGCTCGACGAAAGCGCTCATTCAATGCATCCCTTTCAGTTTCCCTACTGGTTGACTTTAACCTTATTTTCTTAAGGAATTTTAAGGGGAATTTAAGCCTGTCCACCAAATTTACTTGCTTAAATTTACCTTTGGCTCGTCTAATATCTGAATAAGAATCACAAACTCCTTGATAGAAGCAACGTTGCTCAAAATATTCATATGTCATTCTCTCCTTAGAAACCATATGAAAAACTAAAGCACTGGGTTGATAAACTGCCTTGTATCCGTGTTGATTGGCTTTCTGAGTCAACCCTGTTTCTCCATCTCCTTGGAAATGCTGTAAATGTTTGGCAATACAGTCAGGATGAAATCCTCCTAATTCAATCAAAGCACTTTTGCGGATTGAAAAGTTCAAACCCCAAACATAATTTGCATCAATTTCACGCACTTGATTCCCAAAATCTAGTAGGCTTAGATAGGCGCAATATGTACCGTATACATGAGTTAACCAAAACCACTCTAGCCACTTAGGAGGTTCAACTTCATACTTTGGTAGATTACGACCACCCAGGAGTTGAACTATGGGGTCATCAAATGACTCTTTAATTGCTCCCAACCAGTTGACATCTGCTTCAATATCATCATCTACAAACGTTAAAATCTCACCTTTTGCCTCTAATACTCCTCGATGGCGACCTGATAGCAAACCTGGTTCTGGTTCATAAAAGTAACGGATTTGATTGGAAGGGAATTCAGCTACAGCAGCTTCTGTCACATTTTTAGTATTCTCAGTTGAGCCATTATCAATTATGAGAATTTCAAACTGCTCCTGTGAGAAGTTTTGTAAACAAAAGGATTTGATGGCTAACTCTAATGAACTGGCACGGTTGAATGTGGGAATAATGATTGAAATCATAAGGTGAAAGATACATACAGTAATGCTAAATAGGTTTTGAACATTATATAAACTGCCAATATGCTAAGAACGTCAAGAGATAAGTTAGGTTTGTTCGTAAACTATTTAGGATTGCTGTAGCTAGGGTTTAAAGTTTGATATTTTTTGACAATTTTAGGCGAAACGTTGACGTTGAAACATTGGATTTTAAAACTAAATAAAGATTTCGACCCTCTTTAATTCGTCTCTCAAAAAGCGCGAAGTATTTTAGATATGATACTTATTTTATGTAGCGGCGACGTTTTTTTCAGATTCTTTTTTTCAAGCCAATCAATTTTTCCTAATTTCATTAGGTATAACATAGGATGTACCATGGAAAGTGAGGAAGGATCTGTGACTACATAATCTTCAAATTTACTCTTCATCACTGGATTGTTTTCAAAGTGCTGTTGTTGGATAAAAATCAAAATATTCTGGCTATACCAAAAAGCTACTTTTTTATTGCTCCATATTTTTTGTCTGACATAGTCAATTGCTATGTAACCTCTTTTTTGAAATTTTTCTGCCCAGTACTCTTGCCACTGCTCGTTGATATGATTTTCGCCAGTCTGCTCAGGTATGGCTGCAGAAAACAAAATCACTGAACCAAGACTTGTTAAAGAGTCAACAAATGATTCTGCACATTCAGCAGGTAAATGTTCAGCTACCTCTAAAGACATGACTATATCAAATTGCTTATCTATTTTTAGTGGCTTTGTTAAATCAAAAGGTATAAAATTATCTTTCGGGATCACTAAATTTTTTTCATTCACATAGCTGCCATCAATACCTAATATTTCTTTAACACCATGTTTTTGAAAAACCTTCAACCATGTTCCATCACCACACCCAACATCAATTAATTTATTACAAGGAATCATTTCCAGAAGTACAGGAACAATTTCTTCCGCAGACTGTCGTGAGTCTTCTTGAAGTTCCTTGAAAAAATCTTCTGTATAGAAGTGTTGCATTTGTCTTTTTGATGACTGCATATGATGTCTCCACTAATTCAAGTCGTACATAGAGTATGCTTCTCTACTAATCATTATTACTATTTAGTGCGGAATAACTTTCCATGTGGGTTCAAGAAAGATAACCCCCAGATCGGCGAATGGAGTCCGACCAGTACCATACACATCTGTCTCTTCTATACGAAAGCTCAAGTAACCAGTTAGAGTATCAACATCAATAGGACCATCGCCTAACCAAATATCTACTGTATAATCTCCCTGTAAAAATGAAGTTTGTTTTAGTGTGCAACGCATTGTAGCAGAAGCATAAGAACCATTATCAGGTTCAAAACCTGTCATACGAGTGTTCACTCCTCCAATGGTTCCGAAAGTTGCATGATTAATGACAACACCCATTACAGGTGCTTTTAACTTAGTTACATCTTCTGTAGCAAAAGTCATTTCAAAGGTTATATCTGAACCTAGCGGAAAGCTACTTTGTTCTTTACCATTTAAGTCTAAAAGCCGTGCAGAGGTTATCAAATCTTTTGCCCAAGAGGGACGAAAAGCTTGTAAATTTCCTTTACTATTATCTTGAATTTCAATTCCTGATTTTAAATATTTTTGGATTGCATATTCAGTTTTGCCATCAAAAATTAGTTCAGCCTTTTGAAGCATTATGCATGATGAACATAAATTATTAATAGCTGCCATTTGATGACTAACAAAAATAACTGTCCTTCCTTCAGAAGCTACATTCTGCATCTTACCCAAGCATTTTTTCTGAAACTGAGTATCTCCTACTGCTAATACCTCATCTACAATTAAAATTTCTGGCTCCAAGTGAGCAGCAACCGCAAAAGCAAGCCGCACATACATACCAGAGGAATAACGTTTAACTGGCGTATCTAAAAACTTCTCAACCTCTGCAAAATCAACAATTTCATCAAACTTCTTCTTAATCTCCGCCTTGCTCATTCCCAGAATTGCACCATTGAGATAGATATTTTCCCTTCCTGTCAACTCTGGATGAAACCCTGTGCCTACTTCCAACAAACTGGCAACTCGACCCTTAATGCTGATTCGTCCTGTAGTTGGTTCTGTAATCCGGCTCACAATCTTCAGTAGTGTAGATTTTCCTGCACCATTGCGACCAATAATGCCAACTCTATCGCCTTGCTTGATCTCAAACGATACATCCTTCAATGCCCAAAACTCTTCACGAGATTTATTAGCTTCATTTTTTGATTTTTGGATTAGAGGATTGAGAGTTGTGAACAAAGATTTTGCTCCATTGGCAATCACATCCCGCAGTGCAGTGTAGCCCTCTTGTTGCTGGTGACCAATAATGTATTTCTTACCTAAATTTTCAACTCGGATAACAGTATCAGACATTTGCTATTCACTTAAATGATGTCTGTAAAGGTAAACTCTAATCTTGCGGAAGCATCAGAGCCAAAAAAGCCAGGTTTGCTAGTTTTCTAGTTTCATTTGCTAGTAAAATACCTGCAGTATAATGTTTAACCCTCAAAAACTAATGATTCCAGCACATTTCATCAATTCAGCTAATGAATTAATATTTACTAAGATATCTTCACGCACTGCATGAGGGTCTATATATTCATTTGGTCTCTGACCCTGTCCAATCAGGTAGTAATAATCAAGTCCTACTTGATCACTGCATGCCCAGAAACAAACATTCACATAGTTTGGCGAAAATAGCTCTACAACCTTAGTACCCGGTTGACAAAATACAAGATTAGACAAGCCAGCACCATGAGGAGCGACGATCACAGAAGCGGAAGATAATAGTAAGGCTTGTTCAGCTACCGATATTAACTCCAAAGCCACCACCCTAAAGCCAAATTTCTGTAGAAATTTGACTACATCAGGTTCATTGAGTACTCTACGATAACTTGCGTTTGCACGACTTATATAGATAAACTCTCTTTTACCGACTTTGGTGACAGGAATGTTACTCCTCAAAAATTCTTTCTTTAGAAATTCACAAGCCCAATTAGGCATATGTCCTGTATTTCCCGGTAAAGAAGGTACTATTAGCTTTTTAGCTTTAATATGAGGAAGTTTGCAGCTTTCTATAATCTTTTCCTCTGGAATGCCTAGAACTGACAGTGTCTCTCTTTGAAATGGATAATCAAGACCATTGACACAAAATTTGTCTACACAATCTTTGTCCACTCCTGCACATTTCAATAGATGAATGCGTGGTAAAACATCAAACATCCAGTGAAAGTATCTGTCACCTCCTACTGCAGATAAAACAGCAACTGTTCCATTTACATAGTGGACGTACGGTAGTCGCCACTGTCTTAGTATTGAATGCTGACTTTCACTACTGCCAAATTCCATAGATAAATCCGCCAAAAATTTATCATCAGGAGCTATGACAGTAGCATTGTTACCCCAGACACGACCTTCTGGTATTACAGTAACAAACGTTTCTGGTGATTCATGTTGATACTCTATCTCAAATTGCCAGTGAACCTGCTCTTCTATTGTTTTAGGAGGACATCTAGAAAAATTATACTTTGGGTAGATACTAACAATACTACCTTGGTCTTTGTTGTTGCCTACTTAGAATTATACACCCAATTCCATGTAGTTTTATAAAAGTTTTTGGGAGGACCTAACACTTCTGAACTGATTGGAAAAGTGCGAAGAAAATTTGCGAATATTCTTTTAAAAGAACGAGCTAATTTCTTTATATCCATTTTTTTGTCTAACTTTACTGCTAGTACTCAGACAATAATAATTATGTTTTGCATGACGTTTTGCCTCTACTACAACTTATTTTTACTCTGAGCTTTCTACCTTCTAAAAATATCAATAAAAGTTTTAAAAAGACATAGAGACTTTTAGAGATTGTCTCTAAAGTAAATATTAAGTAGGGTGTGTTACGGCTATGTAAGAATTTGAAAGTTTGAGAGAGTGAGAACTTGCCATAACGCATCACATTTGTTGATGCCGTATTCTGGCTTTAACAGCACCCTATAATTTAAGGTTTACTTTACAAATCAATTTTTAGTGGTAATTATGAACAATACTCAAATAACTCTCTAGAACAATCAGTTTTAGCTAAAATTTTGTAGTGGCTTGGAAGTCCTCGCCCAGTAGCCAATGATATCTGGACGTACTCGAGCGAAGACATCAACTTTGAGCGTCAACTCTGATAATTTTCTTGTCTCAAAAACAATTCTTTAATGATTTCTGTGGGAAGCATGAGTTTAATAATGAATTTCCAAGTCCTAGTAAGGCAAAGAATGGGAGGGCAAAAAAAGACTGCTTTCATCAACCACTTAATTGCTTCCAGCTTATTTCCATTTGAATATTCAAATCTTCCATGTTTTAGCATAGCATAAGCATAAAATACTCTCAAGCTTAATCTATTTTTAAGCTTGGTATATGGGTTGAGATGTTGATAATATTTTTTCATAACATTCCTGGCTTCTGCCATAGCAATGACATTATCCTTACAAGTCTTAGCATCATCATGATGTCTCATTTCTGAGAAACACTTTGGTATGTAGTGAAGCGGGTATATCATTCTTGTACGCAGCCAAAAATCTAAGTCCATTGTGTATGATAATGAAAGATCTAAGCCATGTAATTGATTGAAAACATCTTGACTAAAAAATACAGAAGGTTGCGGTAAATATTTGTCATGATGATATTGAAGTAAATCTTGAAATGAATATCTTTCTCCCTTGACGTAATATCTCCAACTTTCTACGCCTTCTTCGTTAGCATTCATCAAATATCCATCTCCAGTAAGGAAATGACAATTGGGATTGTTACGCCAAAATCGCCCAACTTCCTGAAGAGTGTTTGGACAAAAAATATCATCAGAGTTAAGCCAAGCGTAAATCTTTCCTGTGGCTTTATGAAAACCTTTGTTTATAGCATCTGACTGTCCCCTATCTTTCTCGCTCACATAGTAGGCAAGCCATGGTGCATACTTTTCGATAATTTTTAATGAGTTATCAGTTGAACCGGCATCGATAATAATGTATTCCAAATTCGGATAACCTTGAAGCAACACTGAACGAATGGTTTCCTCAAGGAAGTGACCATAGTTGTAATTCGGCGTCACTATGCTGATGCGAGGATACTCAAAATCACCAGGTATCCGCTGCGATAAGGGAGGAGTTTGCTCTGTCCAGGGCCAACCAGTTTTACCAGGTGGGGGTGAGGGTAAGTCAGCTAACGTGAGTGTTCTAGTGATGAGTGGCATAATAGGTGAACTTGTTAAAGATTGAGTACTTTTTATGTACGTTTTTTAGTTGTTGAAGTCAGAACTTGAAGAACATTGATGAACAGTAAGGGTAAAAAAAAATCCTCTTATAGCAATCCTAAATCATTCGTAAAATTCTCTGTTCTCTCTTTTCTTAGCGCTCTTGGCGACGCCAGTCGCCTGCGGAGGGAAACCCTCCTGCCGCGCTGGCTCGTCTTGGCGGTTGATAATTTTTACAACTCAAATAGGACTGCTATAGTAGTTTGTCAAGGCAACTTTGATAAGTTTGTAGTAAGCACTTTAGTGCTTTGGAAAGGGCTTCAGCCCTCACTACAAGCCTTCAAAATTAGTGTGGTAGATTACTAGGCAGACACTTTCTGCTCGCTCCTAGTTTGTCTGTTTAATACCTGCTGATAAACTTCGATATATCGCTGTGCCTGGAGTTCTATAGGGTATTCAGCAAGAGCGATCGCCCGACAATTTTGACTCATGCTAGAGCGCAAATTATCATCCTCCAACAACTGCACAATCCCATGACAAAAATCATCAGCATCCTCTGCTGTAGCTAAGTAGCCAGTGACATCTGGACGCACCAAATCAGGGACGCCACCAATTTTGAATGAAACCATAGGAGTCCCACAAGCCATACTTTCCTGTAGCACTAAGGGGAGATTATCGGCGCGAGTCGGAAAAATAACCAAGTCAGCAGCAGAATAAGCGATAGATTTCAGGCGATCGCTGCTGACGTAACCAAGATTTACGGTAGTCATCCCTACTGCCTCAGAAATTGCCTCGCCACGACGACCTATAGTTAAAAGCACAGTTTCAATCTTCAGGGATGGGGGTAAGTTTTGCAAGGCTTTCAGTAGTAAATCACCTCCCTTACGGGTATTTGTTAGACTTTCCGCTCCAAACATCAAAACCTTTTTCCCTATTGGAATATTAAGCAACGAACGGCACTGTTCAGGGTCAAGGGGTTGATATGCTTGTGTGTCAATACCATTAGGGATGTAATGAATGGGGAAGCGGTTAAGAATACTTTGTTTAACCTGTTGAGTCAGCCATTGACTCAGTGTCACAATTGTTAAATTGGCTTTGC
Source organism: Scytonema sp. PRP1 (assembly GCF_036697665.2). NCBI lineage: Bacteria > Bacillati > Cyanobacteriota > Cyanophyceae > Nostocales > Scytonemataceae > Scytonema > Scytonema sp. PRP1. Next base: position 159,571 of record NZ_JBAHYJ020000113.1, on the reverse strand, counting down.
TGTAAACCCAATTTTTCAGCCTCCACTCCAGACGAGTGTTGTCTTTAGGAACAGCGGGGTACGCCTCTGGGTAAGGACACTGACCGCAGCCAGTTTTCCAGCGATCGCAGTCATAGCTATAGGCGCAGTGACCTGTAAAACTCCACATATCGTGAAGCGTAAAAACTGCTGGTTTGTTTTCAGTTAATGCTGGAATCGCCAGATAATTGAAGTAATCATTATGCAGATTGTGAAAGTTAAGGATATTTGCATTCTTGTAGAAACTGTGTTTCGGAATATCAAAGCTATTGATATGGTTAAGGTAGTTAAACCCAAGACGCCAAGCTACACTCCAGAGTGGTTTTTCAATCCGTTTATTGCGCTGCAACAAGGCTACGCGATCGCTAGTAGTTTCAACTTGACCCACTAATAACCGAGAGTCAATGCCTTGAGCCAGCAAACCTTGATGCAGTCTATAGCCGGCGATCGCTGCTCCACCAGAAATATCAGATTGGTTGATGTGTAAAACGTTCATTGTGCTGGCATGATAGCTTCTATCAACATGAATTCGGGTTTGTAAACTGTGTCATCCAGTTGCGTTTTTTAATGAATTGCCAAACAATGCTCCACATGACTATCTATCTTTCTTAAATGAGAAAACTGACTTTTCCACTTATCGATGGCAGTTAAATCTAGCCTTATTTTAGGAGATGAACTTCCATCAATCCATTGACTAATATATTCCAAATTTGCTCTATCTATTGTTGGTAGTTGAGTATCTCGAGCTATTTCCTTGGCACGGTTATCTATTTCTAAGATTAAAGACCTCTTCTTAGAGCAAAGACATCTGATTCCACCATGAAGCCTAGTACCAACGTAATCAAAAGAGATTCCAGAATGAATAAATTCATCCAAAGCTGCTAAAGACTCCTCTAGTATAGTGACTGGAATATTTAGAGCAGATTGAAGTTCAGATATATATTCTGCGTCATACCTTCCTTGAGGCCAGAAATAGATCCTTTCATATTTAGAGAACAATAATTCTAGGAGCTTTTTATCTAATTCAACGTTTTTGTTATAGTCAGTCAGCATTAATAGTACATTGTCTGATTTAGCAATAGGAAAATGTCCAGGGTGCATTTCCGCCAGCGGCCACATAGTTGGACACCCAGTATTTAAGACATTTTTGATACCCATTTGCGGAAGTTTGTCCCTAGTATAGCTATCTCTTACAGAGTGTATGCCTTTTCTAGATAGAGTCGTCTGTAAAAGAATTCGTGTATATAAATTTGGAGAATCTTGATACTGCCACCAACCAACTCCTAAAAGGATAGTCTTCTTTAATTGAAATGCTGTTTTAAGTCCTATTTTCCACTGTCTATATTCATTCATATTAGACGAAAGCAAATTTGTTCCACCAACAATAATTAATAAACACTCATGACGAATAAAGTCAATTTCTTTTTTTGTTAAAGCACTATGAGTGGAAAATTTAATAAGATTTTTTATTCCAAAAATTTTATCTAATTCTCTTTCAACTGCGTCCTGAATAATTAAATCTCCTAAATTTGAGCTTGGAACGCCAAGATTGTTTTCAATACCTGGATCAAGTAGGCAAATTTTCATGGTTTTTCAGATTAGTAAATAATGATTTTCTGCAACGTTTTGCTATGGTTAACAATTCAGTTAAAGATATTGAGGTGGCAGCAATCCATTTCTCTTAATGTGGTACAGCTACAGGCGAACTCCACCGATGTGGCATAACAATGCTGCCATATCCGGTTGCTATGACTGGACGTCCTCTGAGTGGTCCTTCCTCAACCTCTAAGCTAAAAGCTCCCTCAATATGGTCTTGTAGTTCACCATTGCTCATAATTGCAACATTCATTCTGTATATGCCAGGAATCAACAATATCTCATCAATTTCGCAAACTAACTTCGTAGTTGTGTCTAGGTTGCCAGTATCTTGATAGCTACGGACAGAACTATTAAAGTTTGTTACTGGCTGCCCGTACTGATCATAGAGAGTAAAAATGCATGACATTCCTGGTCGTGCTTTAGTAACATGAAAGACGAAATAGGCAGGGCGTCCTGTTGCTATAGTTGTCGATGTCCAGTCTGCATCATTAAAAACCTCGACTTTACTTAGGCGAATTTCTCCTTTTCCTTTTCGCTCTGTCCGTTCTAAAAGGTTTTGTGAACCAGATTTTTCAAGAGTTTGCAGATAAGTACTAACTGCTTCATATGCAGTTTCGTCAGAGACAACAGTTCCGTATCTTAATAAAATTCCACGCGTACAGAGCGTTTGAACGACTCCCATATTGTGACTGACAAATAAAACTGTTCTTCCTTCTTTTCCTACCTCCTCCATCTTTCCTAAACACTTCTTCTGAAACTGAGCATCTCCTACTGCTAGCACTTCATCTACAATCAAAATTTCTGGCTCTAAATGTGCCGCCACCGCAAACGCCAAACGAACATACATTCCTGATGAATACCGCTTGACTGGCGTATCTAAAAACTTCTCCACCTCCGCAAAGGCAACAATCTCATCAAATTTCTTCTTAATTTCTGCCTTGCTCATCCCCAAAATTGCACCGTTGAGATATATATTTTCTCTACCTGTCAGCTCTGGATGAAACCCTGTTCCCACTTCCAATAAACTGGCAACTCGACCCTTAATGCGAATTTGTCCTGTGGTTGGTTCTGTAATTCGGCTGAGAATCTTGAGTAGTGTGGATTTCCCTGCACCATTACGGCCAATAATGCCTACTCTATCGCCCTGCTTGATCTCAAATGACACATCTTTCAATGCCCAAAATTCCTCAGAAAAATTCTTAGCTCGCTTTTTCGAGTTTTGAGTTACAGGATTGAGTGTTGTCAGCAGAGATTTTGCGCGATGAGTAATCACATCTCGCAGTGCTATGTACTGCTCTTGCTGCTGGTGATCAATAGTGTATTTCTTGCCTAAATTTTCAACTCGGATAACAGTGTCAGACATTTACTCTTCAGTTTTATTTGTTGTGATTGTGCTTGGTTAATAAGGTGACTACTGATTCATGTCATTCATTTTGCCAAGTTGTAGAACTTTCGGTTCCGAGCGTTCGTACAGGGTTTTGATGATACATAAACCAATTAAAACTAATGCGATAGATTGCTACCTGGATTTGTATTGAATTTACTCATCTAAACGACCTGCTAAATCACATCAGCAAACTGGCGTTCCATCTTGCGGAAATACCAAATCCCACTGAAGAAAAGTAAGGCGACCAGTCCTAAAGACAGAACAAAGCCTGGTAGATACAAATAAGACTCTCCTCCTAAAATCGCCCAACGGAAGCCATCAATCACTCCTACCATCGGGTTTAAGGAATAAAGCAACCGCCACTTTTCTGGAACAACGCTGCTGCTGAAGCCTACTGGCGAGATATACAGACCGAACTGCACAATAAACGGCACGATGTAGCGGAAATCCCGATACTGAACATTCAAAGAAGCCAACCATAACCCTGCTCCTATCGAAGCAGCAAAAGCAACCCCAGTAAATAATGGCAGTGTCAAAATGCGCCAGCTCGGGACAAAGTTGTACCACGCCATCAACCCCAGTAGAATCATTCCTGAAACCAAAAAATCCACAAAGCTGACGACAACTGCACTTGTCGGTACAATTAACCGAGGAAAAAATACCTTAGATATAAGGTTGGAATTAGTGATAAGACTATTACTACTTTCAGACAGAGAGTTAGCAAAAAATTGCCAGGGTAACATTGCTGCAAATACCAAAATTGGGTAGGGAGCACCTTGCGAGGGCAACTTTGCCAACTGCCCAAACACGACTGTGAACACCACCATTGTCAAAAACGGACGAATGAGCGCCCAAGCCATTCCAATAACTGTCTGCTTGTAACGTACAAGAATGTCTCGCCATGCCAGAAAATAGAACAATTCCCGGTAGCGCCATAAGTCTTTCCAGTATTGTTGTTCCGTGCGTCCTGCTTCAATGATTAACTCTTGCTTGACGGTAGTGTTTTGATAACTCATAACTGGCTTAGCCAACAAAGATAAAATCCCGGTTACCGAAAAAATGGGTTTAAAGCCCCGTCCTAGAAGGACGGCTTTCTAAATCTGGAACAAAAAAGCAGTATCGTGCGACAATATAAATAGCCTACAGGTTGAAATACCGCCGACACGTGCCCGACAAATATGGCTCGGCTAGGAAAAATGCTACGGTATGCCACACGAGCGATCGGAAAATAGTAAGGGCAAGAGCTACCGATAACTCTATAAACAGGGCAGTAACTGTTAAACAGCAGTGAATGATTCAACAGACAAAACAATTTGGAGTAATCCGCGTACCGTGGGGCACACGGGAACGTACTCTGAAATGGGTAAACGCTTGGGGAGTTGTCCATAAGTGGGTTGTAGCCTAAAAAACTGCAATATGCGCTTAGGCGCACGCTACGCGAACGGACAAGTATGAATTGTAAGACCTGTAATAAGGGAAACCTGACGGAGGCGAGTTCAGCCCAAGAATCCCCTGACTTTTAGGCAGGGGAGATGTCAATTTTGTATCCAACCATGCTTGCATGCCTGAGAGTAAACTCTCCTACAGAAGGGTTTCCTTGGGGATAAATCACTCCCATTGCTTGCTGCCAAAGTTCTGGTGGTGCTACAGACAAATCATACGTATTCTCTTGCTTGCGCACGTGATACCACTTTTTCTCTTGACACTGGTCGCACCAGAAAGCTTCCAACCACTCACCAGTAAGGGGTATTGCAGTTTTACTAGCTATTAGAATTAAGGCGTTTTTTCGTCCTATCCCTCGTTGCTGAAGTTGCCCAGCGCTATCTGCAAATAATGGATACTTTTGACTCACACTGTCAAGATAACAGCCATGTATAGGACAATAAATAGCTCGTCGTTTTGTACGTTTCCGATTTCGGTCACACCTTCTGTGCAATTCGACCTCCCCTATTAACAAGTAAATAAGAAGGTTACGTTGGAGGGACTGAGATCAACAAGACCATCGAAGCCCAACTCCTCAATCGACATTGAGATATTTAATTTCAAAAAGTATGTTTTCCGCTTGACGACTTCTTACGCATTTTATGAAGTGCCATGGTGCAGGAAGACTAACAACCCTATGATATAGCCCGCCGCAATACTTCAAAATATTGCCTAGATATAACCTCAGGTGTGAAATAGGACTGCAAATATTGACGAGCAGAGTTACCCATACGCTCTGCTAAACGCTGATCGCGACTTAGCCGCGAAATAAACTCCGCCAGCTCGTAACTGTTTGCATTCTCAAACGTCTCACCACAGTTTGCATCTGCAATCAGTTGCCTCAAGTATGAATGATTTGGACAAATCACTGCTACTGGTCGTCCAGTTGCTAAAGCCGGATAAAGCTTGCTGGGAGCAACCAGACTTTCCATCGCTGCATCCACGCTTACTAGCGATAAATCACAGGCTGTGAGGGAATAAGGTAGCACATATCTTTCTTGATATGGAAGAAACAAAAAGTTCTGAAGCCCTAATCGATTGACCTCCTCAATCAGTTCTTCTCGCTTAACTCCGCCGCCTATACAGACAAACTGAATAGCCTCTTTTTGTAAATACTTGGCAGCATTCAATATTGTATGTGTATCATGGCAGCGACCCATGTTGCCTGAGTACATGACTGTAAATTTATTTACGAGATTGTACTGGTGGGCAAACCAATTATCTTCCTTGGCAATCGGCACAATCGATTTAGGATCTGCCCAACTATGAATCACAGAAGTCTTATCAGCAACTTCCGGATAACTCGCCGCCACCTGTCGCTTCATAGCTGGACTGAGAACCACAATACCCTTGGCTTTTCGCAAAATCTGTCTATTTAGAACCTCCCAGAATTTACCCAACCAGTGGTGTTTTGGTATCACGTCAAGAGCGATCGCAATATCTGGATAAAGGTCATACAGTATGCAAACGTAACTCAGCCCGAATAAAACGTGAGCCAAATAACCCAAAATTGGCAGAAATGGGGGAGCGGTGGTCAATAAAACAACGTTACGATGACGCGCAGCATTTACCAGATAGAGCGCAGCACGTAAGGTGAACAGAATACCATTGATAGCTTTACCGCGAATCCGATCAGGGCAAAGTTGGGTTGTACGCGATCGCTTAATTCGCACCCCATCAGATTGTTCAACAGTTGGAGCATAAGGAGTCGCAAAAGCATAACCTGGTTGACCTGTGAATACCTCAATGTCTACCCCTTGTTGGTCTAAATGTCTAACTAGTTCATCAATTAACTGTCCGGTTGCAGCATAATCTGGGGGAAAAACTGTGTAATTACAGACAACTTAATGAGCTGCCCAACTTTAAAAAATTCGTAATTTCCAACTTGTAAGTCTTCGTGGTGGCTTTGAACTAACTGCTTAAGCCTGTGGTTGTATTCCACGCGTAGTATACTCCTGGGGAAATCGCTGATCCGATCGCTGGTATTAGACTGCCCAAAAAAATCGGAATAATTAACATCATGAAGAAATTTTTTTGAACTTTTGGGTATAAAGATTTTGTAACAAGTGCTGTGATTTAGGTAATATTACAATACTCGTGAAGCTCTTAGTCAGTTTTACTGATATCACTTTACTTTTTCATTGTATAGATACGTGCATTTACCGAAGCTTAAAGATTACAGCCAGCGTTAGGATTGTGCAAAAAAAGATGGCTTTAGCCTTGAATCTAGGCAACGAGCAAAATATTAACTGGTGTACAAGCTTCAAACTTTTACTTCAGTTGCTATTCCTATTCTGGTGAAAATTTACGGTTCTTCAAGCTCTTACACAAATTTCGCCTAGATTCTTACCTAGCAAGAACACATAATGGAGATTTCTCTCGTGAAAACCTCATCTCTCAATGGGAATAACGGGAATAAAAACTATTTACCTCAGGTGCTTCAAACTCAATCTTTGCCTTTTTTAGAAGTACAAAGAGATGATTGGGATTTGCTGCAATTTCTGAGTGTAATCAAGCGGCGATCGCTAGTGATTGCAGTAGTCATGACTGCTGTTCTAGCTGGTGTTGTAGGTGTAACGCTAAAGCAAAAACCAGAATATCAAGCCAAATTTCGGATTTTAGCCGAACCTGTCAATAGTAATGACAGTAATCTGCCAAAGCTTGCCTCTGGTATAGAGCGCACATTAGACAAGTTCAGTTTGGATTACGAAACTCAAATTCAGGTTCTCAGAAGTCCTGAACTGATGACAAGTATTGTTAAGCAGTTGCAAGTTTATTATCCTGAAATTAACTATGATTCTCTTGTAAACTCTCTGAGTATTACTCGTTTAGGTGAAACAAAAATTATAGAAGTTCGCTACCAAAGTAACGATCCAGTTAAGATTAAAGTAGTACTAGATACACTAGCTCAGGCTTACTTAAAGTACAGTTTAGAAGATAGACAAACTAATTTGCGTCAAGGAATTCAATTTGTCGAAAAACAACTGCCATCCCTACAGAATCGGGTTGATCAGATCCAACAACAAGTGCAAAAGTTCCGACAAAACTATGACTTTATCGACCCGCAAGGTCAAGCAGAGCAAATTGCAGGGCTTGTTCAGAGTTTATCTGGGCAACGGCTAGCTATTAATCAGCAATTAGCGATCGCTCGCACTTATTTCGCTAGCATCCAAGGACCAGAGGGAGCGAAAGTAGCACTGGCTGATGCTTCTGTGTATCAGCAGTTAATCACTAACATTCGCCAATTAGAAGCTCAGACAGCTTTTGAATTAACGCGCTTCCAAGAAGGTAGTGTACCCATCGAAGTATTGCGAGAAAAGCGGCAAAGGCTGTTGCCCTTGTTACATCAGGAGGCGCAGCGAGTTTGGTCTATAAAAGTTGCTCAAGTGGCAAACGAAATTCAGAATTTAGAATCGCAAAGTCAAACGCTTGCTCAAGCAGAAAAAACACTTCAGAAAAAAGTAGAGCAACTGCCAGTTTTGGCACGACAATACACAGAATTACAGCGGAACTTACAAGTAGCAACTGAGAGTTTAAATCGTTTTCTTACTACCCGCGAAACTTTGCAAATTCAGGCAGCTCAGACACAAGTTCCTTGGCAGTTAGTTCAAGCGCCAGTTCAGCCAGAAGTTCCTGTGTCTCCTAACACTCAACGTAATTTGATGTTGGGATTGGTTGCTAGTACGCTCTTGGGAATAGGTAGTGCCTTACTCCTTGAAAAGCTTGACAATACTTACCATACGGTTGATGCTTTCAAGGACAAGCTCAAACTACCCCTGCTAGCCACGATTCCATTTGAAAAGCAACTCCCAAAAATTCAAGACCGCACTATTGCAGATCAATCTTGCACAAAATTGGCAAATTTGCGTTCTCAGGACAGTTCTGGGTCATCTGAAGTTGTTGAGCGTCCGGATACACTTAATGAAGACTACAACCAGTATGAATCGCTGAAATTTTTGGAAGCTTTACGGGTACTTCATACCAATATTCAACTGCTCAGTTCTGATCAACCGATTCGCTCTCTAGTCATTAGTTCTGCTGGCGCTGGAGATGGTAAGTCAACAGTTGCATTCCACTTAGCACAGATAGCTTCTGCTATGGGACAACGAGTACTACTCGTGGATGCCGATTTGCGACGACCTCGGATTCATACACTAACAAATATAAATAACTTGTGGGGATTGAGTAGTGTCATTTCTGGAAATATACCAGTGGAGACAGTGATCAGACAGCTACCTTCTGTAAGGGAATTCTCTGTCATCACAACAGGACCGATTCCACCTGACCCTGCAAAGTTGCTCTCGTCACAAAAAATGAAGCAATTAATGGCAGATTTTCATAAAGCCTTCGATTTGGTCATTTATGATACGCCTCCCTTAGTCGGCCTTGCTGATGCTAGCTTGCTCGCACCTTCCACTGATGGTATTGTGCTTGTCACTAGGATGCACAAAACAGACCGTTCTGCACTGAAAGAAGCTTTAGATAGCCTAAAAATAAACCGAAGTAATGTCTTAGGTCTAGTTATTAATGGACACAAAAGTATGAGTAATTACAACTATTACAAATACAAAAAATAAGTTCACAGTTTTGAGAAGACATTTCAAACAAGATGCTGCGCTTTGCACAATCGCACTTTTGAGTACAAGGCTCTTAACATCTAGTTTAGATGTTTAAGTTTCGTTAGCTGCCTCCATAATCCGTCTGCCGAGTCTTTCTAAATTATTCGCTGTTTGATAGGTAACGCTCAACGAAGTACCTCCAGCGTAAGTGGTACGGATCAAACCGATTCTCGAAAATGGTAAGCAATCTATCTGCTAAAGTGCAGGGCGCTATCATCGCTCTCGTTCGATGCATACTGTGTATTCTATCGGTTGTCGGTGGAACGCCCCGTACATGGCTGATGTGAGCGTCAACGCATACGTTATAGAGGATTGCGCTTTATGGAGCCAACACAACTAAGTCAGGAACTGCGTCAAGGAAAAAGCCCCGATATGACCCGTCGGCGATGGATTATCGGCTTGTCTATGCTTGGCGGTTCGATGGGACAACTCGTCTCACTCTACCAAACCGGGATCGTTGATCACTTACCCGATCCGCCAGGACCCTTCGACGCAGACCGCGTTGACGCGTCTAACTACGCTTACAGCCGATTCAACTCACCCGATGGACCAATTATGGTGGTTAATTACGCCCTTACTGCTTGGTTAGCTTCAGCTGGTGGTATAGACCGCGCACGGCGTAATCCGCTCCTACCAATTGCAATGGGCGTCAAGCTCTTGGTCGATGGCGTCGTCTCTGCCGAATTAGCTCGTGAGGAGTGGAGCGAGAACAAAGCGTTTTGTGAGTACTGCCAGGTGGCAACGCTTTGCTCGTTCGCGTCCATAGTACTTGCAGTGCCAGAAGTTATGACTGCTGTTCGTACTCTGCTGGGACGCCGCGACAAGAACAGTGCAGCACAAGGTAATACACAGTAGACTTCTTGCAAAAGTATGATTAATTAGAACCACAGATGCACATAGATTAATACTAGTTATTTATCTGTGTGTATCTGTGTTAATCTGTGGTTTGATTTTCAAAAAGATTGGCTTTTGGACTCTTGTTTCTTCAATGTTTGAGCAACGAGGCTCATCGCCTATATTCGTCGCCGCAGTCGCCGATTAACTGATACAAATTCCGTGACTTGCTAGATACGGCATTTATCTGATTCAAATCTTCAGCATCCAGTGTGAAGTTAAATACTTTGGTATTGTCTTCTATGTGTTCGGATACTCCCAGCCTTGCACCAACAATAACACCTGCAACAGTTGGCTGATCCAAAATATAACGTACTGCGACATTAGGGATAGTGACACTGTATTTGTCAGCTATTTCTTTAAGGGTAGAAAGTAATTCTTGAAAGAGTCTCCAACCACCCCAACCATCTATCATATTTTTGTATTTTCTTAAGCTAGCAGTGGTCAAGTCAAACCCTCGCGGCTCCTGTTTCCCTAAGTACTTTTCTGATAACAAACCACCGCAAATTGTGCCGTAAGTGAAAAGTTTTATATCATGCTGTTGACAAAACGGAATCATATTAACTTCAGGGCGGCGGTCAACAAGAGAAAATTGCACTTGGTTGGAAACTATTTTGATACCTGCCTCGGTGATAATTTGCAAATGTTCTGTATCAAAGTTAGTCAAAGCTAAATGCTTGATTTTTCCCTCAGCTTGCAGTTCTGCCATATACTTGAGGGCATCAAGGTAATTTTTATCTCTGTATTCCCACCAGTGAAATTGCATCAAATCTAATGATTCTACACCCATCCTTCTGAGGGAAATATTAATGTTTTCCTCAACCAATTCTCTGGTCATCCTAGCAGGACGCGGTACCCATTTCGTAAAGGCTTGAATGTTAGATAAAGCCTCTTTGCCACGAGTCGCAATTAACTGACGGCGAAACTCACCAATAAAATCTTCTGCTGGTCCATAATGGTCTGCTAAGTCCCAAGTCGTAAAGCCTGCATCCACATATTTGAACATAGTTTGAATAGCGGCTTTTGGATCAATGCGTCCGTGCGCGCCAGACACTTGCCACATTCCATTTAAGATGCGACAAATGTTTAAATCAGGTGTGAATTTTAGACGGCTTGATGCGGGTAGGTTCATCACAAATTACGGCAGAATCCCCTTTCATGGGTCAAGCATGGCAGGGGAGGAATGCCGTCCTCCAATTATTGAACGACAAAAATTTTAGGTCTTGTTTGAGAGTATCATGGATGCCGAGTGCGCTGGCTGTTTCATGCTGGCAACTGCACCATCTCGCGCACATTCCCCCGCACACCACCCACTCCTTGAGCAAACTGGCGGTCTTGCTTGTGAACCATCATCGGCATCCCGTGCTTGGGAGTTATGACAATAAAACCACAGCGTTCAACTCTTTGCTGCGCAAGGTATTGCAGGCGGTATTTTTGTAGGAGCATTGCCATTACAATCTTAATGGTTAGCATCGCAAAGCCAGCTCCGATACAGATGCGTGACCCAGCACTAAAGGGGTTGTATTCAAACATCGTGGGTTCAAATCCCTCCCAACGCTTGGGGTTAAATCTCTCTGGCTCTGGATAAACTTCGGGCATATGATGGGTTTGGTAAATGTTGACGAAAACCTCAGTTCCAGCTGGCAAGGCGTAGCCTCCAAGTTCAGTCGGTTGCGAGGTAACACGCCCGTTCCAGGGTACAGGAGCCAACACCCGCATACTCTCTTTAATAACTCGCTCCAACAATGGTAACTGCTGCAACTGCTCAACAGTTGGTGCTTCTCCCTGCAACACGCTCTGGAGTTCATCAAGCAAATCGGCGGCTATCTCTGGATGTTGTGAAAGCAGAAATAACGTCCACGTAAGGGCATTGGCGCTGGTTTCATGCCCCGCCGCAAAGATTGCACCCACGTGTCCGAGCAGTTCGTCCTCAGTCAGCGCCACACCACTCTCAGCATCCCGTGCTTGGATTAACATTGAGACTACGTCCCCATCATCATTGCCACTCGCTTGTTTACGCTGAATGAGGACGCGCATTTCGTCATCCAGTTGCGCCATTAAATTGAGTAAGTGATGGTACGGTAGCCCTGGTAAGTCAAAGGGCAACAGAGCAACCCCAACACTACCCTCTAAAGTGAAAGCTTTTTGTAAAATCTTGGTGGTTCTACCCCCCTCCTCACCAATATCACTGCCAAACAGAGTCTTGGTGGCTACCCGCAGGGTGAGGAGTCGCATCACCTCAGCAATGTCAGTTGGCTGGTTAATCGGCAATTGCTCCAGAACCGATTGGGTGATAGTAACAATCTCCTCGCGGTAGGAATCGATTCGCTGTTTATGAAACGCAGGCATCAAAAGCTGGCGGTGCTGCCGGTGAGTTAGACTGTTGACACCAAATAGCCCCGCGCCAAAGTGCTTGAGCGGTTCTGTGCGCTTTGAATCATCCCGCTTGCTGTACAACCTCCCGGACAAGGGATACTTGTAGTAAATCTCGTGCTGACTGGTCACTTGACGAACATATTCCGAACCGTAGGTCAACACTGTGCCAGGACAGTTGGGGAGCGGCGAGTAGAAATTAGTGCCCCCGCCTGCTGTCAGGGAGACCACCGGACCATAGGTTTGAAACAGAGAACGCGATACTCCTATCGAGTCTGTGGCAAAGCGCCAGACCATAGCAGGGCGTCCCAGAATTGGGAAAGGGCGAGGTCCAGGTACGGTCCATATCGGTTGAGCGGTGATTGTTGTCATCGTTCGTAGAACAGTTCGTAGTTTTATGGACAAATATTCTAACTAACGCCAGCCTTTTTGAGCTTGCTCTAAAACATAAGCAGATACATCTTGTATTTCTTGTTCGCTCAGGCGGTCTTTGTAGGCTGACATGTTGCTTTTGCCATTAGCAACAATCGAGGAAATTGCCTCAATGGAATCCATGCCATACTTTTTGAGCGCTTTTAGTTTCAAGTTTTTCCCTCGCCTAACAATGTTGCTACCGTTAATATGACAACCAGCACATTGAACGCTAAATATTTTTTCGCCATTAGCTGTATCTGCGGCTAATGCTGTAGGAATGAAGTTCAGATTTAAGACAATGAATGTGAGTAAGAGAATTGTGAGTAGCTTTTTCAATTTTATATTCATTTGAATATTAGACAAGGTTGTATTTTTGGGTTGGAAATTTCTATTTTTAGGTATCTGTTAACAAGTAATATTTACAAGCTATAGCAGTTCTATTTGATTTATGAAAATAACCAACCGCCAAGACACCAAGAACGCCAAGAAAAGAGAAAATAGAGGATTTCACGTAAGCGCAGAGCGTGCCGCAGCGCCTCCGCGTCGCGTGCCCGTGCCTCTTAACGGAGGAGCTAACGCGCTTCACGAAGGGGGCGCGTAGGCTTAGGGCTTATCATTTAGGATTGCTATACATAGCTAAATCTCCTTTGCTAGGTAGAATTTGGATCGTCTATCTGTTGATTATCATCTACAGTGTCTGCAAAATTACGACTTAGATGAATCGCAAGCGTTTATTATTGGCGATCGCCGCACTGTTGCTGATTGCCTTTTCTTGGTGGGGTGTTATTACAGCGCGTACTGGGTTAGTGGTGCGTAGCCTTCAGCGTGAAGAAGTACCAATGCTGTACCTTGCGCCACGCAACGCCGAGAAGATACCGGGTGTCCTCATAGCGCACGGTTATGCGGGTTCCAAGCAGTTGATGTTGGGTTACGCCCATGTTTTGGCACACGCAGGTTATGCTGTGATGCTGTGGGATTTTAACAGTCATGGGGCTAACGCCAAACCACTGCAACGTGGTTCACTCCAGCAAAACCTAGATGTTGCTTATGCAGCAATTTTGGAACAACCAGAGGTAGATTCGTCGCGGTTGGCGTTGCTAGGGCATTCTATGGGGAGTGGTGCGGTGATGTCGGCGGGTATTCAGAATGTCAACCGTTTTGCTGCAACTGTTGCCGTTTCGCCCACGGGTGCGAATGTAACGCCAAGAGCCCCGCGTAACCTGCAGTTGCAAGCTGGAAGTTGGGAAGGTCGCTTTGTTGCCAATGCACAGCGGTTGCTGAGGACGGCGGGAGGAGAAAATGACAACTTTGCTGAGGGAAGGGGGCGATCGCTTGTCGTCATTCCTAACGCCGAACACATCACCATTTTATTTCGCGATTCTAGCCAGCAAGCTGCCAAAAACTGGCTTGATGCCACGTTTGGACTGCAACGCAGCAGTAACTATGTTGACTATCGGATGATTTGGTATTTCCTGCACTTGCTAGCATGGCTGGCTTTACTTGGTGCAGTTGCGCCTGTTTTGCACCCCACCCCAGATAAGCTGAAAGTTCATCAGTTAAGAAGTTGGGGAGGTTTACTGGCTGCACCATTTGTTGCAAGCGGTGTACTTGCATTGTTAAGTCGTGGTGGCGATATTAACAGTTTAGGTGGCTTGCTGGTAGGCGGTGCGGTGAGCATTTGGTTCGGTGCTGCGGGTTTCGTTTGGCTGGCTGTCATGTTTCGCTTGCCGCGTCCTACACTACGAATGGCGCTAGGCGTAGGGCTATTTGTAGTATTGTGGGTTGCCTTTGGTGCTATGGCGCAGGTGCTGTGGTTGCAGTGGTGGCTGATTCCACCACGTTTTCAGTTGTTTCCCCTCATGTCACTTGCTTGTTTTCCTTGGTTTTTGGCATCTGGAGTTGCACAACAAGGCGTTGGAGTTGGACGACGAATTTTGTGGTGGCTAGGACAAAGTGTGATTTTGGTAGGGGGTTTTATTTTGGTGCTTTACTTGTTGCCAGAACTCGGCTTCATTTACCTTTTGCTGCCATTGTTTCCCTTGGTGATAAGTATTTTTTCTTATGTTGCCAGCTTGTTTGCAGAACCTTGGAGTTATGCCATTGGCAGCGCGTTATTGTTTGGTTGGATACTAGCAGCTGCCTTTCCTTTAGCTAGCTAGTTGTTTTCTATCTATTCTACCTAAAGGATGTACCGCGTTAGAAGATATTGCGTCACGATAAAGAAGAGACATACTCTCGATAAATTTCTATAAGTTAAATCTCAAAGAGCATTAAAGATGACTAATAATATCAAAGAGCAAATTAAAAACGACCTGCAACAAGCAAAACAAACCGGACAAGTCAGATCGGAACGTGTTCGAGAAATTGTAAAATCTGCACTTTCTCAGGTAGTTTCTGAGTTTAAAGAAGGTTCTACTGAACTTCGCACCCTTGTTAAAGATGCTGTCTCTACTGTCATTGAAAACTTACAAGAAAAAGGTAGTGACGTGAAAGAAGAAGTGACGGCATCCATTGAGGGAGCGTTGGAAGCAGTTAATAGTAAAAGACACGAATCTATTGCTAAAACTCAAGCTGAAGTTAAGCAACTACAAGCTAAATTAGATGAACAAGAAGAAAAAATTCAGCAAGAAGTTGAAGGAATTTTAACAGAAATTCAAGACACAAGGGAAGAAAAATCTGCTAGTGCAAAAATCGCTATTGAATCGGCGATCAATGGCATCAAAAATAGTGAAGAAGCAGAATTGTTAAAGAAACGCTATGCTCAACTGCGAGCACAGCTAGCCATCGTACAAGCTAACTTGGCTGCACGTTATGGCGGACGTTCTGAGGAAGTTCAAGGATATTTAGACGAAGCTAAAAACTGGTTTAACCAAGCTCGTCCGCAAGCAGAAGTGGTAGTTGCACAGGTACAAGAAAAAAGTACGCAGGTAGACCAAAAGCTTGGCGAAGCAGGTACGGCGATCGCTAAAAAAGAGCGTCAGATCAAACAAATATTAAGGGAGTTACTCCATGCAGCGGCTGACAGGTTGAAAGATAAAGAACCTGTTAAGAAATAAATAGACTACCAGCGACAGGGTAGGCAAATGCCTACCCTAGTTTTTACAGAAAGCAAAATAGAGACGCGACATGAATGCCGCGTCTCTACAGTTTTTTAGCGTCTTTTGTTTGTTGCACTTTCAAGAAAGATGACTACCAATAGTGCATTCTTGTTAGTATATTTCTCCCCCTCTGTCCAGTTTCTCTTCGTGCTTGGCAATGACCCAAATTGCATGAATACTACCGGGAAGCCAACCAAGAAGCGTAAGTAAAACGTTAATCAACAGAGTAGGACCAACTCCAACTGTTAGGAAAACGCCTAAAGGAGGCACGACTAAACCAAGAATAAAACGAAGTAATTTCATGGGATTGCTGCTACTTTCTTAAACTGTTTTCACTTTCATTTTCTTTAATTAACCGAATGAAAAACTCCTCCACAGGAGTTATCTTGTTTCGGCGTAGAGTAGAGACAAGAATACTTTAGTCTCTACTGCTAACTGCTGATATTTAGCTTGATGGCAATTCTGCTTTGTTCTTTGCATCTTGGCTGCCAGGTAAAGCCAGATTTCTTTCAGCAAAGTATTTGTTAATGAAAGTATTACCAAAAGAAAGGACAACAGGACCGAGAAGAAAACCAATTAATCCGTGAACTTGGAACCCAGGAACGAAAAATGCTGCTAAAGAGAAACAGATGCCGTTAACAACCAGTGAAAATGCTCCTAAGCTCAGGAAGTTAAGTGGCAAAGAAAGAACCGATAGAACTGGCTTGACTGAACCATTGATAAAACCAATAGCCAAAGCAGCGATCATAGCTGCTGGGAAATTATCAATGTTAACACCAGGAACAACTAAATCCACAATTAGCAAGCTTAAAGCTGTTGCTATAGCGGTGACAAATGCTCCAATCATTGTTTTTTCCTAAAACCCAGAGAATGTGTTTTTAAACTCCTTCCCCTATCTTCAAACTATGTACTGCATCTTAACCTCTCTAACAAGGCATATTTCTTGTTATGCCATTTGGCTAGTATCTTAAAATAGTTAACAGTATGGTGTTATAAATTAAAGTTAAGAGTTTAGTGCCAGCTCATTTATAAAGAAAATATTAAAAGTTTAGGGTAAATTTTTAGGGTGCGTTAACCAAAACTCCGACACCCTATAATCATTTTATACTTAGCTTTACAAATGTCCTGTATAACTATTCTGATTGTGCAGCATTTCCTTGAAAGTAAAGCGATGATTTATACAAGACTTGTTCTTGATGAGTTTCTAAAGTGCAATCCGACAAAGGATAAGCAACACAGGTAATAGTGTAGCCAGCCTCTACTTCATTTGGACGCAGAAACTTTTGCTCACTTTGGTCAATTTCTCCACTGATTATCTTGGCAACACAGGCAGAACATTCCCCTTGTTTGCATCCAGATGGTAAACGGATACCAGCTTCTTGGGCGATATCAAGAATATACTGGTCATCTGGGACTTCAATGGTGCGATCCAATCCAATTGCGGAATTTATGAGTCGAACTTGATAAACTGCCATCTGTGATTTTTATACGAGATTTACATGAATGCTATTTTCCACCGCTTGGGTGATTTCGCACCATAACGCAATGTAGAGACGTTGCATGCAACGTCTCTACATTTTTGCGCCTTTGCGCGAGACTTATATCTCTACTGCTTGACTGATTTCATCGACAAACTAATCCGCTTCAATTTCTCATTGACTTCCAGCACTCGCACTTTCACAACTTGTCCTACCTTGACGATTTTCTTTGGATCGTCAACAAATCTATCAGCAAGTTGGGAAATATGCACCAAACCGTCCTGATGTACACCAATATCAACGAAAGCGCCGAAATTGGCAACATTCGTAACGATACCTTCTAATTCCATCCCTTCTTTAAGGTCAGAGATTTCCTTGATTCCCTCTTTGAATGTGGCATACTTAAATTCAGCCCGTGGATCTCTTCCTGGCTTTTCCAATTCGCTAAGGATGTCGCGTAGCGTCGGTTCGCCTACAGTGTCGGTGACATATTTCTTGAGATTAGTTTTTTTCAGCTTTTCGCCAATTTGGGTGATTTGAGTTAATGGTACGCCCAAGTCGGATGCGATCGCCTGCACCACTGGATAACTCTCCGGGTGTACTGCAGTATTATCCAAAGGGTTGTCACTACCGCGAATACGTAAGAAACCCGCCGCCTGTTCAAAAGCCTTTGGTCCCAATTTCGCGACTTTCTTCAATTCCCGGCGATTTTTAAACGCGCCGTGCTGGTTACGATAAGCGACAATGTTATTAGCAACGCTTGACGTAATGCCAGAGACAAAAGTGAGAAGTTCCTTGGAAGCAGTATTCAAGTCTACGCCGACGTAGTTGACGCAGCTTTCAACCGTGTCATCCAACTTCTTTTTCAACAACTTCTGATCCACGTCATGCTGGTATTGTCCCACACCGATAGACTTGGGATCAATTTTCACGAGTTCCGCAAGTGGATCTTGTAAGCGGCGACCAATACTAATGGCACCGCGAACGGTAATATCTAAATCGGGAAACTCTTCCAAAGCAACTTTGCTGGCAGAATATATAGAAGCACCCGACTCATTCACCATGACTTTAGTTGGTTTGCGTTCGATTGTTTGCAGCACTTGCAAGACAAACTCATCTGTCTCCCGGGAAGCTGTACCGTTACCAATGGCGATTAACTCTATTTTGTACTTTTCAATTAAATTTCTGAGAGTTTGTGCAGCTTTTTGGCGTTGTTCGGCTGCTTGATGGGGAAATACCGCTTGGTATTCCAAAAATTTCCCGGTTTGATCGAGTACAGCAACTTTGCAGCCAGTTCTAAACCCTGGATCTATCGCCAGCGTTGGTTTCATCCCCGCTGGCGCTGACAGTAGCAACTCGCGCAAATTCGCTTCAAATGTCTTGATAGACTCAATATCTGCTTGAGTTTTCTTCTCAGAAATGACTTCACTCATTATGGAAGCTTTCATCAAGCGGTTAAATGCATCCTTCAGCATCGCTTGATAAAAATCACGAATTGCGCGGACTTTCGTTTGAATTTCTTTTGATTCCAGGTAGGAAAGCACCACATCCTCATCAAAAGAAATTTCAAAACTCAATACTTCCTCGGCTTCACCGCGACACAACGCCAGCAAATTGTGGGGTGCAATATTTCTCACCCGCATCTGATAATTGCGGTACATCTCAAACTTGGTTGTCCCTTCTGGATGATCATCTTTGATGCGGGAGACAAATACCCCTTCCTCCAGCAAGTAGTCCCGCACATATGCACGCAGTTCTGCTTTTTCGGCAACTTCTTCCGCTAGGATATCAGAAGCACCTTTGAGGGCTTCTTCTGCTGTTTTGACTCCCTTTTCCTGGGAGATATACTTCGCCGCTTCTGCTTCCAGCGACGCTGAAGCACCATTTTTGACGTTCAGCGACTTGATGAACTCCGCAAACGGTTCGAGTCCTTTTTCTCTAGCAGCGGTGGCGCGAGTGCGACGTTTTGGACGGTAGGGGAGATATAAATCCTCTAGTTCTGTTTTTTGTAAACAGGATTCAATTTTTTGTTTGAGTTCATCGGTGAGTTTACCTTGTTCGGCGATCGCCTTCAAAATCACCGATTTCCTTTCTTCCAATTCTGTTAAGTAATTATACTTATCTTCAAGTTCGCGTAACTGGACTTCATTCATTTCGCCTGTACGCTCTTTGCGGTATCGTGCAATAAAGGGAATTGTCGCACCCTCCGCAAAAAGTTCTAGCGCGTTTTGGACCTGATAAGGTTTAAGGTTTAGTTCAGTAGCCAGTAATTGAGGAATGTTCAGCATCGGGTGGTCTCAGTTGAAAACGCTACTTTTTAAGGTAATACGTTAGATAGATTAAACAGTGTCATCATAAAGTGTTAAGCTAAATTAATAAGGATTTCGGAATCTTGTGTCTATACGCTGTTGTTAAGGGTAGTGTGTTATGGCTAAAATTACGTAGCTTGTCAAATTAAATACACTTGTTACCAACAGCAGCCCTAACATGCACATATAAACACTTCTGCTTCTAATTTAGAGGTAAGAAATCATGGCTTTGTTTTTCCTAATACCACTTTTCACTGGTTTAATTGGTGGCTACATCTTCAAAAAATGTAGCGACGAGATAGGATATTTTGTGGGGATATTTGCATTAGTGTGTATAATCCTAAGTTTGGTCTTAGCACCTTGGGAGATACAGCTTATGCTGCTTATCTTTACTCTGGTCATCACTCAAAGACTTTTACAACAAAATGAGTATAAACTCAAGGAAGTGGAAGACCACTACGAGATAGTTGGTTCTACCGAAAAAAAAGACCCAGTTAGTTCTAAACCTACGACTAATGAGGTTAAAGATCTACCATTATCTCGGTACATGAACTATAAAGCCACAGAAGCTACTGAGAAAAGGACGGAGGGTGAATTGGCGGGAAAGCCTCTTGGTACCCCTTTAAAAATTCATACCATTTCACGAAACGCCTGATACAAATAAAATCTCGCTGGTCGTACGGGCTTGCGTTCAAACATACCACGCAGTTGTTGGGACAAGCGAGACAAGGAAGATAAACTAAAAAACAAGTGGCTTGCTTACCCTGTTTGTTAACGCTCGTACATTTCTTTATGCTGGGCTAAAAGGTGCAGATATTTCTCGTTTGTCTTTGCTTGTATCCACTTCTGTTTAAAGATTGCTGCTGATTCAGCTTTCACTGGATCTACTTCATTGGGTAAAATATCTTTTCTCGCTTGAATCTGGGCTTCTTGAGAAGATTCTTTTTGAGGATTGGTTTTGTACTTTCTACCACTTTTATGATTAGCATAGCGGCGCGATCGCGTGTACCCCATTTGTAAAAACTTCCGCGCCATATCCGCACCAACAAAATCATCTTGCTCCAAATATGTCAAAAAGATTTGGTAGATTTTTTCGCTAGAGTCTCTTGCAATCTCCGGAGTTTTGAACCGCCAGTAGGGAAGAATTTCTGATTTGTACGGTTCTACCAAAAGTACTCCCTGTTCACCCTTACCCACGCGGTAGAGTTCAGGATGTTGTCGAAAATCAATACTGTGAAAATCCAAAGAATAATCAAACATACATGAGATTACAAGCAACCACTACCACATCTATAGACTTTTGCCCAAACTTTTGTTGATGACTGAGTGGTAGTGGGAGGTTTGATCAATTCTACTTTAAGAATCTTCACTTTCTCTTGAGGCTTCAGAATAGCTAAAGCCTTTTGTTCTTCAGGACTAAAGTTAGGTGCTTGTGGTCTATTGTCCCTTAACGTCACCCCTGGTTCAACATTTACAGTCACTACCGACCCTACAGATGGAACAACTGGTGAATCAGTAGACTGTAAATTTTTGATGAGAGGTTTTCCAACCAATTCTGAATCTGAGGCTTTGTTAATATTACCTATAAAAATCCAACCATTAGTCATTATTTCCGCATTTTTTTCTGGAGTTCTTTCTGGAGTTCTTTCTAGAGTTATTTCCGGTGTTGTTTCTGGTCTTGAAGGTATCTGAGAAAAGGCTGATGATTTTTTTATGACTAACGGATTTTGTTTTGGACTCAATCCAAAGGTTACACCCATCAAAGTTAAAATAACTGAGCCTACAATAATTCCAGTGGTTTTTTGGATTTTTTCAGTCTGTGGTTGAATGCTTGGTTGCTTAAGCTGTTGAGTCGTTTCTTGTTGATACTGAAATTCTTTTTCTTTCTGTTGAATCTCTTTAAACTCAATCTCTTTTGAGTCTATTTCTTGAAAAGTCTTAAGCTCTTTTGAGTCTATTTCTTGAAAACTTTGAGGCTGTTGTAAATCATTTAACTTTTGAGCAACTTGTTCACTAATATCAGTTTCAATCTCAGGTTGCTCTGATGGCTGACTATTCTCTTGAAATACCCTCAACTCCTTAGTAAAAAAATCTTCTGTTGTGTGTGTCGCTAGCAAAGGAGTGGGAGGTGGTGGTGCTATAACGGGTACTGCTGGTGGCGTGGGTTCTTCGTATTGTTGGCTCTTAGACGATATAACATCATCACTAACAGGATGATCCTTGCTTGACCTCGACAGATGATCCGTAACCAGCTGTTCGTGTATCTTGTTGTTGTGATTACCAGACAGCTTGACTTCCTCATCTGTATCTGTGGCGCTTTCCTCCACAGCTATTATAGATTGCTTGATTTGGTCAATAGTATCTTTTAATGCATTTAGAATATCACTAATACTGTGGTTGACACCCTCTGGTGTAGCTTTTGTAGCATCCTGTTCACCTATGACGGAGGGGTTGTTCTGTTCTTCTGTATTTTTTAATGTATCTGATATACCGTTAACATTGTTAACAGCCTCAGCTAGACTCTTGGCTGTACCGACGACAGAGGGCTTAACCTGCTCAACCGTATCTTTCAAAACATCTACCACACCGACGACAGAGGGCTTAACCTGCTCAACTGTACCTTTGGCGGCGTCCACTACACCTATTAGAGAAGGCTTGACTTGGTCAATTGTATCTTTTAATGCTTCTCCTACATTGCTTACACTGTTCACACTGTAGTTAACACCTTCAGCTACACTCTTGGCTGCACCGACGACAGAGGGCTTCACCTCCTCGACTGTATTTTTTACTGCATCCACTACACCGACGACAGAGGGCTTCACCTCGTCAATTGTATCTTTTAATGCATTACCTACATCGACTACAGAGTGATTAACACCCTCAGCTACACTCCTAGCTGCGTCCACTACACTTTCTACAGTGCGGTTAACACGCTGAGCTGTACCCTTACCAACCAAAGCGCCAGCTACTGCGCCCACCACAGCACCAGAAACTCCTCCAACTCGGCGACCGAGTAAACCACCAATCGCTGCTCCAACTAACCCACCACCTATGCCTGTACCTGCTCGATAAGCTGTAGGTAGCTCCCTAATGCGTTCAGCCTTTTCGTCATGCTTATCAATAGGCTGCTTGTAATGACCCATCGTAATTAATTGTCTCCTTTATACCAAGACAGCATAACGCCTAACTGAAGCAGCTAGTTATTTATGATTAATTTATCAATCATCAGTAAGACTACAACCAACCTAAAGAGGTATATCCTCCTACATTGCTGCCAATGAGCAATTAATAAGTGCCAAAAGATAGATAAAGTAAATCCGTAGGGTGGAGATTGCCCACCCTACGCTAATAGTCGCCCTAAGCTGCTAGACATTTCTGTTTTGCCGCACCCTTTACAAGAATTAAAATTCAGTAGATCGGGATAGTTTGCTCAAGAACTCACTTCTGGTTTTCTACTGGGACTAACATGTAAGACGTCTGGTCATTAGGTGCGTTAGCTACGTTAGGTACGTTAGCGCTCTGAGTAGCAGATGGCGTGTCATGCTGAATTACACTCTTGGCTACGTCCATTGTATTTGTAACAGAGTTGCTAACACCTTGTGCTGCATTCTTGACGATGTCCATTGTATTGTTTACCGTGTCGGTAACGCCTACCGCTGTAGTCTTAACAGCAGTCACTGTATTGTTTACAGTCTCGTTAACGCCTAAAGCTGAACCTCTGACGCTTTGCCCTACATCTTTTGTGGTGTCGTTAACACCCACAGCGATAGTGTTTATTGCGTCCCCTACACTTTGTACATTTTGGTTAAAATTTTGAGCTGTATTCTTTACCTTGTCGCCTACATTTTTTACAGTTTGGTTAACCTTTTGGGCTGTACCCTCAATAGCTAAAGCCCCAGCTATTGCGCCTAACGTAGCACCAATAAGCGCTCCAATCGCTACTTTAGATAACCCATTATTTGTCTGTTGACCTACTTGATAAGCATCAGGTTGATCTGTAGCTAGATCAATATTTCCTTGAGGTTGATCCAAAAGCTGCTGGTTCGCATGCATAATAATCGTTTCCTTCGTGCCAAAACTGGTTCGTTCGCATCTAGTTACACAACGCTTCACTGCGACACTTAGACCTTTTTCCTTAATTTGGCTGGGTCTAAGCCGAAAAAACTATATCGTATAACTTGCGAGGTTGTTGTGTTTACAGGTAGTCCTATAGGACTACCTTTATTTAAAAGAGGATCCCGTCTTTACAGTGTCTAGGTTTTATTGATAACCTTTGGGATCTCAGTTTCCTATCTGTTGTAATCGGTAAACCGAGCAATTTCTTCCTCAAGCGGGTCTTTTTCATCAGCATCTAGTGACATTCCACCGTCTATAGATATTGGATCAACTACAGGCGTAACTGGATTGTCGTCAAGTCCGTCTATCGGATCTGGTGCTGAAATGTAGATCGTCGGCGTACGATCCATCTGGACTTCATTACTGTTGCTCTGCTGGTTGCTTGCACCTATCCAGCCTTGATATTGATTGCCCTGATTTTCAGATGGCTGAGCTTTCTGTGCTGCACTTTGTACAGATTGGTTAAAATCCTGGGCTGTATTCTGCACTGCGTCCGCTGTACCTTGTGCGGCTTGCTTAGTTCCCTCAGCGGCTCTGTTTGCTGTATCCTGTACTGCGTTCGCTGTACCTTGTGCGGCTTGGCTAACACCTTGTGCTGTATACTGTACTGCGTCTGCTGTACCTTGTGCTACACCTTGTACAGCTTGGCTAACACCCTGGGCTGTATACTGTACTGCGTCTGCTGTACCTTGTGCTACACCTTGTACAGCTTGGCTAACACCCTGGGCTGTACTCTGTACTGCGTCTGCTGTACCTGCTACGGCTTGCTTAGTTACATCACCCACAGCCTGCGCTGTATTCTGTGCTACGTCCACTGCACCTTGTGCGGCTTGCTTGGCTCCCTCAGCGACACCCTTTGCCGTGTCTACTGTACCACCTACAACAGCTTCGGTAGCACCCTCAGCAATACTCTTTGCCGCTTCCCCTAAACCTTTTCCTGTTTGGCTAAGACCGCCACCTATTGTCTTTGCAGCTTCTCCTATACCTTTTGCAGCAACGTTAAAGCCCTTAGCTATTCTTTGACCAGCAAAAGCAGCAGCTAATGACCCCAAAGTACCACCAATCAGTCCACCTATCAGCGCTCTAGTGACTAGAGGATTGATGCCTCCGTTTGCTGCTTGAGCACCAGCTTGACCCCCAGAGGAAGCATTTACCTGTGCAGATGCCCCTGCACCGACGTTCGCGCCTGCTGAACCTGTATAAGGTTGACCTGTGCTGATACTGCTTCCAGACACCCCTGCACCCGTGGTTGTGCCTGCTGAACCTGTATAAGGTTGACCTGTGCTGATACTGCTTCCAGACACCCCTGCACCCGTGGTTGTGCCTGCTGAACCAGCATAAGGTTGACCTGTGCTGATGCTGTTAACATCAACGCTTCTAGATGCATCAGCACCGATGTTTGCGCCTGCTGAACCTGCGCCCGGTTGACCAATTATAATGCGGTTGGCATCTTCGATTCTCGACACCCCTGCATCTGTGCTTGTGCCTGCTGAACCAGCATAAGGTTGGCCTGTGCTGATGCTGTTAGCGTTTACATTCTGCCTATCTGAACCCTGCCTGCTTTCAACCATGCCAATCGTCTCCTTAAATCAAAAAGGTTTGACGCTTATTTGATATAAATTGTTTTCACTCGTCAATTTAACGATTACAAACAATAAGTTAACCGCTCTAAGGATATACATATTAAATGAAACAGTCTGTCTCAAGTTATAATCTACAGGCGTACATAAATATGCATATTTACCGTGTCTCTTTAATTTGGTAGCATACCTGATTGGACAGAATTATAGTTTTTTATTTGGTTTCTTTTGGTAGTAATATTTTGTACTTTAGTATTGGTATAAAATCAAATTCATGGTTGCTATATTTTTGATTTATAGTAGTATATGTCCTCAGGAAAAGCTTAGATAAAATCAGTAAAAAACTTTGAAAAAAGGTAAATAAAGTATTTGGTTAAGTAATATAAAGAATCAGGTTTAGTATATAAATAACTTTGCATTTAATGATTGCTCAAATGTACTATTAGCTGATGGGTAATTTTATATGAAATGGAATATGTAATAATTAGAAATTACCCCTGTGGGATACAGAGGTAATTTCACTTGCTGGTCATACAGAAGGCTAGAGCCCGCAATTTGAATGACAAGCAGAATATTGATAAACTTGAGCGATCACAGAGGTATAGTAGCTAGTTAATAGAGCCAGCTTTTTATATCATTGAGTATAGCTTCTACCTCAGTCAGTAAATTGAGTTGCGCCATGCTATCAAGTACCCAATCCCTAAAGAGTGCCCTGAGTTTGGGCGATTTGCGACGAGTGCATCACATAGCTCTCAACGTCCACGATATGCAAGCCTCTCGGCACTTCTACAGTACTATTCTAGGTTTGCACGAATTGATTGGTGATGAAGTTCCCGCAACCCTTGTAGACTTAGTAGCACAAGGGAAAGTGGCTAACTTTGTCACCCCGGATGGCACAATCCTCGATTTATTTTGGGAACCAGACTTACCACCGCCAGACCCAAACCCAGAACGTACTTTTACCAGAGCATATCACTTGGCGTTTGACATTGCTCCTGAGTTGTTTGAGCAAGCGGTCGAAGTTATAAGAGAAAATCAAATAGCGATCGCTCACGGACCAGTCACCCGTCCTACTGGTAGAGGCGTGTACTTCTATGACCCCGATGGCTTTATGATTGAAATTCGTTGTGATCCATAAGGTAGGGGAAGGAGGGTAAGATAACCAATGGCTGATCCAAAAACATTTCAAGTGATCGAAGAGGCGATTAAAAAGCCTCCCATTCCACACGAACCATACAAGCAATCATTAAAAGCTTGGGCGATGTATTGCCTACGAGACAGAGGTTTTAAGGTGATATATGCTCAAAATGCCGACTTCACTGTTGAAACTAGAAACGGTGAAAAGATTAATTTTAAAGTCACAAATAGTGCGACTGATTTAAATAATCAATTCGGCTGGATAGTTTGGGATAGTAACACCAAAACTGCTAGCCTTATTCCACCTGGTTCTTAACTATGAAAACTGATTTTAACCGCAGATGCACAAAGCATTGGACGCAGATAATAGTCTGTAATATCCGTGTGAGTTATAGGCTGCGGTTGCAATAGGTGAATTTTGTACTATTGTGCCTGGGGTTTCTCAAAAACCATCAAATGCTGCTGTGGTAACAAGTTTTTGGTTTCACGCCAAACTAAACCAACCGCTTGCATTTCTTTTTGTGCTTGTCTTTGACTCATCTTGTGCAGTCGTTTAATCATAATAAAGGGATTTTCACCCCGGTACTCAACCAGCGCTACTTTACCACCTGGTTTGAGTGCCCGAAAAATCCCTTGCATCACCTCTCTTGGATTCTCAAATTCGTGATATGCATCCACCATCAAAGCTAGGTTAACGCTTTCGGGTGGTAGATTAGGGTTTGTCAGGGTTGCCAAGATAGGCTCAACGTTTGTGACATTGTTCTCTTTTTTCAAAAACTCAATAATATCCAACATTTCTGGTTGAATATCCACAGCCAACACTTTTCCTTTTGTGAGGAGGGGAGCAATACGAAAGCTCATGTACCCTGTTCCAGCACCAATATCTGCCACAACATTGTTAGGTTTGAGATTGAGGGCGTTGACAACTTTGCTTGGCTGTTCTTCAGCCTCTCGGCTTGGTCGTTCCAGCCAAAGAGCTCCTGTATGCCCCATGACTTTGGCTATCTCTCGACCCATGTAAAATTTACCAATACCATCTGGACTGTGGATCAGTCGCTGTTCGTAAACAGTAGAAGATGCAGAGGCTGCGATCGCTACCCTGGATGGGTGAAGCAGCAAGTAGCATAGTATCAGCAGGATAATTAGAGTGAAAGGTAAAAAATGATATTTTGGTTTAGGTTTCATGAAACCTTTTGCAACAGTTGATTTCTTTTACATCAAACCACACATCTAGACGGCAGAGGCGGCTTAAGGCAAGGTACACAGATTTAGAATCAACTGCCGCCAGCGGTATGAAAGCCGTAACTTCACTTACGGGCTGGGTTAGGAAGATGAGGATTGATGGTGGTACCAATATAGATGAAATTTCTAGTTTTGGTACTCGCGCTTACTGGTCGGTGAATGCTTTGAACTCGATCGCATCATGACTACAGAAGAGGCGTACACCCTTACTGCGGTCAAGCGATAACGCGCGTAGCCGCTCTTGATTGTACAGCCGAGCCTTGCGATCCACTTCCATCATCCATTGGTAGGCACGCAGACCGGGTGTGCAGCGCGGTTTGGTAGATCCCATCTCGTGTCGGTAAAAATAGGCGTCGCCTGCATGTAGGAGCCAACCCTCGGGCGTTTCGATGGCGATGCCGGCGTGACCTCGCGTATGACCTGCGAGCGGGATGAGGAGAATCTCTGGTGGTAGTCCTTCGAGATCGCGCACTGCCTCAAACCCGAACCAAGGTTCGCCGGCTGCCGAATAGTACTTCCAGCTTTTGACCTCGTCCCACTGTCCTGGACGATAGCGCTGCGATCCGATGAAGCCCCGCCGATCCTGCGCAGCCTCAATCTCAGAGAGCATTACGTGTACAGTCGCCTCGGGGAAATCTTCCAGACCACCGGCATGGTCGAAATCAAGGTGGGTCAGCACGATATGGCGCACGTCACGCGCAGAAAAGCCAAGCTGTTCGATCTGAGCGATCGCTGTGTATTTTTGCTCAAACTGGATGCGATTGAAATGAATGAAGAACGGGCTGAGGCGCGAGTCCGGTGCGTTGATATCGCGCTGACCGAAGCCAGTATCGATGAGAACGAGTCCCTGATTTGTCTCAATGAGCAAGCAGTGGCAGACGAGGCGAGCTGTTGGACCGCGACTAAAGCCATCGAAGAGCGGTCCACCAATCGGACACATACAGCCGCAATTGAGATGATGAATACGCATAAATGGTTCCATTTAGCATTAGACTGATTCTAATAAGTCCTTGTAGGCTTGTTAGTCCTCCATAGGTTACAAACTCGTGGAATGTTATCTCAGCTACAGGTTGATGACTTATAGCGCTATATATTCATGGACAAAACTATAATAGTCACGGGTGGCGCACAAGGTATTGGTAAATGTATTAGCCAGCATTTACTTTCTTGTGGTAATCGAGTTGTGATAGCAGATATTGATAGTGAAGCAGGAAAAGAATGCCTGCAAGAATTTCATTGCTTTGAAGAATCTTTGTTATTTATTGAAACAAATGTTTCCATCGAAAACTCTGCACGGCAGTGTATTGAAACCACAATTGAGAAATTTCAACGCATTGATACACTGATTAATAATGCTGGTATATCTAACCCAAACAATGCTCCTGTTGAAGATTTATCATTAGAAGATTGGCACAAAGTTATACAAACTAATTTGACAGGCTGTTTTTTGTTGTCTAAGTATGCCATTCCCTACTTACGTCAATCGAAGGGAACGATTATTAACATTGCCTCGACTCGTGCGCTTCAATCAGAGAAAAATACAGAAGCCTACGCCGCTTCAAAAGGAGGCATTGTTGCTCTTACCCATGCTTTAGCTATTAGTCTTGGACCAGACATTCGAGTCAATTGTATTAGTCCGGGATGGATTGATGTGAGTAAATGGCGTAAGTCTTCCTTAAGAAAGGAGCCAGAATTAACAGAGATTGACCATCTTCAGCATCCAGTAGGTCGAGTTGGCAAACCCGAGGATGTCGCTTTTATGATTGAGTATTTAATTTCTCATGCAGCAGAGTTTATTACTGGGCAGAATTTCGTGATTGACGGTGGCATGACTAAAAAAATGATATACGAAGAATAGATTTCTTGCATTCATTCTAAAAAAAAGAATAATGAACCACAGATGGACACAGATGGACACAGATGGAACTCACATTCCGCAATCTTGTCTAATGAAGACAAATCTGGGTCACAAATGCCGATCTAAGTACTGCGATCGCCGAAGGCACCGCGCTGTGACCAATCGCCCCTATCGGACAGTCTGCGCCATCGCCCTTTGGTTAGCCACAGCTTTTGCTATATGACACGACAACGGTGCAGAATCTGGACTATACCTCAACATTCAAATGACAAACGGTTCCAGTTGGCGATCGCTCCACTCTCCTTGAAACCGTTCAGCTACATACGGTCTTACAATAAACTTGGGTGGATTACCATCTTTGACATCAATTCGTACGAACGAGTAGGGAAGACGCTTTTGACCATCGTAACCATTGCGACCAACAAATAACAGTGAGTCTGCAACTTTACGGCTGGGATGACCTGCAATATCCTCAAAAGTCTCCATCAATTCTGACCCCTCCTTTCGCTGACGCCGGGGGTAATGACCGCTACCACCAGAGATGATGCAGTTGATAAACGAGTCAGCGTGTCCAGTGTCCACGGTGCGGAGATGTTCTAGACAGTGCGCGTGACCATTCAAAATTAAATCGACTATCGGACGCCCTTTAGTCAGGGAACCAAGCGTGTCTGCGACTTCATCAAAAACCCAACGCAAACGGCGACGAACTGCTAACGTTTGCGCTTGACGCCATTTGGTCTTCTCAGTGACGTAAGGAGGATGATGAAAATAAATGATACGTCCGCGCACCTCCTGAGTATTCCAAGATTGAATAAGTCTTTGTTTGAGCCAGTTAAGTTGTTCAAAATCTACAGATGACCCTTTATGGGATTCTAATTGTTTTTCAATGTCGATTTTTATCTCGTCGATTTGGTATAACTTAGCTTTGAGGGCATCAAGTTGTTCGGCTTGTTCGGGAACATCCGGGTTGAGATGAGAGCAAGCTTCGAGAATTTGCATCTCCTCTTGTTCTATCTCATGCTGGCGATGAACCAATTCACGGCGTTCGGCTTCTCCTTCTTTCGTGGCTGGAAGTGGTAATGGTGCGTTAAAAGTATTCGAGTCGAGGGCGAAAAAGTCAATTCCGCCGTAACGGAAAGTGTAATACCGGTTAGGTAAGCGGGTGAAACCTCCAGGTTTATAACGCAAACACCGCCCTGTGTCAATCGTGGCGGTGTAATGGTTGTCTAAGTGATCTTCTAACTGTTCACCAGGGGCGAACGTCGCCATATAATCAAGAAATGCCCGTGCATAGGCGTCGCCTTGGTAAGATCCATGCCAACCAATCTCTATATCTTTGTAGCGGAAGAAACGACGCAGTAATAGTGTGCTTCCGGCAAGCAACCGATACATCAACGGCACATCATAGTAATCATGATTACCAAGCACTGGTAGAATTGGCAGGTTAAACACCATGCGATCGTAGGAAATGCGTTTGGGGTTTTCGCCACCGACAAGAAACTCGCGGTAAGGTTCAATAAAGTTGGTCGGGTAATACTCATGAGAACCCACCACATAAATCACATCACCCGTGTGAAGCACAAAACGGCACTCTTCCTGGTGAGCAAGCATCAATTCAGCAATTTGCCGTTGGGGATGATGCCCCTGATGCTCCGTAGTGCCACTATCACCTATAACTATAAACGAGAATTCTGGATTATCCGAGTTGCCATCATCTATAACCATGCTGGTTTGGTCAATCCTACGTTGGACAATACTCGGATATCGCCACCGTACCCGTTCCTTCATCTTTTGGATTTTCACAGAAATCGGTGGGTCAAATATCAATTTCATCGCAGATAGTCCCAAATTTTAGTCAAAACTCAATATAGCTACAGGTTTTTTGTAGGGGCACACAGCATTGCTCTGTGCCCCTACTTGAAACATCACCTGATCTTCCCCTACACTACTGATATCCTGCTGCTTGCAACGAAAACAGAGTTGCATAACGCCCTCCTGCTTGCAACAAGTCCTGATGAGTTCCCTGTTCCACAACTTCCCCAGCTTCGATAACGACAATTTTGTCAGCCATCCGCACTGTAGAGAAACGGTGAGAAATCAGAAATACCATCTGATTTTTGGTCAGGGCGCGAAAGTGATTGAAAATGTCAAACTCTGCTTGGGCGTCCATTGCTGATGTTGGTTCATCTAAAACCAGAATATCTGCATTCGTTCGCATAAAAGCACGTGCAAGAGCGATTTTCTGCCACTGACCTCCAGAAAGTTCCTGTCCCCCCTTGAACCATTTACCAAGCTGAGTCTGAAAGTTTTCCGGCAAATGTTCAATAAAAGGAAGCGCCATGCCTTTTTCAGCCGCAGTTTGCCATCGGGCTTTGTCTTCCATGCGTTCCACATCTCCCACGCCGATATTCTCACCAACGGTGAACTGGTAGCGGACAAAGTTTTGGAAAATCACCCCGATGCGTTGCCGCAGCACATCTACATCCCATTGTTGCAAGTCTAAACCATCTAGTAGAATACGTCCGCTGTCTGGGGTGTAAAGTCGAGTCAAAAGCTTAATAAGCGTAGTTTTACCAGAACCATTTTCACCCACAATGGCTAATTTCTCTCCCGGTTTTAGGTGTAGCGAAATGTTTTTCAATGCAGGTTGCGAACTTCCTGGATAAGTAAATGATACGTTCTCAAAGCGAATTCCGTCTTTAGGGATTATGCCTTTGGTCGCTTTACCTTTTGGTTTTGGCACTTCCTCTTCTAAGAACTCGTAGAGGTTGGAAAGATACAGGTTATCCTCGTACATTCCCCCGATGGAAGTCAAGGCACCGGAAAATGTAGATTGCCCTTGGCGGAATACGGTAAGATACATCGTCATGTCCCCTAGGGAAATTCTACCCGCAACTGTCTCCAGCACAATCCAAGCGTATGCCACATAAAAGGCTACGGTACTCAACAAACTCAGCAAATAACCCGACAGCCCCCGCCGCAGTGTCAACTCGCGGTCTTCACCGTAGAGTCTATTAAAGACGTTGTGGTAACGTCCTAGCAGCATTTCCCCTAGTTGGTAGAGTTTCACTTCCTTGGCAAAGTCTTCTCTAGCAAGCAAGGTTTCCAAGTAATGCTGCTGGCGGCTTTCCGGCGCACGCCAGCTAAAGAGGCGAAAGGCTTCTCCCGCAAATTTCGTCTCGGCAAAGAATGCGGGCATAGCTGCTATGATCAGCATCAGCACTGCCCAAATGGAAACTTCACCAGCAAAACGCCGTAAGTCACAAGTGATAAGGCGCTTTGCACTAAGCCAAAGGTGCGGGTTACTAGAGATAGGGGACGAATGGATGCTTCTCGCCGTGCATTTGTCAATTTGTCGTAGAATTCCGAGTCCTCAAATTGGGTGAGATCAAGTGTCAGCGCCTTTTCTAGGATGAGAACATTTACCCGTTGACCAAGTAGCATCCGCAATAAGGACTGGCAAACAGAGAGTCCTCGCTGACTACCTGCAAGGGCGGCTACGGCGATCGCCTCTAATCCCACGTATATTAAGGGACGATTGCTATTGACAAAATGGTTATCATATGCATTAATTTGAGAAGCAGCAACAACAGCATCGACGATTAACTTACCAAGGTAAGCTACAGCAGCTGGTAAAAGACCTGCCACTAAAGTTAAAGTGGCAAGAATAATGGTTAGAAAGTGGCTAGTGGTCCAAACTAAGCTTACAGCCCGTCCACTGTACCGGAACACTGCAAGAGATTGACGCAGGGCGTTACGTTTTTTACGAATCCTCATATTATTTTTATAGTGTAAAATCGCCCTTGATTGCAGCGATCGCCGTACGCAAGACGCCGACACCCTTGCAGGGTGCGCGCGTTTTTTGGCAGTACCATTTCTAGTTAAGCTGTCTGTTCACCGATGGATCTGCCATGTTACCTGTACGTCAAACCTTATCGAAGCCTGATATCCAACTTTCTTATTTAGAATGGAACCAAGGTCAAGAACCTTTACTACTCTTACACGGCTTAGCCGACCACGCCTTGGTTTGGTCTAGCTTAGGAGATGATCTAGCGCCAGATTATCATATAATTGCGCCAGATATGCGCGGTCATGGTGAGAGTACCAAGCCAGAAAAGGATTATAGTTTTGAGAGTGCGATCGCCGACTTAGAAGCACTCATGGATAGCTTGGGATGGTCATCTGCTCATGTTGTGGCTCACTCGTGGACAGGTAAATTAGCTGTTATTTGGGCAAGGCTTCATCCTCAACGTTTACGCAGTATGGTTCTAATTGATCCAATTTTTATTTGGAAAATACCCAGTTTCCTAAAGGTAACATTTCCCTTTTTGTACCAATTTTTGTCCTTTCTCAAAGGGATGGGACCATTTGCCAGTTACGAGGAAGCACAACAGCAAGCGCGTCAGTTAAATCAATTCCAAGGATGGAGTAGCTTACAACAGCAAGTCTTTCAAGCAGGGATTGAACAAAAACCCGATGGAAGTTGGGGTACTAAATTTACCATTGCAGCCCGTGACGGAATTTTTGAGGAAGTGATGCAAGTTCCCGGTTTTACAGTCCCAATTCACATCCCTACTCTGTTCGTACAGCCAGAAAAAGGACTTAACCGCAAAGATTGGCAACTCCAACCTTACAAAACCTATCTGAAAAATTTACGAATTTGTCAAGTTCCCGGTAATCATTGGGCGTTTTTAACGCAGCCTGAAGCTTTTAACCAAACTGTGAAGACTTTTTTGCAAGAACATAGAGGGTGATGGGGCAATACGGTTGAGTTAAGACATTTCCTTTTGTCTTCTCGTTCCCAGGTTGCACCTGGGAATGCTTTCACAGAGGCTCCGCCTCTGATTTTACGCCGATTGCAGGCATCTCCCGCCTGTCATTCTTTGGCACCGGGGAAGGAGAATTATGCAAGTTTAGTATCTTTGCAACTATCATTGGATAGATAATTTGCGCTCACTACGATATTCATTGCCAGTCATGAGCTTGTGCATTAACCCTACCTGCCCGCAACCAAACCACCCAGATAATGATGAAAACCGTTTTTGTCAAAGTTGTGGTTCCCAGCTGGAATTACTTGGGCGCTATCGTGTGATGCGCCTTCTCAGTGATAAAACTGGCTTTGGCAAAGTCTATGAGGCTTATGAACTGGACACACCCAAAATTGTCAAGGTTCTTAAAGAAGAACTATCAAGCGACGCGAAAGCAGTAGAACTCTTTCAAAAAGAGGCTGCTGTATTGGGACAATTGGATCATCCTGGTATTCCCAATGAGGATAGTTACTTCCAGTATCAGACCAGAATGGGTTTGGTATTGCACTGCATTGCAATGGAGAAAATTGAGGGTCCCAACTTAGAGGCGTGGCTAAAGCAGCAACAGAATAGACCCATTTCCCAAGACCAAGCCATCGCCTGGTTGAAACAACTGGCAGAAATTTTGCATCTCGTGCATGGCAAGCAGTACCTGCACCGAGATATCAAGCCATCTAACATTATGATTAGAGCTGATGGGCAGTTAGTGTTAATTGATTTTGGCACCGCAAGGGAAGTCACAAGAACGTACTTAGCCAAAGTGAGCAGTGGTGCAGGTGGGATCACGGCAATTATGTCATCTGGCTACAGCGCCCCAGAACAAATGAATGGTCTAGCTGTACCGCAATCAGATTTTTTTGCCTTGGGACGCACCTTTGTATTTTTGCTGACGGGACACCATCCCTTGGATTTATACGATGCTTACCACAATATGTTGGACTGGCGCAATCATGCCACTCACGTCTCACCGTTACTGTTAAATTTTATTGATTGGCTGATGGCGCGGGAAGTGAGTCAGCGCCCCGCCAACGCCCAAGAAATTTT
The DNA here is from genome assembly GCF_036697665.2 of Scytonema sp. PRP1. Classification (NCBI taxonomy): domain Bacteria; kingdom Bacillati; phylum Cyanobacteriota; class Cyanophyceae; order Nostocales; family Scytonemataceae; genus Scytonema; species Scytonema sp. PRP1. The sequence continues at coordinate 124,115 of NZ_JBAHYJ020000113.1, read as the reverse complement.
GCGACGCCTAGCAGAGATTGAACAGCAACTGCGTGGAAGTACCGTTGCAACTGTAAATGTTGTGGGAAGTTTAAATACACAACAATTGCCACCGCCAAATACTACAACTTTACCGCCGCAACCTGGATTACCGCCACAACAAAAACAGCCAGAAAAAGTGCCTTTACTTTCCCTGTTTGCGGCGCTGCTGGTGGTTTTAGGATTTCTTGGTGTCGTAGCTTTAGCGACGAGAACATCACAATTTGCTTCCATTCCAAATTATGGACAAGCTCCCCAAAGAAAAGGTAAGGTAGATTACTTTCCCTATGAGGAAGGAAGAGACAGTCAAGGCAGGATTGCTGAATTTAACATAGCTGTTCTTTCGGTAGAATATAAATGGCTTCTGGGCAGCGATTTTCAAGTCAAATATAACGACCAAATTATTAATATTGATGCCTTAAGGTCAAACCTGGAACAAGAAGGGATACACAGGATAATGCAAAACCCAACCGAGATTATCTCTGTGGGAACAGCTTCTTGTGAGGGTGCTGTGGAAGCCGAAGAACGTAGGGCTTTTGAGCGTTCTAAGCAAATACAACTTTTAGGGAAAAAAATATTTAGCAATACTCCCAGCGTCAAAGGATATCGCTTATTGAATCTAGGCCAATTTCGGCGGAGTGACTGTCAGGGAAATCAGGATTTAACAGCATACCAAAGAAGCATTATTATTATTGGCGTGAGGAAACAATCAGAAGGCGTCATTCTGGATGAAGCCCTCAGGGATAGGTTAGAGAAGAAACCATTTGCTGATTTCAAGTTAGAAGATTATTCATTAGGTTCACTGGATAAGTTTAAAACAATACCCAGCAATTTGTAGCTGAAACCTGCTAGATTGCTTCTAGCCCTGACTCTGTAAACTTCTCATTTCTTGTTGCACGTCCAATGCAATTTGCAATGCTTCATTTAGCAAACGCCCGTGTTCAGTAGCCTGTTCACTCACTTGCATTGCTGTTAAGGTTGCTAAATTATTAATAAATAATTCTGCTCTACTCACAATAAACTTTTTATTTTCTCTTAAAATTCTTTCGGTTTTCAACGCCCTAACTAAATCATTTCTTGTCAGTTTTAGTGCTTCTAGCACTTTCTTTCTTTCCTTTAAACTCACTCCAGGATTACCTGCCGCTTCTATTTGGTCATTGATATCTATTGCTTTGATAACGGCATTATACCTATCAACATCATTGAGGAGAATTTTCAGCGAATGTGTAATATTTTTTTTGACAGTGCTAATTCTTTGTTTCCATAAAAAATATAATAAAACTTGTGTACTAGTTCCGATAGATAAACTACAGATTATTAATACTATCCAGGAAGGGATAGTTATCCAGTTGGCAAATAGTTTGATAATCAGATCAAACGTAATCTGACTAAAAACTACTATAGCAACTCCAATAAATACAGCGGTTGCCCCTTCCGGTCCTTTGGCTTGTTTTATAAATCGAATCACCAATCTTTTAATAGGATCAGTAAGAATTATAAGTTCATCGTTAACAGGTAAATTAGTCAATTTTTGCAGTTCTTTTTGACTAATCTCTAATCCTTGTAAATCATCACGCACAGCTTTAATATCCTCTTTAATATATTTTTTTACAATATTATATAACAGGAGAATTTCCGGAATACAAATAACGTTGTTTTTTGTTACAAAAGATTAAGAAAGATTTGTGAGTTCCATGTTTTGATATAATGTCAAGTCTAATACTAGAAATGATATAATTTCCACCAAGTGTATTCGCGCTTCCTTAACTTCTCTTACATATTTCCTCTAAAGGTTTCAGGATGACTTTAAAAATCTTGAGACATAGCGTTCTGGTATAAGAATTAGTTACTGACCTTTATAGCAGGAATGCTGTAAGTGTATCTGTATCAAACATGATCTTTAATTAAGCAGTTCAAGAAATAGAATTTTTTTAACTAGCTTTCTTGGCTAATGATTTGACTGACAAACAGCAAGATGCAAAGCTCATACACTCTTAAATTTTTTGCCAGATGGTGAGACAACGGGTGTAAGAAAGTCGGGACACCGCAGCAGCAGCCCTACAGCTTCTTCATGAAACAAAGGACAAAATGCGATCGCGCTCTGGGCACTGCCCTTTGGGCGATCGCCTTCTAGAAACTGACTCAAACAAAAAACACAAGAAAGGGTGATTGGGAGGGGAGAATTTATACTTATTGCCCTCCGGACGACTCAAATCAACCTCCGGCGTCTGTTGAGTCTTTTGTCTGAGTTCAACTTGATCCTAAAATCCAAAGCATGCACTCCTGAAAAAGCGATCGCTTAGGAATATGCTAAATGTAACGGATTGCAAAGTATAATGAAAACGATAAAACGATTAAGAAATCTTGAAGAACAGTAAGGTTAAATGCGAGTAGCGATCGCCGGAGCGGGTTTAGCAGGGCTTTCTTGTGCCAAATATCTCACCGATGCAGGTCACACTCCTATTGTCTTGGAAAGCCGAGACGTACTGGGGGGTTTGGTAGCAGCGTGGAAAGACAAAGACGGCGACTGGTATGAAACAGGGTTGCACATCTTCTTTGGGGCATACCCCAACATGTTGCAGCTGGTGAAGGAACTGGGCATTGAAGACAGATTGCAGTGGAAAGAACACTCGCTGATCTTCAACCAGCCGAATAATCCAGGGACTTATAGTCGCTTTGATTTTCCAAATTTGCCAGCGCCTTGGAATGGTATAGCAGCTATTCTACGGAATAACGATATGCTCACATGGCCAGAGAAGATTCGCTTTGGTATCGGTTTGATACCAGCAATGATTCTAGGGCAAAGATACGTAGAAAAGATGGACAAGTACTCTTGGTCCGAATGGATGAAAAAGCAAAACATTCCTCCACGAGTAGAAAAAGAAGTATTTATCGCCATGTCCAAGGCGCTGAATTTCATAGACCCTGATGAAATTTCGGCAACAATTCTTCTGACAGCTCTCAATCGCTTTCTTCAAGAGAAGAACGGCTCGAAAATGGCTTTTCTGGACGGTTCCCCGACAGAACGGCTATGCCAGCCGATAGTGGATTACATTACCGAACGCGGTGGTGAAGTGAAGTTAAATGCGCCCCTGAAAGAAATCGTGCTGAATGAGGATGGCACGGTGAAGCATTTTGTGATTCGAGGTTTAAATGGCGAAGATTATATAGAAACTGCGGATTTGTACGTCTCGGCAATGTCAGTAGACGTAATGAAGGTTTTACTACCTGCACCCTGGAAAAAAATAGAATTTTTCCAAAAATTGGAAGGTTTAGAGGGTGTGCCAGTGATAAACTTGCAGTTGTGGTTTGACCGTAAACTTACAGATATTGATAACCTGTTATTTTCGCGATCGCCCCTGCTCAGCGTTTATGCCGATATGAGCAACACTTGCCGTGGATACGCCAACCCCGACTGCTCAATGCTGGAACTAGTTTTAGCTCCCGCAAAAGATTGGATTGCCAAATCTGAACAAGAGATTTTGCAGGCAACTCTTGCGGAACTAGAAAAGCTGTTTCCCGACCATTTTGGGGGAGACAATCCAGCAAAGTTGCTAAAATATCATGTTGTTAAGACGCCGCGCTCAGTTTACACAGCAACGCCTGGTCGTCAACAGTACCGTCCCTCACAAGTGACTCCAGTTGCGAACTTCTACCTGGCAGGGAGTTACACCATGCAACGTTACTTAGGGAGTATGGAAGGTGCCGTACTTTCTGGTAAGCTGACAGCGCAGGCGATCGTCCGTAATACAGCCGAGGGGTTTTCTGAAGGACAACCCCTACCTAGTTCCTTTGGAACGAGGCAAACGCCTCAAGAGGCGTTTGGGCGGTAGGACGCGCTACGCGATTGGGCAAAGCCCACTGCCCAAAGGGCAATCGCTGAAGCACATCCGGTGGCAAATTCAAAAAGCCTGCAAACGCAAACCCTTCAGCCTGCAACGAATGCTGCAACTGCCTGATTCTCCCCCATGCATGAAAACGTTGGTCTCTGTAGACGAGTCATATCAACTTTGTCGCCATCTCACAGCAAAGTATGCCAAGACTTTTTACCTTGCCACACTGCTGATGAGCAAGGCAAAGCGCCAGCATATTTGGGCAATTTATGCTTGGTGTCGCCGTACAGATGAACTGGTGGATGGTCCTGTGGCTAGCATGACCACACCAGAAACTCTGGATATATGGGAGCTGCAACTGGAATCCATTTTTGCGGGACGCCCAGTAGACAGTTTCGATGTTGCATTGGTGGATACCCTCCACCAATACCCGATGGATATCCAGCCCTTTCGGGATATGATTGACGGTCAGCGCATGGATTTATACCGCAGTCGCTACCAAACCTTTGACGAGTTATACCTCTACTGTTACCGTGTGGCTGGCACTGTAGGCTTAATGTCAACAGCAATCATGGGGGTAGAGACCTCCCCAGACTCTTCTCCATGGAACCAGAACAAACAGCCCTATATTCCTACAGAAGAAGCAATTGCCTTAGGAATTGCCAGTCAATTCACCAATATCCTCCGGGATGTAGGCGAGGATGCAAGACGGGGGCGGATCTACATTCCTCAAGAAGACTTGGCGCGGTTTAACTACACTGAACAAGACTTGTTGAAAGGAGTGGTGGATGAGCGCTGGCGGACGCTGATGCGCTTTCAAATAGCACGAACGCGCCAGTTTTACGCCAAGGCTGAAAAGGGAATAAGTCACCTGTCTGCCGATGCACGATTGCCTGTATGGGCGGCTCTAATGCATTACAGTCGAATTCTTAAAGTTATTGAACGCAACGATTATGATGTGTTCAATCAGCGTGCCTACGTGCCCAAATTGCAAAAATTAGGCACTTTGCCAGTAGCATGGTTGCGAGCACAAGTGCTATAAAGAAGTAGTCATTTTGTCATTTGTCCTTTGTGCTGACAAATGACAAATGACAAGCGACACATAGGTATTGACATTCAAACTTAGAGTTTGATAATATTATTAACCATGACCTTGGAGAGGTGGCTGAGTGGTCGAAAGCGGCGGATTGCTAATCCGTTGTACAGTACGTAAGGCTGTACCGAGGGTTCGAATCCCTCCTTCTCCGTTGATAAAGCAAAAAAACCAAAATAATACTCTAGGCGTAGGCTAGAGAAACATTTTTACTCCTCTAGTCGGATGTTATTATTTATTTTCTGGAGCCATAAAAGAATTTAATTCATTATCAAATTTGAATTTTACTTTTAGGCTGCTAAAAAAAAGAGGAGTAAAACTCAATATATGCAAAAGATAAATACTGCTTTGGGTCTAGCTTTGGCTACCCTGGCAGTTGGCTTCCTGGCAGCCGCTTGTGACAACACTGCCCCAAATAATGCAGCTGGTACTGGTAATGCAGGGAGTGCCACCCCCGCAGGCTCAACGACAACAGCGACCAGTGGCGGTGGCAATGGGTTGAAAATTGGTTCCCTACTACCAGCAACTGGGGATCTGGCTTCCATCGGACAGCAGATTATACCATCAATCCCCTTCCTTGTGGAAACTGTTAACGCTTGCGGCGGCGTCAACGGTCAACCTGTGACCCTTGTTGCGGTAGACGACCAAACTGATCCCAAAGGCGGTGCTGCTGGTATGACCAAACTCGCAACTGTCGATAGAGTTGCTGGTGTTGTTGGCTCTTTTGCCAGCAGCGTTTCTACTGCTGCTGTTTCAATTGCTGCCCAAAATAAAGTTATGCTGATTTCTCCTGGTAGCACCAGCCCTGTATTTACCGAACAGGCGAAACAAGGTAAATTTAATGGCTTTTGGGCACGTACCGTTCCACCTGATAGCTATCAGGGACCAGCCTTAGCCGCACTTGCGAATAAAAGAGGTTATAAAAGAGTTTCCACCGTCGTTATTAACAACGATTATGGCGTCGGCTTTGAAAAAGCATTTGTCCAAGCTTTTGAAAAATTGGGGGGAACCGTTGTTAATAAAAACAACCCCATCCGCTACGATCCGAAAGCAACCACATTTGAAACTGAAGCATCTGCTGCTTTTGGTGGTAAGCCTGATGCAGTCCTTGGCGTTTTTTATGTAGAAACAGGTAGTTTGCTCTTAAAAGCAGCTTACCAACAAGGTTTGCTGCAAGGGGTACAAGTCATGCTGACAGATGGCATGAAGTCAAATGAGTTTCCTGGACAAGTTGGCAAAACCAATGACGGTAAATATATCGTTTCTGGAGTTATCGGCACAGTACCGGGTTCCAACGGCAAAGCATTAGAGGCACTTACAAAACTTTGGCAGTCCAAAAGAGGATCTCCACCAGGAGAATTTGCTCCTCAAGGTTGGGACGCCAGCGCCTTACTAGTGCTAGCAGCACAAGCCGCCAAAGAAAATACAGGTGTTGCCATAGCCAGCAAAATTCGTGAAGTTGCCAATGCCCCTGGGACAGAAGTGACTGATGTTTGTGAGGGACTAAAGTTACTCAAAGAAGGTAAAGATATTAACTACCAGGGAGCCAGTGGCAACGTAGATGTTGACGAGAACGGTGATGTCATCGGCATCTACGATGTGTGGGAAGTTGGGGACGACGGCAAAATCAACACGATTGACAAAGTTAGCCCAACGAAATAAAAGTTAGGTGTAGAGACGCGGCTGGACACGTCTCTACTTAATGTCCTTTTACCAGCCAAACCTTTTACGAGCCAAACAAACTGCCAAAGTTGTAACCAACTCCTATCGACAAACCGATGTCGGTATCATCAAAAAATGCCGCGTTCACAGCTGCTGTTGCTGTAAATTGAGGAGTTATAGGCACATCGATTCCACCAGTGAGTAGGAAAGCGACTTCCGAACCGTCGCCTGTATTAATAGCTACACCACCTCCAATGTAAGGAGCAATAGGTAAAGGTTCAGCAAACGGATCTGATAACTGGTTAAATGAAAAGTCGTAAGTGACTGGAAGTAGAATGACACTTTCGTCTCCGATCACTGCCCCTGGACGCGCCGATATAGCGTTTGTAAACCCGATCTTACTGATAACCATAAAATTACCGTCGCCTAGAGCAGAGTTACCACCCAGACCAATATTTCCTGCTATTCCGATATAACTTGAGCCACCACGGGTTGGTCTGCCTGGATCGATATTGATATCGGATTGTGCCACCTTAGAAGCAGATGGTTTTGGGGCTTTATCATTCTGGGCATTTTGAGGGTCTGCAAGAAGTGCCGCAGATGAAGTTGCTGTTGTCCCAGGAACAGGCTTTACCACACTCTTGGTAGTTTCCTGGTGTGTGCTAGTTAAGAGCTGTTGCGACTGGTTTATACTTGATACTGGCACTGAATTATCTTCTGCGACAGTGAATTCTACCGGAGTCGGAGTAAAGGCTTGTGGGTAGAAATTTTCTACTTCAACACTTACCTGATTATGTGGGTAGAAATTTTCTACTTCAACACTTACCTGATTAAAAGACGCTTCAGTTGCGGAAGACTCGGTTAACTGCTGAGTGCTTTTGCTATCTACCGTTTGCGCACTAGCAGATAAGCTGCTTCCCAGAACCGCCATAGCTGATAAACTCAGCAACGCAAATACATTCTTGCGGGAAATAATAGTATTCATAATTCACTCCTCACAAAATATTGCCTCACTCAATAAACAACGGCTTCTCTGGTTTTTAGCCTACTTTTGGCAATATTCAACATTTAACATCAAAAAATCAATTCCTACATCCTCAATTTGACTAAACTCACGAAAAATTTCAAATCAGAAATTTCAGAATTTTATACTTAGTTTGACAGATGACGAAAAATATCTGTATGCTATAAGAGAGGAAAATTGGTAATAAATGCAAGGTTGCTACTGAATCATAGCCAACAAGAATTTAAAGCAATCAAGGCAAACTTTACGCTTCAACTTTAGTTTGCTGATCTAAAAATCGAGTTGACTGGGTATTGTAGAAACCTTGGCTGTAGTTGGTTTTAGCTGTTTAACAGGTTTGTAACTACTGACTTTGGTAAAAGCGCCGTGTGCAAAAGTCTTTAAGCGCACAGCATACATAACCTCTACGGTAATCATTTAGAAAAATCATTGAAAAGTGAATGTGCTTTTTAGCACATTCACTTTTCAAGAATTACTTCACAGAATTTTCATATATGAGTAATTAGTATACACAATCAACTCAAATTCTGTAATCTAACTAATTTTTAGACTGATAGTGACTGTATATGCACTGAAAAACCTATGTTTTTTCATGAAAAATTTGTAAAGTGACTATTATTCTTCATATTTCCATGATAAGTTATCACTTAGTCATTCAAATTTGTAGCCGTTGCACTGGAGAATTTCACTTAAACAAGCCGTCAATACCCCTATAAAATCGAGATCGAAAGGAAACTCCTTCCTCAGGAACTTGGCTCTCATATATTGTATCGGCTATATAAAAGTTCAGTTTGATTAAGTATTTTGCTTCTCTGGTGGTCAAAGGAAATGTTGACTTTCCAAAGGGCTGCACTGGAGGCGATAAAGCTTTGCCGAACCGCCTAACAAGCGATCGCGCGATGCACAGTGTTCTAGGGCGATCGACAAATTTTTTAAAAGTTTATAATTCCCATTTAAGTTTCTTTTAGAAATGTTCATTTGCTGCGGAATAGGTGCTGTACACAAATGGATGAGAATAGTTAAATCAGGGTGTTAATCAAGTCTCAATATACTCTTCATTCTCGAGTCTTCTGTTTTCTAAACCAACCGAAAGTTAGATATAAGTGAAAGCGTGCAAGCCATGAATAAAGTTAAAATTCTGAACCTGGAAATTGACAATTGGTCTAAGGCAGAATTTTTAGAGAAATTGCAATCAGGGGTAGTATTTACGCCAAATGTTGACCATTTGATTAAACTACAAAAAGACCCGGAATTTTTGCAGGCGTACAGTATTAGTGATTATAAGGTTTGTGATAGCCAAATACTGATTTATGCGTCTAAATTTTTAGGAACGCCAATCAAAGAAAAGATTGCAGGTTCCGACTTGTTTCCTGCTTTCTATAATTACCACAGGCGTAATGAAGACATCAAAATCTTTCTTTTGGGCGCAGGTAAAGGAGTTGCCAGTAAAGCTCAAAATGAAATCAATAGGAAAGCAGGCAGAAATATTATTGTTGCCTCATATTCTCCACCTTTTGGATTTGAGAAAGACGAAGAAGAGTGTCAGAACATAGTGAACATGATTAATAATTCTGGTGCCACTGTTTTAGTTATAGGAGTTGGTGCCCCAAAGCAAGAAAAGTGGCTATACAAGTACAAGAGTCTGTTACCGCATATAAAGATATTCATGGCACTGGGTGCCACCATTGATTTTGAAGCAGGAAATTTGAAAAGAGCTCCAAAATGGATGAGCGAAGTTGGCTTAGAGTGGTTGTTTAGAATTGTATGTGAACCAAAAAGGTTGTGGAAAAGATACTTGGTAGACGATCTTCCTTTTTTAATACTAATTTTGAAACAAAAACTCAACCTATATATAACCAAGGAACACAAGAACAGCAACCCGATTTGGCAAATTGCTGACAGATTCTAGGTACTGCAATATGTAGGATACGTCATACTGTATGACGCATCCTACAGCTTTAATATTCATTGTTTACCATGTCAGCTAATTTTCCTAAGTGAGCCTTTCGAGATAACATTTCTGGTGTGCTATCAAGTCCGACTTTCTCTAAAATTCTTTCCCAACGGTATACCCAGTCATGACGTAGTAGAGAGTTAATCACATTATCTTTACGAATTCTATTTAGGCGATCCGGTTGTGCATCAAGTTCAGCTATGATCTCGCCTACATTAGCAGCATCATAAGGAATTTCAATAACCGCATCAGACCAGTTAAAGTAAGTTTTATAAGCTTCACAAACTGGAGGAGTCCCAATCATCACAGTTCCCCCTGCTGCTCCCTCAAAAAAGCGAGAGCCTAATTCTTCTTGATCACCTGTTTGATCAACAGCGTCAAATTTTGCTTTATTAGCAATATAGTAACGACTTCTCTTAATCAAATTGCTATATAAAGTTCGATGTTCTTTATAGTCCATCATTTCTAAACCTTTAAGAGAGTCAAATAAATATAGAAAGTTTTGGCGTTCTGCTACTTCCAGTAAAGCTTTGTGTACTATTGGTGAACGGCGACCGATACTATAAATATCTATAGAGCGTTGAGGTAGTTGCGGGTAGGGGCAAAAGTTTATAGTATCGACCCCATAGGGTAGAGAGTAACAAGGACGTTGAACCAAATTAGAAATAGCATTAATGCTAGAACTTTGTGTCGTAAAGATATAATCAAAATCTTTCGCCAGTTCAAAACAAAGTCTAGTTTTATGGTTTCCAATTTCTTTTGCCCAGATTTCATCTATCCATAAAACAGCTTTACGGCATTTTTCTCGCCACGCTTTTATGGAATTTATACACGCGAGATCCCAATATTGTTGGCAGATAAAAAATAATAAGTCGTACTCTCTATCTACAATAGAGGGTATGCAACCCGATTTGAGAAATTTCCCTTTACTAGTAGCTCTAGCTACATAGTTTCCCACTCTTTTCTTGAGTGTACTGACTCCACCAGAAGCTAACACAGGAGTGAGTATATCGGCATAATCAAAAGTACAAATACTATCTTCAAATTCATACTCAGGAGAACGATAGGCTTGGGAATGGAAACCACGCATTGATACCACTAAAATACGTGGTTTTTGATTAGAACGAAGATATAATTTGGAGAATAAATTTTCTTGAAACATTTGAGCCATCATTAAAATTAAGCATAATTTTATACCAATTATAAAAAACTTTGCAACACATAAATCGGCTGTAGGGGCGCAGAGCTTTGCGTCCCTAACCAGGTATCTGTCGCATTCTTTGTCGAAATTGGTATGTCATTTAGTAAAAAAGCATACTTTTAATGACTGTTAGTGCCACTACCCCCTTGGCCAACGCAGCACCTGACTCAAAAGTTTCTGCTTGTCAGTATTGATACTTTTCCAGTTATCTAGCAGAATACCTCCGGTACCCTCACTGTTGGGATTCCAGCACCAGTAGGCAAAGCTAAGCTTTTTCTTATCAATAAAATCAACTAACTGCCTCTGCCAAATCCCCTCTTTAGATTTTGTATCTACGTGAGGTCCACCAAATTCACCAATCAAAATTGGGGCAATACGTTGGGTAGCAATATAGTGAAATCCGATCTCCCAACGTTGATATAAGTTTTTAGGAAACGTAGGTTCGGAAAACCAGCGCATATCTGAATTACCGTATTCGTGAGGAGAATATACTAGCTTTCTAGGAGTTCGCAGGCGCACTGGATATTTGCGGACACCCTCTAAATTTGCCCCCCACCAGTACCCTGACTGTTTTTGACCAGGGACATTTTCGACTACCCCCTCCACCACAATCAGCCAATTTGGATTGACACTGAGAATCTTATTTCCGGCTCGTTCTGCAGCTAACCGCCAGTCTGTAGCGCGATCGCCTGTTCCCCAACTAGCACGACCATGAGGTTCGTTTTTGAGATCCGCTCCAATAACGTTGTTATAGCCTTTGTAGCGTTTTGCGAGCAGTGTCCAAGTGTCGAGCCAGTCTTTCTCAGTAAACCCATCACCATACCACAATTCCGATTCAACCTTGTCGTTGAGGCGGTGACTGTCAAGCAGAATCAGCAACCCCTGTCGTCTCGCCTCTTGGATCACAAGATCCATCACTTCTAGAGGAGTTTTGCCTTTGAGTTCCTTATTTGAGCCAATGTAAAAATCTACGCCACTGATATCTTGAGAACGCAGTCCTTGTACAGAATAAGGCAAGCGGATGATGTTGTAGCCCAAACTTTTGATTTGAGCAAGCATTTGTTTGTAATCTCTAACCCACAGCCCATGAGGAGTATGCTCCGGTAATTCCATGCCAAACCAGTTGACACCACGCAGCAGAACAACTCGACCTCTGGCATCAATAATCTGAGAACCGCGAGTAGACAAAGGGGGGACAATATTAGTAGTAGCTGCTTCGCTTGCACCCGTGTCAAATGGCTTTAAAAACAGGGGCGAACAGCTGCTAACAATTGTGTAAAGTAACACTAAAGCCAAGCCAGCCACAATGTTTTTTGTGAACTGTCCCCACTTTTTGTAATAGTAAGCAATGGAAAAACGAATATTGCGTATTAGGAGAAATCCCTGTTTAACAAAAATTGGTCTACGCATAAGACATCGTGAGTTAGTACATACCTGCTGTATCTGCAACTTTATCTAGGATTCTGCCCAGAGCTGCTCCTGCTGCATCACAAGAAAAATGTTCTTTGGCGTAGCGTTTAGCTGTTTGACCAAGACGGTTTCGTAGTGCTGAATTGTTCCATAACATTTCTATCGCCTGCACTAAATCCTCAACAGATTGAGGTTCAACCAACAGACCTGTCTCGCCATGCTGAATATAATCTTCTGCTCCATGACAACGGGTGGCGATGATTGCACGACCCATGAGCATAGCTTCTACAATAGTGATTTGTCCTGCTGCCGTTACATGGGGTTTCGGAAGCAGAGGGACAATGCTGATCCGCGCTTCTTGAGCTAAACGCAGGCAATCTGCCCTGCCAATACCAAACGGTGTTTTCACATTTGGCGGAACGGTTAATCCTTCTAATGCATGTTCGCTTGATGCGACAACCGTTGGTAAGTTTAGCTTTTCCACTGCTTGGAAGAAGGTGGGAAAGTCGCGGTGAGCAGAACCCAGTGCTGTGATAAAAGGATCGGTCGTATTCTCTTCATAAGTGACGGGAATCTCTGATTGGTGAAAGGGGACAAATTCAAAACGCTCCTTTGAGATTCCCAACCACTGGTGGTAAATATCCACCTCGCGCCGTGTGTGGACAACAAAGCGATCAATGTCTTTTAGGCTAAATTGGGCGATCGCTTGCCGAATCCCACTAGAGCAGGTGCCAACATTGAATAACCAAGCTACTACAGGAATGCGCTTGCGAGTAAGCCGCTGTTGCATTCCTATGACTGCTGGTAGCTGAGGAAAAACGGTAATCACGCCTCCCTCACTCGCCTTTATCGCTTCCATACCATGTTGCTGATAAATAAGCCAATCCTTGAATCCAGTGACAGAAGACTTCTGATTGTGCCAGTTCTCTAACGGTTTTGGACGTGGAACGATATGGAACTGGTGGCGATCGCCGGGAACGTTTCGGGTTAACCAAGGCTCGTTGATAAGATTAGGCTTATTAATAAAGGGGGCTGCAACTGTCCAATGCATGGAAATTGAGAATATTTATGTATAAATTATTTTCAGTATAAATGACAATCGATCTACAATACTTGCGACCTCAAAACATCTTTCAAAAGCTCAGATAATCTTGATGTAAAAACTTCTAAATTATATTTCTCTTCACATAAACGTCGAGCTCTGTTTCCCATCTCTCGGGTTTCATCTGGATGTTCTAGTAAATAGGATATTGCCTGTTGCCACCCTTGAACATCTCCCTGTTCCACAAAAATACCAATTCTTTGTTTTTCTACATCGATACCAACAAACTGGTTGCTAGTCATGACAACTGCTTTCCCCATCGACATTGCTTCTAATAAAGTTGTCAGCCCAATCGCATTGTATGGTTTGTCTTGTCTAATATTGAGAGGAATGGCAACTGCATAAGCTTCTTGATAAGCTGCTAAAATTTCTTGCCATGAAAGCGACTTTTCAATGATAGAAATGTTAGAAGGTAGCCCTGAGGTATCGGAAAATAAGGAGTTGCCATAGGCGCAGATTTTCAAATGACAGTTGATTTGGCTAAAGGCTTTTATCACCGTGTCATAGTCTCGATAAGTTTTACCTATACTTAAAATTAACCTACTGCTACATTCTGCTTCATCTTCATGATTAATATTCTTCACTTGATAATAAGGTAAATCTGTTCCCCACTCTAATATTTCTAACTTGTGAGCAGGTATATCAAACTCATCTTTTAAATGGTCTTTAATTTCATTGTTCAAGCAAAAAAGCTTATCGTGACCCTTGAGAAATAATTTAGTATATAACTGACTACTTAATTTTTTTTGGAATGATTGATACGCTATGGCAACAATTGGTTTTTTGAATATACCGATGGCTCTGAGAAATGCAAGTAATGCCGTAGTTAGGTGATGTCCCGAATAGACAGCATCGTATTCGGAATTTAGAAAAAGTATCCTTAGTTGCTGATCTAAATCTCCGAAAATTTTTAACTTTTGACTAATTTTCTTGAGAAGAGAATACTTTTCGTAAGGTAGAATATCAACATGAATGCCATATTTAGGTAATGTTGTAGCTCCCCAGAGATGATGACTTGGGCATTGATAATTTTCTTTCAGCCAAAATTCCCATTGGGCAGTCATACTGTAGTTATTAACCAAAATTACTTTCATTGTTAGTTTATGTAGTTAACTTTCTCATGGATTTAAGGTAATACAGTTCAGTTAAGAAGAATTGTAGGTTAGGTAAAGCCTTAGCGCAACCCAACAAAACTAAAGTAGGTGTTGGGTTATGTCCGGAGGACGCACACTCGCGTTCGTTCCTCAAACGGACAATTCGTACCCTTCCTTGCCCGAAGTGGCTGCGCGTCTACAAGTCCGCAAACCCTTCCTGTCCGACTGTCCTATCCAACCTACGTAGTTTTATGTTTTTTGCGCTAACAGCAACGCTATTGGGATTTCAGGCTGATAATTGAACGAAAATATGAGCAAAATCTTCTGGTTTCTCAGCAATACAGATGCAAACTTCTGAAGTTTCCAGTCATCCTATACTCCACTACTGAGTTTGTACTCTTGGTAACGAACTCCTGCAACACCTACAAGTGTACCTGTCCCTCTGGAAATATGTAGTAACGCTTTCACGATTGCGTGTTGTCCCAATAGCAAAGAAGGAAACAAAAGACATAATCCTTGACTAATGAGTGCCATTCCTTTCATAACACGTACACTGAGAACTATAATTGAAGGATATAATTCCCGCTCGCACAAACTTTGTGTACTCCAACAACGATAACCTCGTCGAAGAATCCATTTCATGTTAGTACGGCTTTCGGGTATCCATTCAGAAACTAAAGCGGTATCTGCCCAGACTATCTTGTATCCTGCTCGAGAGAGGCGCATAAAAAAGTGCGAATCTTCTCCACCAGTGAGAGCAAAACGTTCGTCGAACATTTTATCTATTTGCTTTAAAACCTGAGAACGAATGAGCACATTGTTAGTAAAAGCAACTTTTAGCGGATGACCTGTAGGCAAACGCTTCGGCTCAAAAAACTTTCCTTTCACAACCCAATTAGGAACACTTGACTCTGTAAAATGTGGTAATACAGGTCCTGTGACTACGTCTGCATCGTACTTCTGCTGAACGAATAAAAGCTCATCCAGCCATGATGGTTCAGGAACCTCATCATCATCAATGAAAGCAACAAAATCAGTATCTTTATTAATAGAAGCAAGAGCTTTATTTCGGCTATAAGAAATACCACGAGTAGGTTCAATGCAGTACTTTAGTACTCCTTTGAAATCATTCTCTTTAACAGAGCAAACTGCACGAGCGGCTCCTGTTGAGTCATTATCAACAACAATGACCTCTAAATTAGGAGTTTCACACTTACTAAAAGTTAGCTGATTGATACCATCGAGTAAACGTTTTAATCCTTCAGGACGTTGGTATGTTGCCACGCACACAGAAATTAACATCCTCTCTCCTCAACTATAAATTTTGTTTCTTTGATGCTTCTATCTCAAACCATTCTTCATCCATAAAGGGACTGGCGTATTTGTATTTTACTTGTTCAAACTCTACAGACATTGAAAAAATGGTTGATACATATAGTATCCAAAAGATACTATTAGTTGTTAAAAGAGTGCTTTCTGTTATGTTGTATATTAGTAAAAATGACAAATATATGACTGGCCATAACCCCTCTACAGTTCTGGTCGTTCTTAACCAAAGAACTCCTTTTATCCAGGCAGTCACATAGCTTATAAAAAAGATTATTAACCCTAATATACCTAATTCTGCTAACAAATCCATCCAGCCATTGTGACCATTAGGGCATGGCCACTCCAGAGACCGCCAAACGTAAGCTGTCACCTCATTATCCCAATCTTGCCAAAAGGCATTAAATCCGTAGCCAAGCCAGGGGTTTTGCGAGATGAGTTCAAGCATACGTGTCCATATATCTGTGCGTCCTGTTAGGGTTAAATCCCGACCTAATGCACTGGCTATAAGTGGCAAATTATCTAATAGTAATGTTGCTGCGCTTCCTACAACAAGTATCACAGCAATTGTTATGGGCACTATTTGGTTGTAATTGTTTCGCCAAGTCCTGTATAGTGGCACGATTGCTGTCAGGGTGAGCAAAACAATGATCGCTGTTTTTGAAGTCGAAAGAATGATTAAAGCTGCTGAGAGAATAAAACCAACCCACGCAACCCATCTGTATTTACGCTGAAGACCAGACTTCTCAAAAGAGAGTAACAGAAAAACTATAGCGCTTACGTTCATAAGGCGACCCATAGTATTTTTGTGCGTTATTATACCTCGCCAAGCTCCTTCATGAGCACCTCCTTCCTGAAAGGTCATTAAACCGTAGGATGGTAATGCAACGGCAAACATAATACTCAGTAAAATTACTAAGCCAAATGTCCAGGCTAATAATTGTAGTTGCTCCTGGAAGCTGTAACGTGTAGCTAAGTAAACTCCAAATCCAGTTGTTCCTAAAAGAAGTATGCTACGACGTAACGTAATATCTGGTGACACTGTCCATAACACAGACGCTAATGCAATCCCTATAAGTAGCCAAATCCAAATGTCCTTCTGTGCAACGCGCACAAAACTCTTCCACCTCCGAAGAATCAGGAGGCTAGTCACCAAATAAACTCCCATAAAAAGGATTGGAGTGTACGGATCTGAGGTGACATCGGGAGCATCTTCCTTTTCCAGTAGAACACCTATCAAGGCAGTTGTTGAAAAGAAAAGAGCTATGACAACAAATACCTTTTCGGCTAGCCTTGATAGTCTATGCATCGCAACTCTATTTCTAATAATTAATTTGCTGTCAATAAAAATGCCTTGAACAGAAAAAGTGTTCTTTGAGTTGCATGAGTATCTCAAAGAAACCTACCGTAGAAAGATTATCTCATCTAACATGTTACACAGATATGCCCAAAGAAATAATTTTGTAATCAGCCGTAAGTTTTGACTTTACTCTACCTTCATTAGTAAAATCATTTTCATGAATTTTCTGTAAAGAACAACGTATCAGATATGTGGCAAGATATGTTGGGGGTATCGAACCAGAGCAAAAATCTGGTATGATTTGTGCCTGAAACAGGAAGTCTTTTGCAGAAGTAGAACTAACATACCTATAGAAATTTCGGGTACAGAGTCTACAACTGTGTAATCTTGCTGTGTTTTAGCTGTATTGTCCCCACGCCACCGTACGTTCTAGCAACCGCGACACTATTACACAGAGTTATCCCGATTATCTTTATGGCAAGTTGGCGAAAATCAGCATCTAGGAAATAGATTAACAGAATCATGTATTCAACAGATTTGAATGGGAAACAGATGCCAACTAAAGAACAAAGCTTGCAGCAACTGAAAAATCCCAATACTGTATTGAGAGAACCGTATTTGTTCTGGAGAAGACCAGAAAGCGAAGAAGAAAGTACGGGTTTCAATCAGGTTTTCTCTGTTTTACGTCGTCGGATAGGTTTGATTGCTAGTACAACAGTTATTCTCACTACGGTGGCTGTTGCTTTCTCAGCAACTCGAACTCCAAAATATGAAGGCAAGTTTCAGATATTAGTTGAACCTCTAAAAACTGCCGATAGTGAGTTACTGCTTTTACTGTCGGAAACACTGAAGCAAAATGCCAACGAAATCACCAAACAGAATAAAACAGAATTGGATTATCAGGCTTTGATGGAGGTTTTAAAAAGCCCAAAGGTGATAAATCCAGTTGTTAAAGACCTGAAAAACCGATATCCAGAAATTAATTATGACCAACTTGTTGCCAGTAGTGCGTCTGGCAAAGTGTCTCCTGAGCAAGTAGGCACGTTGCATATCAGCCGCATAGGCAAAGGTAAGGAGCTATCAAGAGTCATAGAGGTTCGCTATCGAGAATCGGATCCGAAAAAAATCGAGTATGTCTTGGATCGGGTATCAGAAGCATATCAAAACTACAGTAAAGAACAACAGCAAACGAACTTACGCCAGGGAATAAAATTCGTTGAGCAGCAGATTCCCAAAATGCGGCTGCGGGTGAATACACTTCAAGGACAAATGCAAGTGTTTCAACAGAAGCAGAGTATGTTCAACCCTGAACTTCAAGGACAACAACTGCTCACCAGAGTGGATCAACTCAAAGCACAGCGCATAGAAACCGAGCGAAGGCTGGCTGAGTTTAAGTCACTTTCTGCTTCTTTGCAAAAGCAGTTGGCAATGTCAGAAAATACAGCGATCGCAGCATCAGCTTTGAGTGAATCACCCCAGTATCAGCAAACACTCACCCGTCTGCGAGAAGTAGAAACAAGAATTGCCATAGAGTCAGCTCGTCTGACTGAAAACAACCCAATAATGGTGAATTTGCGCGAACAACGACAGAAGCTGCTACCTTTAGTCCAGCAAGAAGCAAAACTAGCATTAGGAAGCAACGCATCTTCGTCTAGTGTGCTCCCTTCCCAAGTAGGAGTTTATCAAAACTCAGTTCGGCGTGACCTGATCAAACAACTAGCTGATAGCGCCAACCAAATTCAGTTGTTAGAAACCAGCTTAGAAGCTAATAAGAAAGCAACACTAGAGGTTAATCAACAAATTCAGCAATATCCAGCGCTTTCACGTCAGTACACCAATTTGCAAAGGGAATTGCAAGTTTCTACCGACACCCTCAACCAGCTTTTAGCCAAGCAAGAAGCACTGCGAGTAGACGCTGCTCAAACAGGATGTCCCTTGGGAAGTGATTATGCCAGCGACACTTCCACGAAATAAATTGGGTGAACTCGTACCAGTGGGACTAAATACTGAGCGTAACATTGCCTTGGGAACAGTTGCAGGTTTACTCTTAGGAACTTTAGCTGCTTTCATGCTTGAGAATTGGCAAAACGTTTTTCATGATCCTGAGGAAGCGAAACGTGCGACCAAAATGCCAATTCTTGGGGTTATTCCCTATCACAAAGAAGTCAAACAGCCGATATCTAAAACTGATAAAGAATTGGCTTCTGCACATCAAAAAGGCAAAAATCAATTTTTGCCAACTGTAAAAGCAAAAACTCAGGAGTATAAAACAACTGCTTTTACAGAAGCTTTTTGCTTCTTTATAACAGGATAAACTCTCTCAAGTCTCAGGCTTCTATCCGCTCAATAGTAGTGACATCAGCGACAAGTGGGGGATGGTAAATCTACAGTAGCAGCGAATTTAGCAAAGATAGCTGGCTCAAATGCAGGTGACAAGTGCCATCAGACGCCAATTTACGTCATCCCCAGGTACATTTACGAAATCGGTTTAATGAATAGTAAAGGACTGAGCGAGGTACTTTCCCAAGGTATAGATTTTAGTGAGGTTGTTGCACAAGCGTTTAGAGAAGAAAATCTTTTTGTCGTGACTGCTGGTGAAACGCCAGAAAATCCTACAAAACTATTTTCTTCTCAAAGAATGGAGAATTTTTTGGAGCGAACCCATACAAACTATGATTTAGTGATCTATGATGCACCACATATCATGGGACTTTTAGATACAAGCATCCTAGCAAACCGTGTAGATGGAGTTTTGATAGTTGCGGGACTTGGTAAAACAATCCGTCCTTGCTTGCAACAAGCGGTGGAAGAATTAAAAGCTGCTCGAAGTTCAGTATTAGGTATAGTAGCTGATACGATTGAACGGTAGCTAGTGGCAGACAGTGCAATTTTCGTCACCCTTTGTTCTTTTAAAGATAGTAGTGAGATCGATTAATCCCGTGATAACCGTTATTAAGAAAAAGCTCTCCAGCCAATTCATTCGCAATGTTGGCTGGCTGAGTATCTCAGAGATCATTTACAGAGTTTTACGCTTGGGATTAGTAGTCATAATTGCACGGTTTTTGACATCCTATGACTATGGTCTAGGAGCAATTGTGATGACAGTTCGTGAGTTCTCAATCACTTTTGCTGATATAGGAATAGGCGCGAAAATTATTCAGGCTGACGAAGAAGAATTAGAGGAATTGTGTCACTCTGCCTACTGGTTAAATTGGGTAGTTTTTTTTAGTTTGTTTGTTATTCAGTCTATTGCAGCCTTTCCTATAGCTTGGTTTTATAAAAGTCCGACTATTATTTTGCCAATTATTGTCTCAGGTATTGCTTACTTAATCTGGCCACTATCTATTATACAAAGGACTCTGATACAAAGAGAAAACCGTTTAAAAGTGATAGCTGTTACTGACAGTATTCAAAATTTTGTTGGCAGCATCTTGACGGCAATATTGGCTGTTTTAGGTATGGGTGTATGGTCATTTGTGTTGCCTGGAGTTTTAGCATCACCCATAGAAACATTAGTATACTACAAAGCACATTCTTGGCGTATGAACGCTGGATTTACGACAAAGGGTTGGAAGAAAATACTAAATTTTGGTCACAATATTTTAGGTGTTTCATTATTAAAAACTTTAAGAAATAATTTAGATTATTTAATAGTTGGTCGCTTTGTAGGAATTGATGAATTAGGAAAATACTTCTTTGGTTTCAATGCAGGATTAGGAATTAGTTTAAGCTTTATTAATGCTATTAACTCAGCAATTTTGCCTCATTTGTGTGCATCTCGATCGCAATGGTCTGAATTCAAGAGAGCTTACTGGGGCAGTATAAAAACTATTAGCCTTACCATTGTTCCTTTTGTTCTCCTTCAATCGAGTTTGGCTCATTTTTACGTACCAGTTGTTTTTGGTCAAAAGTGGGAATCTGCCATTCCTATCGTGATACTTATTTGTTTATCGGCAATTCCACGACCTTTTGCAGATGCAGCCTCACAATTACTAGTGGCTATTGGAAAACCTCATTTAGACCTGCGCTGGAATGTAATATTTACTTTCGTATTTACGATGGCAATCCTGATAGGAGTTCATTGGAAAGTTTTTGGGATGCAAGTTTATGGGGTAGCGGCATCTGTCTTAATAGTTCATCTTATTTTCCTGCCTCTTTTTACATTGTGGGCTACACGTCATGTTTTCCCTAAAAATCAAAAGATATAGGGTATTGTTATGAAAAAAGTCTCAGTCATCATCCCAGTTTATAAAGTTGAGAAATATGTAGCAGCCACTGTAGAATCAGTTCTGGCTCAAACATACAAAAACTTTGAGTTGCTCATCATTGATGATGGCTCTCCTGATAAAAGTATAGAAATTTGTCAGCAATTTACAGACCACAGAATTAGAATTATTAGGCAGGAAAACCGGGGGGTTGCGGCTGCGCGCAACACTGGTATCCGCCATGCTCAAGGGGAATATTTGGCTTTTTTAGATGCAGATGACTTATGGACACCAGAAAAGCTAGCAAAACATATTGAACATCTGGAAAACTCACCAGCAGTAGGGGTGAGTTTTTGTCGTTCTGCTTTTATTGATGAATTAGGGGAACCTTTAGGTATTTATCAAATCACCAAGCTCAAGGAAATTACTCCGCTTGATTTAGTTTGTCGTACCCCAATTGGGAATGGTTCGGTACCTGTGATTCGGCGAGAAACGCTGGAAGATATTGCATTCCAAGATAATCTTTACGGAACGGTAGAAAACTTTTATTTTGATGATGATCGGCAACTGCACCCTTCGGAAGATGTGGAATGTTGGTTGCGGATTGCGATGAAAACCAAATGGCTGATTGAGGGTATTGCTGAACCCTTGACACTTTACCGAGTCAATTCTCAGGGATTTTCAGCTCAACTGATGAAAAAGTTAAAGTCCTGGGAAACGATGCTGGAAAAAGCACACGCTTACGTACCTTCAGAATCAATGGCTGAGTTGGAAAAGATAGCTATGGCTTATCAACTGCGGCATTTAGCTCGAAGGGCAGTCACTTTGAAAGATGGTACAACAGCTATTGAGTTCACCCATCGAGCTCTATCTACCTACTGGCGCATCCTACTAGAAGAACCACACCGTACGCTTATCACCTTAGCCGCTGCCTATTTTCTCTGGCTCATGCCGCGATCGCTTTACCATCAAATAGAGTCTATGGCTTTAAAAATCGTAGGCTCTGCTCAAAGACGCCGCATTCAATCAAATTCGTAATTCATAATTCATAAGGCTGGGTTAAAGTCGTTAAGTGAAGTACTCAGACTTAGCTATGCCTGACGGCACGCTGCGCGAACGCTTGAAGTCTGAGCTTCCTGTCTCATTGGCAGATGCCACGTTAGGTATATTCCACAAGGAATATCCGACACTCAAGTCGGTGATGGTCTTACTCTCCCTCTCTGCTGTTTCCTCTCAAGTCGTCAGCGAGCGAATTTTTTTTAGTAGCAAATCTATGGCTTTGGGGCGCGATTCTGAAGCCAACCACCAGGTAATAGCTGGCTTCGCTAACGCCTGGGGCATGACCCCAACCCAAAGGAACCAAGTACTCAAAATCAGCTTTCTTTTCCTAGAGAAATCTGAATCTTTCCAAACAGCCAAAAAACCTTTATAAGCTAAAATAAGTTGCGAATCCAAGGGAACCGGATGGTTTTGCGGAGCTAAGCGCAAAGAACTTAATCGGTCTTGCAAATGGAAGTAATCACACAAGCCTAAATTTTGGGGGACTTCGTATCCTAACTCAGTCGCTTTATCACGCAAAACTTTATATTTTAGAAAGTCATGCTTTATTGACTTAATAAATTTCTCACTTGCCACTCCCTCCCTTGTTGACCACAAATTACTACCATGTTGACGGTATCCTCCTAAAGGTTCTTCTATAGAAACAATCTGACCATAAAAGGGTATGAGAGTAACCAGATAACCATCGGCAGAAATACGGAACTCATCTTCCGGTATCGGCACAATTTCAGCTAACGCAGCTCGACTGAAAGCATTACCGCTGGTTACCAAACAATTGTATCTTCCCTTTTTCAGCAAAATCGGCAATACGTCACCGCTATCCAGATGGATTTCCGGGCGTGGTAGGGTATCTATAAACTTTTTTTGAGCGTCAACCAACTCCAAACGATACTGCACATTTGCTACACTGGGTTCCCAGGCTGCAATCACTCGCTCAACTGCATAAGGAAACAGATAATCATCTGCATCCAAAAAAATGACAATTTCCCCACGGCTTACTTCAAAACCTGCATTGAGTGCTGATGCCTGCCCACCATTATTCTTCAGTAAAGGAACAATTTGCGTACCGTAGTTAGTGATAATATCCTGGGAATTGTCGGTGGAACCATCATCCACTACAATCACCTCGGTATTTGGGTAGGTTTGGCTTAAGGCACTATCAATTGCTTCGCCCAGAAACTGACTGTAGTTGTAGTTATTAATAATAATGCTTACTGGCACCTTAACCATCATGTCCCCTAAATTTAAGCTGTTTTTAAAGCATAAGCGTTACTTTTTACAAGCAGGCTTGCGCCTTATTTAGTATCCGACCTAAAGCTAGCAAAAGCTAGCACTTACAATCCCAAAACCTTCTATCCCAGTTTTTTCAACAGGGCAGTAGCCGATATAACCACTAGAACAGTGATGATTCCTATTTAACAGCTAGTCGGAATATTTCAAAAGTCAAATTTGTTACTAATTATTTGAGATTTCTTTTGTTTAATCTTCATAAGTTAAAAGATACATATACACTTTTGATGAACTGGAATATATTTAAAAAATCATATTTTTTAAGAAGAATTAGCAAAAAATCCTTATAGTAAAATCCTTTGCTATTGTGGTCGAGGAGCTACTCATACAAGCTCCCCGTTAACACCTTGATCAAGTAACTAACCTAAATTTCCAACCGCATCAGCAACCAGCTGGGAGACAAAGGGCAAAATAGCTTGGTTTTTTGCATTGGCTTTCCCGTCAGTAAATACAACTAGAAGATAGGGACGGTTACCCGGTATTTCTATATACGCAGCATCATGGCGAACTTGACTCGTCCAACCTGCCTTTGACCAAATTTGTGCTTCTTGGGGAAGCGCACCACCCAAAAAGCCTGTCACTTGGTTTTCTTCAACATCTTTTGGCAAATCATCCGGCTGAAGACTGCGTTTCATCAAAGTCATCATCGCTTGCGATCGCCCACTCGACACCGCCACACCACCAACAATACTGTGTAGCAATCTAGCGGTAGCATTTGTCGTCAGCATATTGCGGTTATCTAGCAACTCTCCCACAAAAGCCCGTTCGCGTCCATAAGGCCCATCACACCAAGTTTTTTGGCAGACATTTATCGTTTCCATATCCGACCAACCCAGAGACTGGTAATAGCGATTAACGATATTGCGCTGCTGCTTCCAGGTTTCAAATGGTCCTGGTGATAATTCTGGTCCGGAAGTGGTTCCACTGAGAATATCTATAACTAAACTCGTCGCATCATTGCTGGAATCAACAATCATATCGCGCATGGCTCTTTCCAACTCCTTTGAAGTGGAAATCATGCCTTTCTCCAGCCATTCGTTGACTGCTACTAAGTAAAACAGCTTCACCACACTCGCAGGATAAATTCGTTCCACTCCACGGTAAGTGAAACCACGAACTGGGTGGTTCCAAAAAGCATCTGGAGTTAAAGCGCCACCCGTGTTTACGAGTACAGGGGGATCATAGACAATCCAAGTCAAAGCAATTTGGTTGCGGGCTAAAGTTGGAAATGCTGCCCAAGTTGCTTCTAAAATGCCATTACCAAGATTTTCAAGTTGTTCGTCTTTATTGAAGAAATTCATTGTTGTTCAAGGATGTCCTCTAATCTAGAATTCAAAATACAAAATTTCAAATCGGGTGAGTACCAGTGCCTAGCTGACCTCAACATATATGATTCTCCCAGTTGTCAGCGACTGGCAACTCAAGCTGGAACTGGGCGACATTTGTGGGTGACATCAAACTACCAGGATGTAGAGACGTTGCATGCAACGTCTCTACAGGTGTGTTTGTGTGAAGATGACTATCCAGGATGGCTGTCGCTTTCAGATTTGAGTTTGTTACAACCATGCACTGTACCTTATAAAGCGAAAAATTTTGTTGAATCTGAGATTAAAAAACGATTGCCAGAGGTGATAGCGTTTACCCAAAAAGCTATGCAACAGCCAAATTATTACCTTTGGGGTGGTACGGTAGGACCAAATTACGATTGTTCGGGATTGATGCAAGCAGCGTTTGCTTCGGTGGGTATTCGCATACCCAGAGATGCTTATCAGCAGGAAGCATTCACCCAACCGATTGCTATTACAGAATTACAACCAGGTGATCTCCTGTTCTTTGGTTTCCAAAAAGCAACTCATGTGGGACTCTATCTAGGGAATGGCTGCTACATCCATAGTTCTGGGAAAGATAAAGGGCGTAATGGAATTGCCATTGACTCTCTTTCGGAACAAGAAGATGAGATCAGTCAGTCATATTACCAGCAACTGCGCGGTGCTGGAAGAGTGGTCAAGAGTTACGAACCTCAACAACGCTGAGGATAAAAGAGGAATATGAGGAGTGGACTGGTTTCTAATGGGCTTGCTGGGCAAAATGAGGCGATATCATTGGTTGTCCCGGATGTTTCGGTCGTGGTGCCGGTGCATAATGAAGTGGAAAGTTTGCCTCATTTGCTGGAGGCGATCGCATCCACATTATCTGCTACTGACTTAAGTTATGAAATCATCTGTGTCGATGATGGTTCCACAGATGGTTCGCCGCGCTTTCTTAAAGAACAAGCCCAAATCCGCAATGATTTAAAAGCGGTGATTCTGCGTCGCAACTACGGTCAAACTGCGGCGATGGCTGCTGGGTTTTACTATGCCCTGGGGAAAGCGATCGTCACTTTGGATGCGGATTTGCAGAATGATCCAGCAGATATACCTATGCTGTTGGCAAAGCTGGAAGAAGGCTACGATTTGGTGAATGGTTGGCGGAAAAACCGACAAGATGGCGCTTTGAATCGGTTACTCCCTTCTAAAATTGCCAACTGGTTAATTAGGCGAACCACCAGCGTAAATATTCATGACTATGGTTGTTCACTGAAGGCATACCGCGCTGAACTGGTGGCAGATATGAACCTTTATGGAGAACTGCATCGGTTTCTTCCGGCTTTAGCATATATTGAAGGAGCAAGAATTACAGAAATGCCTGTGCGTCACCACGCCCGTCGCTTTGGTCGCAGCAAGTATGGGATATGGCGGACGTTCCGAGTGTTGATGGATTTGTTAACGATTTTGTTTATGAAAAAGTTCCTCACACGCCCGATGCACGTTTTTGGGCTGTGGGGATTGATTTCGATGGCTTCAGGTGGGGCGATTGGAATTTACTTAACTTTTGTGAAATTTGCTTTTCATCAGGACATTGGCGATCGCCCTCTGCTGATTTTAGCGGTTCTGTTGCTAGTCACAGGCGTACAATTATTTTGCTTTGGTCTATTGGCAGAGTTGCTGATGCGTACTTACCATGAGTCTCAAGGACGCCCGATCTATCGTGTCCGTGAGGTGATCACAAAAAGTGTAAATTAGTAGACTTTTTACACAAATAGTGCCAGTCACATAGTGGTTCTGGTGTTATGTGCAATATAGCTCTTGTAGGGTGGGCATCTTGCCCGCCCTAATCTAGAGGACAGGTGAGGTGCCCTAATCTAGAGGACAGGTGAGGTGACCTAATCTAAAGGACAGGTGAGGTGACCTAATCTAGAGGACAGGTGAGGTGCCCTAATCTAAAGGACAGGTGAGGTGACCTAATCTAGAGGACAGGTGAGGTGACCTAATCTAAAGGACAGGTGAGGACACCTGTCCCACAAGAAAATTAGAACTGCAATGTATTTAATTGAGAACCGCTATAATTTGATTCGCGCAAGAAGTCTAATGTTAACTGGCTGTTTAAAAAATCACTAAACAGCAGTTTTGTCAAGTTCATCTAAGCTCATGGCTGCCTTTTGCTGCCTTTTCCGTAATTGAAGAGCAGCCCCAAGTCCCACCAATCCCAGACTTAACACTGATGTCGGTTCAGGTATTGAGGTTTTGCCTTTGACGTTCAACACCTGAACGCGACTGTTAAAGAAATCACTCACATAGAGTTTCCCATTGTCGTAGTGTGCGCCGACTGTCCAATTAAACTGCCCTGGTTCGGGTAACGACGCTCCTGGTGGGAGGGGTTCTGGCGTGGCGTTGGGAACAGCGGTGCCAAATTCAGAGAGATAATTACCGTTTTTATCGAATACCTGGATACGG
The DNA here is from genome assembly GCF_036697665.2 of Scytonema sp. PRP1. NCBI lineage: Bacteria > Bacillati > Cyanobacteriota > Cyanophyceae > Nostocales > Scytonemataceae > Scytonema > Scytonema sp. PRP1. The sequence continues at coordinate 96,771 of NZ_JBAHYJ020000113.1, read as the reverse complement.
TTGTTGAAAGTGTCACCCACATAAATATTCTCTTCGTCATCCACCTCTATGGCAACTGGTCCATTTAGCTGCCCGCGTCCGCTACCGGCTTCGCCGCCAACGACCAACAGAGGATTACCTTGAGGATCTAATACTTGAAAGCGGTTGTTGAGTTGATCGGTTACGTAGATATTTCCAGATTTTTCAGAGATTGATAAACCCGAGGGTCCCTGAAACTGTCCCGATCCAGTGCCAGAGCTACCAATTGTTTTGATTAGGTTACCGTCTCTATCATATGCCTTGATAGCATCAAGAGTATAATCAGCTACATAAAAGTTTCCTACGGCATCGAATGCGACGCCACCAGGTCCATAAAAGCGTCTACCCTCGATTTCAGGACTAAATGAGCCAAAGGATCTCAAATAGTTTCCATCAGCATCCAAAACATCGATTTGGTTGTTTTTAACATCACCCACATAAAGGTTTCCAGTCAACTTGTCGAATGCTAAGTCTGCTGTCTCGTCGAACAGCCCGCTACCGATACCGCCAATAGCTTTAACAAAATTACCGTTTTGATCAAATACTGAGACGCGATCGTTTTCAGAATCACTAATAAAGATATTCCCAGTTCCTTCCTGCACATCTATGCCTTGGGGTAGAAAAAGCTGCCCAGAACCAAACCCAGGGCTGCCAATACTGCGGTCGTATTCCAAAGTTACCGACTTGGCTTGAGCGGCGGCTGCCAAAACCATGAATCCAGCACTGACAATAGCGATTGACAAATTTTTTACGAATTTCATGTGTTTAACTCCTAGTTGTGTAAATTTCACGCCCTGGCATAACAGTGCTGCTCAACGCGCAATCGAACGACTCCTTCAGCCTGTGGCTGTGGAGTTTTTAGTGAATTCGCTGATGTTTGGGTAAATCTTAATGCTTTCGATATTCAGTGTTGGGCTTGTGATTCCCTTGGCTCACAAGCTTCTAACCGAGACTATCAGGGTATGTTGCAGGCAACAAAGCAAGGTCTAGGACTTGTATCCTTCTATTAGTTACTATAAGTTACTAGTTGAAAAAGTAAAGTAGGTACTTTCAAGTAACCACGACACTATCAAGAAACTATGTCTCTGTTAAAAGAAGCTGGAAGTTGCCCTGTGGGCACGTTATTAAACTTACTAGGTGGACCTTGGACGTTCTATATTCTTTGGATTTTGCGTCAGCAAGGACCCACCCGTTTTGGTGCGCTAAAACGCCAGATAGAAGGTATCTCGTCAAAAGTTCTCACTGAGAGATTACGAATGCTTGAGGAGGCAGAAATTATTTATCGCGATTATGAGCCAACAATCCCACCTCAAGTGACTTACGGTTTAACCGAAAAAGCACAAGACCTCATCCTAGTGTTAGATCAGCTAGCGGCGATCGCCCACAAATGGTATCTACCGGAACATCCTGAAATAGGGCTACCAGCGCCAGGAAAATAACAAATGCTATGTGACCCTGAACTGTTCATTAAGGGTCCTACATAGCAATCCTAATTGAGTTGTTGACCTTGAGCGTAGCCGAAGGGCCAAATTTTCTAAGTTTTTTCCTCTGTGTTCTCTGTGGTTCGTTGTTCACAAGCCAAGTTCACAATTAAACAACGGTTTTTCACACTACAGTACATAGAGGTCTTAGTAGAATTTTTTACAAAAAAATCAAAAATATGCGTTTAAATCTGCTGGGTGAGGTATCACTTTAGAAAGAGCCATCATTGTATTTAATTGTATTTACTGGTAAAAGGTTAAACAAAGCTAACATTAACTTGCATCTGCTGTGAACATGTCTCGCACAATCGATACCCAATTGCGGAACAACCTGCTGATTTTATTTGTAGCAGGTTTACTGTTCTGGTCTAGCTTGGCTTCGTTACTGCCAACGCTACCACTGTATATTGAGTCTGTGGGGGCAACAAAGCAGCAAATTGGGATTGTGCTAGGCAGTTTTGCCATCGGACTGTTGTTATTTCGCCCCTTGTTGGGACGCTTGGCGGATCGGCGGGGTCGCAAAATTGTGTTGCTTATCGGTACGCTGGTGGCTGCTGTCGCACCCCTTGGCTACTTGTCGATCAAATCTATTCCCCTGCTGATACTGCTGCGTGCCTTTCATGGCATCAGTATCGCTGCTTTCGCGACTGGTTTCAATGCGTTGGTGGCAGACATTGCTCCCCTGGAAAAGCGGGGTGAAATCATTGGTAACATGAGTTTGGTCAATCCAATCGGGGTAGCGATTGGACCAGCTTTAGGCGGGTATTTGCAAGCTGGGATTGGTGACCAGATTTTATTTCTGATCACCGCTGAATTGGCTTTTGTTGCATTTTTGGGAATCTTGGCAATCGTTAACCCACCAGTAGCAACACAACAAGGTGATACGAAAAACAGTCAATTTTGGCGAATTGTGAGTAGCCCCAGGGTGAGAACTCCAGCCATAATTATGTTGCTGGTTGGTTTGGCTTTTGGTGCTTTACACACCTTTATCCCGTTGTTCATCAAATCAACTGGGGTAAATTTGAATGCAGGATTGTTTTATACAGCAGGAGCAGTTGCCAGTTTTGGTGTACGAATATTCACTGGAAAGGCAAGCGATCGCCTCGGTCGTGGTTTGTTTATTACCCTCAGTCTAGTTTTTTACACCCTGTCGTTGTCAATTTTGTGGCTAGCCAACAGTGCCACAGCTTTCTTGTTTGCAGCAATGATTGAGGGGGCTGCTTCTGGCACTTTGATTCCCATGATTGCAGCTATGATGGTAGACCGCGCGCAGCCTTATGAACGGGGGCAGATATTTGCTATATGTCTGATGGGAATGGATGTTGGGATTGCGATCGCCGCTCCAGCTTTTGGTTCTGTTGCCGAATATATTGGCTATAGAAATATGTTTGGTCTGTGCGCCCTTTTAACATTTTTAGGCATTGTCATCTTTCTGACCCTGTCCAGCAAAGACTTACCCAGTTCACTGCGCTTTGCTCTTGGTCGAGGTCAAGATGCTTATGCTTTGAAAGATACCTAAATACTTAAAATTGTAGAGACGCAAATATTTGCGTCTCTACAATAACGGGCGAGGAGGGATTCGAACCCCCGACACCGTGGTCCGTAGCCACGTGCTCTAGTCCACTGAGCTACACACCCTTACAAGAATTTAATATTAGCATACTCTTTCCAAAAGATGCAAGAAAATTCTGAAATTTTATCTGCTAACTTGAGCCATCTGGATAATCAGGGTCAAGCTCAGATGGTGGATGTGTCTGGTAAAGCCCCCACCGTTCGCCAAGCAGTAGCCGCAGCCAGAGTCAGGATGCTAAGCGAAACCCTCGCTGCCATTCAAGCAGGGAATGCTCCCAAAGGCGATGTATTGGCAACTGCAAGGATAGCTGGGATTATGGCAGCCAAACATACAGCTTCTTTGATTCCTCTGTGTCATCCTTTACCGTTGCAAAAAATCGAAGTGCAGATCACACCTGATCCACAATTACCTGGTTATCACATTCAAGCAACAGTCAGAACCAAAGCTGAAACCGGAGTCGAAATGGAAGCCTTAACCGCTGTTTCTATTGCCGCTCTGACGTTGTACGATATGGCGAAAGCTTTGGAAAAGTCGATTCAAATTGAATCAATTAGGTTGGTTAGTAAGACTGGCGGGAAATCCGGAGATTATTCCCAGCCAGTTTGAGGTATTATCTTACTCAATCTCGCCTACAGCTTCGCTGACATCAGTTGGGCTTTCATACTCCTGATCTGGCAATTCGTTCAATACTGAAATGGCAGTATCGTCAGCGCCTTGCTTTTGCGCGTGTTGAATCAATTGTTCTTTACTAGCCGGATAGTCAACACCTTTCAGATGTTTTTGCAGTTGGATTGGATTGACTTTAGCCATTTTCATCCACCTCTAAAGGTCATTTACATCTTGACAAGTGGATGCATTTGCTACCTCTATCAAAAGAATCAGGGTAATTTCCGCTAATTGGATGAGGATGTATTTACGAAGAAAGTATCTAATTTTACGTAATATCTATTAGCAGAACGCAATAAATAACCGCGAAAAATTTGTAATTCGATATACATTTAATTGCAAACAAAAACTCATCCACTTGGTTGAGGAGCAAACTTTTTGCCTTTGATAGCTTGAAGTTGAAGCGAGAGTATTGTAACTCTTGCATTTAAGAGATACCGGAGGTAGAAAATATGGCAATCATGCGTTTCGACCCTTTCCGGGGCGATCCTTTCCGCGAAATTTCGCTATTGCAACGCGAGATGAATCGCCTGTTTGATCGCATGACGACTACTGGCGATAGCGAGACGGAAATCGCTGGTTCTTCTTTTATACCAGCAGCAGAAATTCACGAAACTCCTGAACAAATTCAACTTAGAGTTGAGGTTCCTGGGATTGAAGCCAAAGACTTAGACGTGAAAGTTACCGCCGAAGCGGTTGCTATCACTGGTGAACGTAAATCTGAAACTAAGCAAGAAGACAAAGGTATGAGACGTTCGGAATTTCGGTATGGCAGATTTCAACGCGTTATTCCTTTGCCATCTCGGATTCAAAATGATAAGGTTCAAGCTGAATTTAACAACGGCGTCCTGTGCTTGACTCTGCCTAAAGCTGAGGAAGAAAGAAACAGAGTTGTCTCAATTAATCTCGGTGGACAAAGCAATCAAGCTATCAGCGGACAACAAAACCGACAAACTGAGCAAAATCAAGCACAAAACCAAGCACAAACTACACCTCAAGCAAGTTAACTTTCATGTTTGTCGGATAGCTTCAACTTGATACTTTTTCGAGCCATATTTTGGTATATGGTATAACGTGATCAAAAGCCAAACAGGAATTTTAGCAAAAATCCCCCAAGACCAAAATTATTTGAGAACATGGGGGATTTTATATGGAACGCAAATAAGCTGCCAACTGTTCAACCCGTTGACGTTTTTGTAACAACAACTCCGCCTGTGTTGCTCATTGCTACAGTTCCACTTAGCGTATGCATGTGTTTTATGCAACTAACAATCGCTATATTTTTATTTTAAAGATCAGATAAAGATTTTATAAAAACTACTAACTTATAGCAATCAGCTTAGTTAATTAAGTCTTAAAATAATCTATATAAAAATAAACGAGTTACAAAGTATGATAGAGAATCAAAAAACCGACATTAAAAAACCGACAGTGTATGTACCTTTCTAAAGTAAATGCACATTAAAGGGATTTAGAATTATTGCGGCAGTCTAGTCAACTCAAAGATATTCTATAGTTGTAGGATTATAATTAGAAACCACTGACGATGCAAAATAACTTCTTGCAATTAACAGGAAATTCTATTTCCTTGGCTTCAATATGAAGCCATTGGTTGTATGTTAATTAAAATTGTCTTTTGTCTTTTTTATTTAAACAGCTACGCTTGTAGAGTGCGCTAAAAGAATTACTCAGAATTGTCGGGATATCAATGAACAATTATTCTATACCAGATCTTTTGCTTTATTGGCAACGACAGGCTACTTACAATCGTTCTGTGAGTCTGCCCATCGGGTTCATCGAATTCAAAAAAGAAGATCTTAAGTAATCAATCACCAGTCGTTTTGAAGAACAAGTCAACAACTATCCCAACTCAATTGCTGTCAAACGCAAGACGGAAACACTCACCTATTGGCATGAGCTATACTATGGCAGTCAGGAGAAGTAAAGAAAGTATCTGACTGTAGTGAAAGTAACTTTTTTGACTAGCATACTTGGGTGCTGAAGACTGGAAAAATATTATAGGGGTGGCTATGTTCTGTTGACTAGGTAATAGCAATCAAGGATGACAATATATGGATGATACCAGCAAAAAGATTGCCCCTGTTTCACCAATCAAAAGAGAACTAGCAGAGCTAGAAGTTAAAAACAAAAGTGCTGATGTCAAAAGACAGCATACCATTCCCAAAAGAACTAGGACTGAACCAGCTCCGGTATCTTTTGCCCAACAACGACTGTGGTTTTTAGCACAGTTGGAAACTAATAATTCAGCACATCACATTACTAAGACTTTGCAGTTGCAAGGCGACCTGAATGTGGCGGTACTGCAGCAGTCTCTGGATGCCATTGTTGCCCACCACGAAGCATTGCGAACCAACTTTCTTGCACCCGATGGCAAAGGAGTGCAGGTGATTAGAGAGCCTCGGTCAGTGGAACTACAGGTGATTGACCTGAAGGATTGTCCGCGAAGCCAACGCACCGCCCAAATACAACAGACTTTACAAGATGAGGCGCAACGCCCCTTCAATTTAACATCAGATTTGATGCTACGCGGCAGCTTGCTGATGCTGTCGCCTCAAGAGCATATCCTGCTGTTGGTCATGCATCACATCGCCGCCGATCGCTGGTCGATGAGCATTTTATTTGAGCAGCTAGCAACCCTCTACCAAGCGTTCTTGAACGCAAAGCCCAATCCTCTACCCGAACAACTTATCCAGTACGCCGATTTTGCGGTTTGGCAACGCCAATGGCTCTGTGGGGAGGTACTAGAAAAGCAACTGAAGTATTGGAAACAGCAACTTGTGGGTGCAAATCCAGTATTGGAATTGCCTGCTGATAGACCACGTCCAGCAGTGCAGACTTACCAAGGTGCAAAGCAATCCTTCGTCATAAGCGAAAGTTTATCGCAAGCGCTGTCTACATTGTCACAGCAAGAGGGTGTGACACTTTACATGACCTTGCTCGCCGCTTTCCAGACCCAACTGTACCGATATACTGGACAGCAAGACATTTTGGTCGGTTCTCCAATAGCAGGTCGAAATTTGTCTGAGCTAGAGGATCTGATTGGATTTTTTGTCAATACTTTGGTACTACGTACTGATATGGCAGGCAACCCCAGTTTTCGGGAATTGTTGCAAAGGGTGCGAAATGTGGCAATGTCCGCCTACGCGTACCAGGATTTGCCGATTGACAAGTTGATCGATGAACTGCAACCAGAGCGATCGCTCTCGTATCACCCACTGTTCCAGGTGATGTTTGTCTTGGAGAATACACCGCGACAAACATTGGAGTTGCCAGGACTAACCTTAACTCCCTACGATTGGGATAACGTCGCCTCCAGGTTTGATTTAACACTGTCAATCACCGAAACCGAACAGGGACTGCAAGGGTTGTGGGAATACAACACTGATCTGTTTGATGCTTGCACTATAAGCCGGATGAGTGGGCATTTCCAGACATTGTTGTCAGGAATTGTTGCTAACCCACAGCAGCACATTAGCGAGTTGCCATTGCTAACAGCAGCCGAGCGTCACCAGTTACTGTATGAGTGGAACGATACTGATACCGACTATCCCCAGGATAAGTGTATCCATGAGTTGTTTGAACAACTGGTAGAGCGTACTCCGGACGCTGTGGTGGTGATGTATGAAGAGCAGCAACTCACTTACCAGGAGTTGAACGCCCTTGCTAATCAAATGGCGCACTACCTCAAGACTTTGGGAGTTGGTCCGGAGGTACTGGTTGGCATTTTTGTGGAACGCTCCCTAGAGATGGTCGTGGGACTGTTGGGGATTCTTAAAGCGGGTGCAGCTTACGTACCTTTGGATCCATCGTATCCCAAAGAGCGCTTGGCGTTCATGTTGCAAAACTCTCAACCCTTAGTGTTGTTGACTCAGGAGTTTTTGATAACGGAACTTCCCGAACATACAGCGCAAGTCGTTTGCTTTGATAGAGATTGGCAATTTATTGCCCAACACTCAGAAGAAAACTTAAACCAAACAGCAACACCTGCCAACTTAGCTTATGTAATTTACACCTCTGGTTCAACCGGAAAACCCAAGGGAGTCCAAGTCACACATACTAATTTGTGTCACTACGCGCAGGCAATGGGACGTGCGCTGGGTATCACAGCAGAAGATGTGTATATGCACACAGCATCAATTGCTTTCTCATCTTCCGTTAGGCAATTAATGGTACCTCTGGCTGCTGGCGCTACTGTCAAAATTGCGACTTCCGAACAGAGAACAGATCCAAAAGCGCTGTTTACGGCAATTCAACAACACGATGTCACAGTGATTGATATCGTCCCCTCTTACTGGCGCAACTGTATTCATACACTGTCTGGTTTAGAACCAAGAACAAGACAAGCTTTATTAGACAACAAATTGCGCTTGATTGTTTCTGCGAGCGAACCACTTATGTCTGATATTCCCAGTCAGTGGAGGTTTGGCTTCAAGCATCAGGCACGATTAATTAATATGTTTGGTCAAACTGAAACCTGTGGGATTGTCGCCACCTATCCAATCCCGGCAGAACAAGACGAACGAGTCAAAATAGTCCCTCTCGGTCGCCCAATTGCCAACACACAAATTTATCTGCTAGACTCTCATATGCAACCAGTCCCTATTGGCGTACCTGGGGAACTGCATATTGGTGGTTTGGGACTGGCGCGAGGTTATCTCAACCGCCCAGAATTAACAGATGAAAAATTTATTCCCGACCCTTTTCGCGCTAAAGAAGGGGCACGCGTATATAAAACTGGCGACTTAGCCCGCTTCTTAAAAGATGGTAGTATTGAATTCATTGGACGCAGCGATTACCAAGTAAAAATACGGGGATTCCGCATAGAATTAGGAGAGATAGAGGCTGTCCTGAGCCAACACCCATCTGTACTTCAGACTGTGGTCGTTGCGCGTGAAGATGCCAGTGGCGAGAAACGCTTGGTAGCCTATGTTGTTTCCAATGAAGGTCCAGCACTTAGCGTAAGTGACTTGCGTCAGTTCCTTAGAGAAAAGCTGCCTGAGTATATGGTACCGTTCGCTTTCGTGTTGCTGGAAGCCTTGCCCCTCACTCCTAGCGGCAAAGTAAACCGCAGCGTCCTTCCAGCACCTGACCTAGCAAAACCTGATTCCAAAGAAAACTTTGTTGCTCCCCGCAATCAGTTAGAACAAGAACTTGTCCAGATTTGGGAAGAAGTTTTACGCGTCCAACCCATTGGCATTAAAGACAACTTCTTTGACTTAGGCGGGCATTCCTTACTAGCTGTACACTTATTCGGGCAAATAGAGACAAAATTCGGCAAGAAACTGCCTCTAGCCACCCTTTTTCAATCAGGTACAGTGGAAACTCTTGCCAAAATGCTTTGTCCTACACAAGAACAACCAACGAGTGATCAGGTTTTGCCAGGGACGCTTAGGGAGGACACATCAATAGATACTTGGTCATCCTTGGTAGCAATTCAGCCTAACGGTTCCAAGCCACCTTTATTCTTCATGCACCCTATGGGTGGAGAAATTCTGTGTTACCGCCCCATAGCTATGTATTTGGGATCGGATCAACCAGTTTATGGGCTACAACCACCAGGACTAGATGGAAAACAGCCTCTCTTAACCCGAGTTGAGGACATGGCAGCGCTTTACATTCAAGAAATGCAAACTATTCAACCTAAAGGTCCTTATTATATAGGAGGATACTCTTTCGGGGGTATAGTTGCCTTGGAGATAGCTCAGCAACTCCATAGGCAAGGTGAGAAAGTGGCTATTCTAGCTATGATTGATACCAGTGTTCCAGGTTCTGAGAAGCGATTGCCTTTCATAAACAGAGTTTTTGAGCACGTAAATAATTTTAGACAACAAGGACCTGCCTACCTTCAGCAAAAGCTTGTGGGCTGGCGTGAGTGGGGAACGTACCAGATCCGACACAAATATATGCATTTGTTAGGGATTTCGGAGCCTCTACCTGAGGGTGACAACCACATAGATATTCTAGGTGCTAATCACCAAGCTCAGAGCCAATACATCTTCCAGGAGTACTCAGGTCGAATGATCTTGCTGCGGACTGACGATAAGGAGCGGGAGGAAGCTACAGGTATGCAATATGATCCGCAATTTGGATGGGGCGAACTCATTACTGGAGGAATTGATGTTTATCATATTCCCGGCTCTCACTATACCTTGCTTGAAGAACCTAATGTACGCGTGCTGGCAGAAAAATTGAAGCTGTGTTTAGAGAAGGCGCATGCTATGAACTTAACCCAAACTAAGTAAAAGATGAAGAAGTTTGGGAAAGGAGGTTGATAAAAACGCTTTTTTCTTGGCTTAGGAGCCGCCCAAAAATCACTTACCTGTTTTAAAAAATGTAAGCCTTCATTTACAGGACTTTCAGCGATTAAAAAAGGTAAGTACAAAAAGTTCAGTATAGAAGTCTTGTTGAGGTTGATGCCAAAACAGGTATGAGATAATTTGTCAGGGTATATGCATCTACTCCCAACTCTGTCCGCTCTTGTGCTGCTAAAATTGCTGCTTGAGAGTGCCACCAAGCAGCAGTTGCCACTATCTCCTCTACGGATATTTTTTTAGAAGAAGCTTGCGCCAATAATCCACCCATAAGCCCAGTTAATACATCTCCACTGCCACCACGCGCCAAAGCTGGGGTGCTTTCGGGATTAATCCAAACGGTACCTTGGGAGTTAGCAATAACAGTCCTTGCGCCTTTCAATAACACCACTGCGCCACTTTGCGCCGCAGCTTCCCGCGTCGCCTTGATTCTGTCTTTGTTGGCATCAGGAATCTCAGGAAACAGCCGCTTAAATTCACCAGTATGCGGTGTAAGTACTGTTAGTGTTTGTCTTTTTTGCAACGTGGTTATAGTTCCCATTTCAGCTAGGATATTCAAGCCATCAGCATCTAGAACTAAGGGGTTAGTGCTATCTAACACTTGTTGTAAAATTGGACTGGCGTCTTGTGTTAAACCGGGACCGCAGGCGATCGCACTAAATGAACTCAGATCTGTTTTTGGTGGAAGTTGCAGTTGGGCGATCGCCCCAGAATCTGTTTCTGGACACCCGATAATCAGCGCTTCTGGCAACTGTGCCACCATTATAGATTTCAGTGATTCTGGCACAGCGATCGAGAGCATTCCCACACCACTTGCTCGCGCGCCCAACCCGGTTAATATTGCCCCTCCGGAATACCGACGCGACCCACAAATTAGCAGTAAATGTCCTTCCTTATACTTGTGGGTGACTGCCGGACGAGGTAGAGGCAGAGTGGAGAGTGCAGTTGTTTTTGTGATACGTTTAATGCTTGGTGAATTCCCTAGTACAGCTTGTATATCAGCCAAGGGAATATCAAAATCGATTAACTCGGTTTTGCCGACATAATCAAGAGCATGGTCTTGCAATAAACCAAGCTTCCACAAACCCAAGCATAAGGTGTGCGTAGCACGCACAGCAGTTCCCAAAACCTCACCTGTATCTGTGTGCAAACCCGAAGGCAAATCAATACTAATAATTGGTTTCTTCCATTCATTGAGCTGATTAATCGCCGTTGCAACTGGATCTGTGAGCGTTCTTTCTAAGCCAAATCCAAACAACCCATCAATCAACAAATCACAATTTTGTAGTAGCTCAATTGCCTCATAACACGGTAAACCCAGATTCTTAGCATACTGCAAATGCTGCGAAGTTAATTCCTTGAGTTTAGAGAAAGGACAATATATAAAAACTTCATAACCCCGAAAGTATAACTCTCGGGCAACGACCAAAGCATCACCGCCATTATGACCGGGACCAACGAGAACTCCTACGCGAAATGCGCCTTGTTTCAGGGAAGGAGATGAGGAGCCAGCGCCCTTCTCCTGTCGGAGACGCTGCGCGAACGGGTATGCCTTCGGCACGTCTACGACGAACGCAGTCGCCTGCGGAGGAGACCCTCCTGCAGCGCTGTCTCACTGTGCGGGGGTTCCCCCCGTTGAGGCGACTGGTGTGGGAATGAGGAAGCTTTGCCTTTGTGCTGGTGTTCTCCAAAAAGCGGGTAGATATCGTAAATGCGACGGGCAATGAGTCCTGCAACTTTTTCCATCAAAGCCGCTACAGGCATTCCCACTGTAAAAATGCGCTCTTCAATATCGCGCATTTGCTGTGCGGTGACGACGACTTGTGATATTTGTTCTTGCCTGTCCTGCATCAGTTTTAAGTCCTCAAGTCTTAAGTTCCGAGCAATGAATGCTGAGTTATTTTTTCCTACTTTTCTTTATCCTACTCAGCACTCACCACCAAGCACTTTTTATTTGCCGTAGTAAACTCTGGCATTACCAAATCTTGAATTTCGCCGCAGACGGTGGTTCCACTCTTCTGCCTGCCAGCGGTTGGCAAAAGGTCCAACTAATACGTGTGGTCCTCGCGGTTCATCTCTAGGGATAACGGCTATATCTCGTCGTCTGACATAGCGTCTGATTTCGTTTCTGTAGTAGGGTAACTCTTCCAACTTGGTAGGGACTACTACATAGTACTTGTTAGACCTATTCCCGCCATAACCGCCTCCAGGATACCCGTTAGGATATCCTGTATCAGGATAATTGGGTATATCTTGTCCGTTGTAGCTGGCAATTCGTGTGTTACCTATACCCCTGGATTGCAACTGTCTAGCTCTGTCTCGGGCACCTGATTCGCTGCGAAATACTCCTGCCTGAATGACCTCACGTCTTCCTAACCGTTTTATAAACGCATCTGGTACGATGTCACGTACTTCTGGCAGTTGTCGTCGCAAATTACTGCCATAAACGTACACTTGGTAGCGCCCAAAGTTTTGATTATTTTGATTATATTGATTTGACGGTGCTCGGAATTCTACGCTATTTTGGGGGCTTGTAGAAAATGGCTCTCCTGTCGGCACTTGCGGTAATGGCTCTTGACCATAAGGAGGCAGTGGATCATTGGGAGTAGGCGGTAAGCCTTGATACACCCTTTGAGTCAGTAAACTATTACCTGTTTTGATTTGAGCATATGCTTGGGTGGAGTTGGAAATAAACAGCAAACATCCTCCCAGCACTAGAGGCAAGATGGACTGTAGTCGAAAATGGAAGATATGGAACCGTAAAGGATTTAGTGTTGATAATCGGCTAAAACTGGTGGATGCTGTAAATTGACAAGGTATTGCACCAGACATAAGCAATTCAAAATTCAAAAAGAAGAAATGAGCATCGTGCGCTCAAGTATTCTAACTGTTGACTGTATGCAGTTCTTTTAGTCTTGATAGCTTAGTAGCAGCAAAACTTCAGAAGGAATAAACAATGAAGTAGAAATAACAAGCTTAATATAGTAATCCTAAATCATTTGTGAACAATTAAGATTCCCGACTTCTTTAAGAAGTTGGGAATCTGAAAATGGAGAATTTCCACTTTGTGCCTTATTCATATGCCTTTGGTTGACAGTGTTAAGCTAGGAACAGTAGCCTAGCCATTTTTCCGCAGATGAAGAAAGTAGTCGTTGGTCTTTCTGGTGGCGTTGACAGTTCCACCGCAGCAGCCATTTTGCACGATCAAGGTTATGAAGTTATTGGTCTGACCCTTTGGCTGATGAAAGGGAAAGGTCAATGCTGCTCTGAAGGTATGATTGACGCGGCTTATATCTGCGAACAACTGGGCATTCCCCATCATATTGTTGATATTCGCGATGTCTTTCAGACCCATATCGTCGATTACCTGGTAGCTGGTTACAGTACTGGGATCACTCCTTTGCCTTGCTCGCAGTGCAATAAAACTGTGAAATTTGGTCCGATGTTGCAGTATGCTCGCGAGAAATTAGAATGCGATCGCATTGCCACCGGTCATTATGCCCGCATTGAGTATGACCAAGCAACTGGGCGTTACCAGTTATTACGAGCAGTTGACCGCAATAAAGATCAGTCCTACTTTCTCTATGACTTGTCGCAAGATTTACTAGCAGGCACCGTATTCCCTCTTGGAGAACTCCAAAAAACTGACACTCGTCGTATTGCTACAGAACACGGTTTGAAAACAGCAGATAAGCCAGAAAGTCAGGACTTATGCTTAGTGGAAAGCAACGGGTCAATGCGAGCGTTTCTTGACAAATATCTTGCACCCAAAAAAGGCGATATCGTTGACCCCACGGGTAAGGTGCTTGGGCAACACGATGGTGTCCATCATTATACGATAGGGCAACGTAAAGGCTTGGGGGTCGCCGCTGCCGAACCGTTGTATGTGATCGAATTGGATGCAGTGAACAATAGAGTGATTGTAGGCGATCGCACCAAAGCAACTCAACCCGAATGTACCGTAGGGCGGGTCAACTGGCTATCTATGCCCGAACCATCAACCCCAATTCGCACTGATGTTCAAATTCGCTACCGTTCAACTCCTGTACCAGTAACAGTCATTCCCTTGGAAAACTCCCGTGTCCGCGTAGTATTTGATGAACCTCAGTTTAGCATTACCCCCGGACAAGCTGCAGTTTGGTACGACGGGGACAAAGTGTTGGGTGGCGGGATCATTGAACAATTTAGCTAGATCACGAATCAGGTATGGGCATGAGGGAGTTTTATCCCTCATGCCCCTAATCTTTTCCTACTTTCTATTTGCGAATAACTATAATCTTTGCTCTATACGTGCCTACGGTTTGGTAAGTTATACATAGCTTAAAAAAAAATGTAGTTATCGCAAACAAAGGACTACCTTGAGTTATAATCTTGACAGCATAGCCCCTCATGGTGGGCAATTAGTGAATCGCATCGCTACACCTGAGCAAAAACAAGTATTTCTCTCAAAAGCTGACTTTCTACCGCGAGTGCAACTTGACCAACGGGCGGAATCAGATTTGCAAATGATTGCAATTGGTGGTTTTAGTCCACTGACTGGTTTTATGAATCAGCAGGACTACAACCGCGTTGTTACAGAAATGCGGCTAGCGAACGGAACCGTTTGGTCAATTCCGGTTACACTCTCGGTTAGTGAAGAAGTCGCCGCCCCCTTGCAAGAAGGTGGTTTGATTCGTTTAGATAATCGTGCTGGTCAGTATATCGGAGTATTGGAACTTACAGAAAAATACCACTACGACAAGATCCGTGAAGCTATTCATGTTTACCGAACCAATGATTCAAACCATCCTGGTGTAAAGGTACTCTACAATCAAGGTTCTGTAAATTTAGCAGGTGATGTGTGGTTATTAGAACGCGAGGCTCATCCTCTATTTCCAAAATACCAAGTTGATCCCGTCGAGTCTCGGCAGTTGTTTCAGGAAATGGGCTGGAAAACTATTGTTGGGTTCCAAACTCGCAACCCCATCCACCGCGCTCATGAATATATCCAAAAGTGCGCTTTGGAAATTGTGGATGGTCTATTTTTGCACCCATTGGTTGGAGCGACGAAAGAAGATGACATCCCCGCAGATGTGCGGATGCGCTGTTACGAAATTTTGATGGAGAAATACTACCCCCATAACCGCGTCCTTTTAGCAATTAATCCCTCGGCTATGCGTTATGCTGGTCCTCGGGAGGCAATTTTCCACGCTTTGATTCGCAAAAACTACGGTTGTACTCACTTTATCGTCGGACGAGATCACGCTGGAGTAGGTAATTACTACGGCACTTATGATGCTCAGCATATCTTTGATGAGTTTAAGCCTGAAGAACTGGGCATTGTACCGATGATGTTTGAACACGCCTTTTACTGCACGCGTACCCATCAAATGGCGACGAGTAAAACAAGCCCTAGTCTTCCGGAAGAGCGCATTCATCTGTCGGGAACAAAGGTGCGGGAAATGCTGCGGCGAGGCGAGTTACCTCCACCAGAATTTTCTCGTCCAGAAGTGGCGGCAGAATTGGCACGGGCAATGCAAATACCAGTGCATACTTACGATATTTAAAGCACATTCAAGATAAAGAAAGTATAAAAGGTTACTTTACACTACAGACCTCAGCCCTATAAGCTATAGCTGATGGACTGAGGGCTGATAGCTAACTATGAAGCGGCGAACATTTTTACAAAGGCTTGGCTCTATACTCACGGTATTGGGTGCAGCGCAGGCTGAGTGGTTGACCCTAGGAAATCGCTATTACCAAGCTTTAGCACAACCCATACCACGTAAATTGGCTTTATTAGTAGGTATCAATCAGTACCCTGAACAGACAGGTTTGCTCGGTTGTCTAACCGATGTGGATCTGCAAAGGGA
The DNA here is from genome assembly GCF_036697665.2 of Scytonema sp. PRP1. Lineage (NCBI taxonomy): Bacteria > Bacillati > Cyanobacteriota > Cyanophyceae > Nostocales > Scytonemataceae > Scytonema > Scytonema sp. PRP1. The sequence continues at coordinate 80,849 of NZ_JBAHYJ020000113.1, read as the reverse complement.
ACTTTTGATTCACCGCTTTGGTTTCCAAACCTCAGACATTATTTCGTTAACAAATGAAAAAGCGACGAGGGAATCTATCGAGACGGCTTTTTTCGAGCATCTAGTGAAACAAGCTAGACCTGATGATGTGGTCGTGTTTCACTACAGTGGCTATGGCAGCCGTGTCAAATTGGACATGCAAGAAGCACAAAACGCTCTAGTTCCAGTTAATGGCAATGAATATTCACAAGGGAGTAAAATTGTCAACTATATATTGGAAGAAACACTGCTGCTGATGTTGCGATCGCTCGCCACAAATCATGTAACAGCAGTATTGGATACGAGCTACTACACACGTTCCACCTCGGCGCCAACGAGTCTACGAATTCGCAGCCGTCCAGTACCAGAACAAGCTATCCTGTCAGCAGAAGAACTTGAGTTGCAACGTAAGCTACAGGAGCAGGTTGCCACAAAAGAGCCAATTATTGTGCTGTCAGCAACCTCTGATCCCAAGCAATTGGCAAGGGAGGAGCAGTTGTCTGGTTTTAGTGCTGGATTATTTACCTACGCCTTAACGCAGTACTTGTGGGAAGCCATACCAGCAACGACAATTCAAGTCTGTCTTTCTCATGTGGCTGCTTCTGTCCAGCAGTTGGGAAGTACGAAACAGCAGCCAGCACTATTGCTAGATAAGAAAAATCAGCTTTCTCGGACGCTGATAGCAGATATTTTGCTGCCAAACAGCACCTCTGGGGCAGAAGGAGTCGTCACAGGAATTGAAGACGATGGGAAAACAGTTTTACTGTGGCTAGGAGGACTTCCTGCACAAGTCTTGGAATACTACGGAGCGAATTCCCGATTGACTCTGCTGACAAAAGAAGGGTTAAATACACAGCTCGTTTTCCGATCGCGTGCAGGGTTAACAGCAAAAGCGCAAATTTCCAATCTTGAGGGTACGGCTTCCCCACAAGTCGGGCAACTTGTTCAGGAAGCTGTGCGAGTTATCCCTCGGAATATAGGTTTAACGGTTGCTCTTAATACTGGACTCGAAAGAATTGAGCGCGTAGATGCGACAAGTGCCTTTGCAACAATTGCGCATGTGTCAAGCGTAGTCGCGGGAGAACAGCCAGCAGATTATGTGTTTGGGAAACTACCAGAAGCGAAGAATAAAGATTTAGCAGCCACTAACCCTACGGTTGTGTCTCCCAGTCGTTACGGTTTATTTTCTCTTGGTAGCGAACTCATTCCTAACACTGAAGGGGAAGCGGGAGACGCAGTCAAAGTAGCCGCGCAGCGGTTAGCACCAAAACTACAAACTTTGCTGGCGGCAAAATTATGGCGACTTACAGAGAATACAGGATCCTCGCGCTTGGGGATCAAGGCAACATTAGAGATCATTGGTACCCTCACGCCTCGGGCGGTGATACAACGAGAAACACTACGAACCCAAAGCACTGAAACATCAAGCAAGAAACCATTTAATCCTGAACTCGGTGATATTCCTACTGTAAGTGTCGGTAGTAAGATACAGTATCGAGTGGAAAATATGAGCGATCGCCCTATTTATCTGATGCTGCTGGGATTAAATAGCAGTCGGACTGCGATCGCTCTGGTTCCCTGGTACAAAAGTAGTGAATCAGACTCATCGGAATTCAAACCAGTACTCAAAGATATGGTCATTTCTCCAGGGGAGACGCTCACGATACCACAAACGACTGCTGGTTTTGAATGGGTGGTGCAAGGACCAACTTCCTTGAGTGAAACCCAACTTATCTTTAGTACTGCACCTTTTACTCAATCTCTGTCTGCTTTAGAAGCTGCTAAGCATCCCAAAGCAGAACAACAGCGCATACAGCCCTTGATTAGCCCCTTAGAAGTTGCACAAGCTGTTCTGCAAGATTTGCATAATGCCAGTGCAGTCAAGGATATGAACGGCACAGCGGCTGACTCATATGTGTTAGATGTGAATAATTGGGCAAGTCTGAGTTTTGTCTATCAGGTGGTGTGAGATTGGAAGACAGGGTGTTATTTGTTTATGGCGGTTTTCATTTGGATGAAATACAGATTTGTAGTCATTGCTGATGATGTGCTTTTTCACTCCAACTTTGTAATAAATTTTACACAGTAATTTTCAAGTTACACAAAAACTGTGTAGCAAAAGACGCACTCGCGTTCGGCACTGCCCCTTGGGCGATCCCCCTTGCTGCATAAGTCAATATCGTCTGCACCTAATAATCATTGGTCTGCCGAAGATCTACAACAGCGTTTTTTGCCCCCTTAACTTCATGGAAGGGGGTTTTATTTTTCGGTTGGAAGAAGGGTGGATATTGATTCTTCTTACCTGCTGGGTTATATCATGTCCGGCTAATTAGTTATGGTTCCCACGTTAACTGCACCCCACACGCCAGTCGCCTAGGTCGGGAAAGCCGTCATTCGCGCTGGCTCCCCTTTATCCCCTCCCCCGTAGTCGCCTCAACGGGGGGAACCCCCGCACGGCGCTGCTCTCCGCTCGCGGGGAACTCGGGGTCCCCTCTGGGGATTAGGGGCAGGGAGCCTAAGCGCAGATGATTGCGGGGTGGGGTTCTTCAGGAATGATAAGTCATCAACCGAACCTGATATTAGACGATGTAAGACGGGCAACGCCTGCAATTGTTGTTTGAGCCTAGAATCCTCATGCCTTTAGGCTGAGGAGTATGTCAATACGATTGTCCAAAGGGCAGTATTTTAATGAAATCATCGATACCAAGAATTAACCACGAACGCGAGTCCGTCTGAGCCAGGAGAAGAATCTGCATTTTATTTTGTCTTTGCCCCTAAATGTGAATCAAGCTAAGTGTCTTGGGAAGAATAGGGTATATGGTCTATCAACTAGTCTTTCTAGGGCATGTATCTATTAGGACTTTTTTGAAAATGTTTTTTCGGAGGAGAAAAATGCTTCTAACACTAACCAATTTCAAAATTCGCGTCGTAACTCAAACAAGAAAGCATAGATATCTAGAAGTCGCACGAGTTGGAGTTGGTGCGATCATAGTGATCGCACTCATCACTTACGGCAGGCTGCTAGATGTACTCAGCAACACAACCGATTAACCAACCCGCTGTCCATCGTTCTCTAACATTGCGCGATGGCACCTAAGCGCAAAGCGCAAGCACTCTCGGCGCGTAAGCTCCTCGCTCCGGGAGGCACAAAGCAGCGTGTCCCAGAGGGACTCACGCGAGTACGTATCGGAAAGCGACTCAGTGTCCGCAGTCATGCGATCGCCCCAAAGTGCATAACTCAATTTCACTCACATCTATAGCGCCATAAATGGCATCTTTGAAAACTCACTAAGAAATTAACGCCCCAAAAACTCTCGTATGTACTGATTGACTAATTGAGGCTGTTCCTGTTGTACCCAATGGCTACAGTTGGCAATATATTTAATTTGAAAGTCTTTCACATAAACTTCTGTGCCATAGCTTAATTCCTTGCCAAGCGCGGTATCATTTTCTCCCCAAATCATCAACGTTGGCACTTCCAAAACACCCCACTTTTCATTTATCATTCTCTGTTGAAAAATGTTGCGGTAATAGTTCAACATTGCTGTAAGAGCACCCCGTTTGGATGCAGCATCTTTATAAGCGTCAATATCCGCTTGGGTGATAGCGCTCTTGTTAACCGCCATACCTTTAAAAGCAGTTTCAACTGGTTGATAATCAAAGGATTGTATGAGAAATTCTGGTATTGCTGGTAATTGAAATAAGAACATATACGAGCTGCGTAGCAACTGTTGGGGAGTGCGTAAGCCTTCGGCAAATTTGGCAGGATGAGGAAGATTCAGTACAATTAAACGCTCTACCATTTCAGGATGAGAGTAAGCGAAATTCCAGGCGATCGCACCACCCCAGTCATGTCCCACCAAAATACTCTTTTGATATCCTAATCCCTTAATAACCCCCTCGACATCTCTAACAAATTCATCCATCACATAAGCTGATTGGTTTTTTGGCTTATCGCTGTCGTTGTAGCCACGCAAGTCAAGGGCAACAACTTTATAGTTTTTTGCAAATTCTGGTATTTGATGCCGCCACGAATACCAAAACTCAGGAAATCCATGCAGCATAAGCATGAGAGGACCTTCTCCCTGAGTGACGTAATGCAATTTCACCCCGTTTGTTGTGATGTATTGGTGCTGCCATGAACCTTCTACTACTGACATAATTTATACTCTTCAAGGTAGATAATCGGGCTTTCTATACAAGTATTAATAATAACTTTTATCGGAAAATCGTTGAGATTAAAAACTAACTTGAGAAGGAACAAATAGCTCAACAATTCTTCATATTATCTTTAAAATTATTCCTTGGGTAGATGTATATTATAGGTGAATTTTGCTAAATACTTATCCATAATTAAACTTAAGTATTATGGCACAGCAACTAACACAACATCCTTCTTCATGGGTTGAGAGACTAGCTAGATTTGGTTATATATCTAAAGGAATAGTTTACGCTGTTATTGGACTATTGGCAGCGCAAGCGGCGTTTGGTAGTGGTGGTAAAACGACTGATACAGAAGGCGCTCTCCAGGAAATTGTCAATCAGCCATTTGGAGAGTTTTTGCTAGCATTGGTGGCAATTGGGTTAATTGGATACGTGATTTTTCGTTTTGTGCAAGCAATCAAAGATCCAGAAAATAAAGGCACAGATGCCAAAGGTTTGGCACAGCGAGTTGGTTATGCAATCAATGGTTTGATTTACGCTGGTATAGCTTTAAGCGCTGTCCAAATTATCCTCGGTTCCGACGGTGGTGGTAATAGTAATTCGAGGCAAGATTGGACAGCCCGGTTACTTTCTCAGCCCTTTGGTCAATGGTTAGTTGGAGCTGGGGGAGCGTTTACTATTGGTTTGGGTTTTTATGAGTTTTATCAAGCTTTTAGTGGGAAGTTTCGTAAAAAATTAGATTTGCATGAATTGGACGATTCAGAACGCAAATTGGTAATGGGTATTTCCAGATTTGGTTTGGTAGCCCGAGGGATAGTTTTCTGTATTATTGGTTGGTTTTTGATTCAAGCAGCAACTCAGTCTGACGCCAGTCAAGCGGGAGGTTTAGGTGAGGCGTTACAGGCGATCGCACAACAACCTTATGGTCCTTGGCTTTTGGGTATTGTCGCGCTGGGTTTAGTTGCTTACGGTGGTTATATGGTGATTCAGGCGCGATATAGTCGGATAGTAATAGGAAGATAGAAAAATTGACTTTTATAAGATGAAATATCTTATAAAAGTCAATTGTTATGAAAATAAAACCACAGATGGACACAGATGGACACAGATAATTAACTAGTGTTAATGTGTGTGGGTATCTGGTTCTAAATACAAAATACAGACTTTTACAAAAAGTATATTGAATACCCCGGACACATTATTAAAAGGCGCATGGCAAAAGTAGAAATACGCGGCGTCTGGCTAACCACCACCGATAGCAAAGTTTTCGATTCTCGGCAAAATATTGCGTCAGCGATGGACTTCCTTGCCGAGACGGGATTTAATGTGGTCTTCCCTGTTGTCTGGAACAGGGGATCAACAATGTATCCCAGTCAATTAATGCGGCAAACCTTTGATATAGAAATGAACCCGCAATTTGTTGGGCGCGATCCTTTGGCAGAAGTGGTGACTGAGGCGCGGCGGGTTGGGCTAAAAGTCATTCCTTGGTTTGAATACGGATTCGCCAGTTCCTACAATTTGAATGGTGGATTGCTGCTTGCAAAAAAACCTGAATGGGCTACTTGTGACAGTGAGGGCAATTTACTGAAGAAAAACGGGTTTGAGTGGCTGAATGCCCTTGACGCGGAAGTCCAAAATTTCATGTTAAATCTCATATTGGAAGTTGTAAAAAATTACGATGTAGACGGTATCCAAGCTGATGACCGCTTGCCTGCATTACCTAGCGAAGGTGGCTATGACTCAGGAACTATGGAACGCTACCGTCAGGAGTTTGGCGAATCTCCGCCAAAAAACTTCAAGGATGGGCGATGGTTGCAGTGGCGTGCTGATATTCTCACTGAATTTCTTGCCCGCCTCTATGAAGAAATCAAAGCGATTAATTCCAACCTGCTGATATCAATTGCCCCTAATATTCATAATTGGGCATACAAGGAATACCTGCAAGACTCGCCCACATGGCTAAAAAGAGGGCTTGTAGATATTATCCATCCGCAAATTTATCGCCGTGATTTTCTCACTTACAAAGGTATTGTTGATAAGCTGGTCAGCGAGCAATTCACAGATGGTACGCTGTCGAAGTTAGCACCAGGAATTCTGATGAAAGTTGGTTCTTATCGGATAAGTCCACAGTACTTGTTGCAAGCTATTGAGTATAACCGTGCTTGTGGTATTTCTGGGGAAGTCTTCTTTTTCTATGAAGGTTTGCGAGAAGACAATAGCGCCTTAGCTAGGGTGTTGCGAAAAGGTCCTTATGCCCAGTCTGCTGCATTTCCTTCTCTATCAGATTTAAATCAAGCTAGAGTCAGCAAGAAAGCATCATCTTCTATTTGGCAACATTTGCTGGGGTTTTTGAGGAATATTGTTTAGGAGGCAATGCGTGGAATATCAATTCTCAATCGTTCTAGAAAACTGGTAAAAGATAAGCTACCTCTAGGTACAGCCAATACTTTTAAAACCACAGTTGTCGGTGCTGTCATGTAGTGGTATTGCCGTTTCCCTACCACTATTTACCCTAACAAACCTTTAATCTTTCCCGTACTTGAGGCTGGGTATTCAGGTAATCTTTTAACCAGTCGCATCCTCGTGTTAAAAGTCCATCTAATTCGTCAACATGCCAAATAAGTAGCTCCTTACCATTAGAAGATTTACCATTAACCTGCGCAAGAATATATTTACCATCCGGGCTAAAATTTACTTCCACTACAAAAAATACAGAAGAATGCTTGTATTGTGCAAGCTGCTTACCCGATATATCCCACATACGAATAGTTCTATCATCTGAGGCTGTGACAATGCGCTTACCATCCGGGCTAAATATAGCATCTCTAACAACATCTTGATGTGGTATTTCAACTAATTCTTTACCTGAAGTATCCCAAATAATTACGCTATTATCCTGGCTAGTAGTAATAACTAGTTTTCCATCTGGACTAAAACTAGGGTTATAAATATCTTGATTGGCTTTAAATTCTGATAATTTTTGACCAGATGTATTCCAAATGGTTGCTATATTTCCATTAGTCGTAACAATCCGCTCTCCATCTCGACTGAAGTTAGCGCCAAGATTAAAACTTGTATTTCCTTCAAATTCTACTATTTTTTTGCCTGAAAAATTCCACAAACTAGTCTTGTTATTATGGGACATAGCCATAATATATTTGCCATTAGGACTCCAACCAGCATATGCGCGTTGAAATGTAGCTAGTAACTTACCAGAAGCTGACCAGATTCTACTTTTACTATTATAGTTTACAGTTAAAATATACTTGCCATCTGGACTAAAAGCAGCATATCCTAATTTATCATCATGTCCAGCAAGCAATAGTAGCTGTTTTCCGGATGTATTCCAAACACGAGCAGTTTTATCATATGAAGCGGTGACAATTAGTTTTCCATCAGGACTAAAATTAGCGCTACTAACTATATCTGAATGTCCTTGAAATCTTGCTAACTGCTTACCAAACTTATCCCACATTAATACAGATTTTCTAGTTGGGGTAACAATGTATTTACCATCGGGACTCCAGCTTGCTTCTGTAATATCGTCTTTTGACTTGATAGTTACTGGTATCTTATTGGATAAATCCCAGATACGAATGATTCTATCTTGTCCAAAAGTAACAATAAATTTTCCATCAGGGCTCCAATGGGGACTTTTTTGATTTCCTACTAGTTCGGTGAGTAAATTACCTGATATATCCCATACTTTTATCGTGTTATCTGTAGTGAAAAATCGCTTGCCATCAGGACTAAATTCTGCGTCGCCATTCAGTACTTTCTGAAGTTTAATTTCTCTTATAACCCTACCAGATAAATCTCTAACGTAAGTTTTGAAAGGCGTTGATACAAAGATACGCTCGCTATCTGGACTAAAACCAGCATCTACAGTTGCCCATTTGTCATCTACTTTAAATCGTGCGATTTGCTTACCTGAAACATCCCAAACATAGCAGTCATCAGAGTTAGTCAAAATATATTTTCCGTTCGGACTCCAATAAGCACTTTTAACAGCCCTTGAATGTCCTCTTAGCGTTACCAATAGCTTACCAGATGTATCCCAAATACGGGCAGTCTTATCATTAGAAGCAGTAAGAATATATTTACCATCGGGGCTGTAACTAGCACTATTAACTTTATCTTGATGTTTAAGTTGTATTAATAAATTACCGGATAAATCCCAGATGTGAGCTATTTTGTCATCATAATTGTTAACAAGAGGTTTTGTATCTGAACTTGTTGCTGGTAGCCTGTCAGAAGTAGTAATGACACGTTTTCCATCTGGGCTAAAGCTGGCGCTAGTTACATATTCTTGATGTTTAAGTATCGCTAATTGTTTACCCGAAGTATCCCAAATCCGAGCGGTTTTATCCACACCAGTGGTAAGAATATGCTTTCCGTCTCGACTAAAATCAGCACTATTAACCTGTTCTTTATGTCCTTTCAGTTCTGCCATTAGCTTACCTGAGAAGTTCCAAATTCGAGCGGTTTTATCTGCGGAAGCGGTGACAAGGAATTTTCCATCATGGCTCCAGTTCACACTTGTAATAACATCTTTATGAGCAACAAATTGTTTAACTTCACGGATATTATCGAGTATTGTTTGCAAAGCTAAAACTGGACTAGTTGCAGGATATTTTTCTAGAGAACGTCCATCTTTTACTAGTTCTTTTAACTTTTGTCCTGCATCTACAGCTGTCACTAAAGATTCAATTTGTTTTGTTTCAAACTGTTGTAGTGCTGCAACTCCTGCTTGTTCTAATCTTGTGGCTTCTTGGGCTTCTCTTAATTGATGAGTTGCAGATGCAAAAGCAATAGTTGCTCCAATAAGAGAACAAATAAGAACTGCACCACCGATACGAATTTGTCGTTTGGCTTGATGTTGTGCCGTGGTTAAAGTCTCGTTAGCTTGTGCTAAAATACGACTTTCTTCTTCTTGAAGAGATAATGCCGTAGCTATTTCTTGTTTTTCAAATTCCTGGCTAGCAGTTAAAAACTGGTAATCTTGCTGATTTAAACTTTTATTAGCAGCCCATTTTTTTGCATCTTCTAATGCTTTCCCACGCAATAATCTAGAATTATCTTGACAGCTTGAAGCAAACCAAGCTGATAATGCTTCTGAATAAGGTCTTAAATCGGCGAGTGCTTTTTCTACCCAGTTTAAATCAAAAACACTTGCATAGATACGGTTATAAACCCTTAAATATCCCTGCTGTTCTACGACTAATCCAGATAGCCGTAATTCTATCTGTTCTGGGCTGTCCGAAGCGGGAATTTGTCCTAATTGTAAAATTTTCTGATATAAACCAAGCAACGCGCCTGTATTATGCCTGCTCATCAAAATTCTATCTTGGATTGTTTTTAAATGGGGTGGTTCGTCAAGGGAATCCCAATTTTCAACTATTTGCTGTATGACAATATTTTTTACCCATTCGGATTCTGTAATTTCTCCCTGTGCTTTCAGTGAGGAATAAAGAATAAAGTTTTGGGGAGTTACTAACAAATCACATAATTTTTGTGTAAGGAAGGGTTGTCCTCCAGTCCATGCTAAAACTTCTTTCAAAACAGCTTGCGGATTTTCAATTTTTCCTTTGAACCCTTCTGCTAAAGGCGAAATTTCAGACGATTGAAAACCATTAAGCTGAATTGCGCGACCGATATTAAATGGCGTTCGTATTTTATCTGCAATTAAATCGCTAGGTGTTGCTACTCCGAGAAGAGCAAAAGTAATCCGATGAAACTCGCTATTAAGATTACGCTTTTCATAACAACTTCTAATCCAGGAGAAAAAATCATCACCTTCAAACTTAAAGCTTAAAATACTATCAATTTCATCAATAAAAATAACTATTTGATTTGGAAGTTTCCCTAACAAAAAATTTTCAACAAATATATCTAAACGCTGTAGTGGCGATAATTCGCAATTTTCTTTCCACCATGTTCTAATAAATTCGCTGGGGTTAGCTATTTCAAAATTTGCAACCAATGTGTAAACAATACCTGCATACCACTGTTCCGGATTTATATCTTTACTACCGCGTCCAGAAATATCAATTGTAGTACAAGCGATTCCTTCAGCTTGCAATCGTTTTATTGTGCGAACTTGCAAGCTAGTTTTACCCATCTGTCGGGAATTAAAAATATAACAAAAATTACCTGCTTTCAGTTCATTGTAAAGGTCAGAGTCTGCTTGTCTTATTACATAACTGGGAGCATCTTCTGTAAGACTTCCACCAACTTTATATGAAAAATTGTTGCTCATTGTCTAATGTTTAGCTAATTAATTAGATGGACGCAAATAATAAGAGTGTAGGGTGCGTTCTAACGAAGTTTAACGTACCATTAATTATCTAAGGTGCGTTACGTAAGCCATAACACACCCTACAACTAAACCCTATTTCGGCGAATTAACGCTTCTAATTCATTTGTCTGAGTATCAATTAATCTTATTGCTGGATGGTCTGGAGTAAACTTTTTTATGAGTTGCGATCGCTCTCTTTCAAAATCTTCTATTTTTTGATATGCAGCATTTGACATAAGGTTTTTTACTACCCTTTTATCTACTTGTGGTTGTGTGTTGGCTAGTTGTTTATACAAATCCTGAAGTTGAGCGTCAAAATGCTGAATCGTTGGAGCTTGAGGTATAAAGCGTGCTAAATTTAATGCTCGCTCGACTTCAATTTTGGCGATTGATTGTAAAATAAGACCAGTCGTAATCTGCGGTGCTGGGGTATCTATCCCCATGTTTGATAATTCATTTCTGACTTTATCCAACATCTTTTGATTTTCGGGGTTCATCATACCAGTTCCGAAAACCCCATCTAAATATTGCTGTAAAAGTTTTTCTGCTGCTTTGTAATCTGCGATCGCGTACCTGCGTTGCGCTTCGCTTATCGCATTTTCTTTATTCGCTAAATCCCGGTACATATTCCCTCGGAAAAAGTATGTCTCAGCAGAAGAATCACTTTTACTAATGACTTGAGTCCAATCTGAAATCGCTTTCTGTTTTTCGCCTAATTTTTCATAAGCCCTAGCCCTGTTCCAATATGCAACACTACTCAAACCCAATCTACCTGTATTTTGGCGAATGACTTCGGTATAGTCCGCCACTGCGGCTTTATAATTCCCAAGTTTACTGTAAGCATTTGCACGATGATAGTAGGGTTTTTCAGCTTTAGGATTGAGCCGAATTGCCTCCGTGAAAGAAGAAACCGCAGCTTGGCTATCTCTTTGGCAATCCTCTTGAAAGTGTCCCATACCTATAAAGTCGTCTGCTGAATTAAGATGTGGTGGCATAAGAGTTTTGCAGTCAGCAGAGATATTAGAAGCTGGTATTTGTGCAACTACTAATGGTAGCGAAAAACCTAGCAGCACAATAGATGATGCATAACCAAGAAAGGAAGATATAGAGAAGGGAAATTTCATAATTATATAATCTAGAAAGATTTTCAGTTAAAGTAGGACTAGTGTTCACAGGTTGTACCTCGAACCTTATTTCTACTAATCTCATTTAACTTTGACAGCACTTGAGTTTACATAGGAGTTTATCGAGTACGTATCGACTTTGTAGTGAGATTGAATATTTTAAAATTTCGCCAAAGAAATCTAGCAGTTGTAATATCAGAAATGCCACGTTCAGTTAGAGTACGTCCTGAATTCATATCAGAGGTAAAGTCAGCGCTACCACGTAATGGCTATATTCGCCAAACTGACTTAGCTGAGTATTTGCAAATCTCTCAATCTACTATCAGCAGTTTTCTTAATGGCAGAGCTGTAGATTACCTGAATTTTAAAGAAATTTGTCGAGCTTTGGGACTGGAATGGCAACATATTGCCGATTTAACAGCAGAGAGTGGGAAAGATGCGTTGTCATCACCTGTCGCACGCACTATATCGGAAAATAAAAAAGAAACTCAAGAAATATCTTCGTCCCACTTTTCGCTCTTATTTCCATCCGGGCAAGTAGCATTAGATTCGCCATTTTATATCAAACGTTCTCCAATCGAAGAACGATGTTACGAACAAATTTACAAACCCGGTGCTTTAATCAGAATTAAAGCACCCAGACAAATGGGTAAAACTTCTCTTTTGGCAAGAATTATTGATAAATCGCATTCTCAAGGGGATTGTACTGTCATATTAGATTTCCAACTTGCCGCACAGGAAATTTTTGTCAATTCAGATAAGTTTTTACGCTGGTTTTGTGCCAGTGTTGGTTTAGCTTTAAATATCCCAAATAAACTTAGTGATTATTGGGATTTAGCGGAAATTGTCGGTAGTAGCATGGCATGTAAAGCCTATTTTGAGGAATATCTACTACCAACAATTGATAAGCCGCTAACTCTTGGTTTAGATGAGGTTGATAAAATTTTTGAATATCCAGATATTTACCGAGATTTTTTTGGGCTCCTACGCGCTTTACACGAAGAAGGTAAACGTCGAGAGATTTGGAAAAAACTGCGATTGGTAATTGTGCATTCTACAGAAGTTTACGTACCTCTTGATATTAATCAATCGCCATTTAATGTAGGTTTGTCTGTAGAATAGCCTGAATTTAATAATAACCAAATTTTAGATTTAGCCCAAAGGCACCAACTCGATTGGAATGAAACGGAAGTTGAAAAATTAATGATGCTAGTGGGTGGACATCCATTTTTAGTCCATCTTACTCTTTATCATATAGCTAATATAAATGTTACTTTAACAGAAATACTACAAAATTCCACGAGTTCATCAAGTATTTACGCGGAGCATTTACGTCGTCAAAGTTTAATCCTTACGCAGCAGCCAGAATTAGCAAATGCGATGAAAGATGTAGTTATGAATAACTCTGCTAAACTACCGACAGTAACTAAATTTAAATTGCACAGTATTGGACTGGTAAAATTGCAAGGAGATAGCGTTTTACCACGCTGTAATTTATATCGTCAGTATTTACAAATTCACTTGTGAAAGAATCAATATCTTGTTGACCACAAAAAAGGCAGAGAGCGAAACTTTTCGCTCTCAATAGCACAGAGGTTTGGCGAGGAAGCACCTGAAGTAAACTTAGTACAGCTTTGCATTAATACGAGCGCGTTTTAAAACGCAGAGGGACGCGGAGTCAACGCAGAGTAACGCAGAGCCTTTCTGAAATTAATTCGTTACGAACTTGTGAAATTCTGTACTTAGATTTATCTACCCATACCCTGAAGTGATTGAAGATTTAGAGCTACCCGTTTGTTGGCTGCTTTTATCAGAAATACCCCGATGACAACCAGCCAGATTTCCCAGATTATGAAACCAACGGGAGTGACTTCCCATGTAGGAGTGGATGGAATAACCGTTGCAAGTAACTCGCTTTGTCCAAAAATCAAAAAGGGTACCGTTGCTAAACCCATCCAGCCAACCCAAGGTTTGAAAAGGGGAGATTTGAGCATAGCCACACCAACTCCTAACGTCCAGAAAGCAAGCAGAAGTTGCCCGATTTGTTCGCCGATGACAACGCCGCCATATTGATGAACTGCTTGGTAGACGACTGCAACCGACTCGCGGGTAACTTGACTACCAGCTGGATCGACATATAAGTTAGCCAAGACAGGGATCACAAACACCCAGCGCATTAGCCCAACGGACTGTAGCGCACCGGAAACAACCCCTGATAGGGTGGCGGCGGTAAGATACGGGGTATCTTCGCGTCCCAGTACTTTCTGGAGTAGGGCACTGACTGGAATAAACAGCAATGCCGTCAGACCAAAGACAAACCAAGTTAAGATCAGCCCAGCCCCGCCTGCATGGAACCGAGTTAGGACATAATCCGTGGGTTCGCGTAAGATATCGTCGTACTCAAAATTGTGAATCAGCAGCAAGTACGGTATATTGAGCAGAATCGAGAAGACAATAAACAGGACACCCGTTGTTCTAGAAAGTTGTAAGCGACTCATTTTATTTCCCTCGACTGTTTGATATTTAGCGTTTCGCTTTTTGTGGGAGTGGCTCTCTAACCCGTCCTATTAACAGGGCGGGCAGGATGCCCACCCCACTCATATTGAATAATTTACTTAAGCTAAAACCCTGTTTTTAATCTCGTTTCCAGGTTCCACCTGGAAATGCCCTTGAAGCGGCTCTGCCGCTGTTAAGCAAGGCTTGCCTTCCAGTAGGCATTCCCAGCCTGAGGCTGGGAACGAGGCAATCTCTAAAAGCTTGTTCTATGCTGGTTTTCACCTTAAGTTGACACCTATGGCAGGATGCCCACCCCACTCATATTGAATAATTTATTTTTTGGAAGTACGTTACTCGGCTTTCCAATATTTGACCAGCGATCGCTCGACTCCGAAAAACCGGGCAATCTGGGCTAAGGTTCCGATAATCAGCTTTTGGACGAACAACGGCAAACCAACGAATACGAGGTCGGCTTTCTGAATGACTAGGGCGAGTTGCAGGGGATTTGTAGGCATTCCCTCCTTGTTCACTTTTGCGTCGATCGCCAGACCGTACATAGCTCTAATAAACTGCTCAAACTCTCCTGCTGGGCGTACTTCGGATACGAATGTTACCCACTCCTCAGAAGTATTGCGGAAACTATGAGGCGTACCAGCAGGAACGTACACAATTTCTCCTGGTCGGAGTATCTTAATGTTTCCTTTCCCACCCACTTCCATTTCCAGCGAGCCGCTTAAGACCTCAAACGTTTCTGTGAGATGATTGTGATAATGTAGAGGGCTGCCGTTTGATCCGGGTGGAAGGTTGAACTGAGCCTTAAAAGAATTCCCGTTACTATCGTGAGTCGAGCAAAGGATTGTCATGCGATCGCCAGTCACGGGGTTTTCAATTTGTTCTGGTAGTGGCTGATTTGAAATTGCGGTGAACGAGGTGTTGGAATCCAAGCCTAGTTTTGTTGATGTCATTTTGGGAAAGCTCCTTTGTTGAAGTTGTTTGATGTGCAGCGCGTTTTGACCAACAATTAAAAGGTAAGCCGTCTAGTTAGGTGTTGAATTGACATATTGCGCCAAGGAATTGACTCATCACGCCGTTTTGGAAAACTGCGCTTGAATATCCATGAAAGAGGCGACTTTCTCCGTTTCTCTCGTTCGCAGCACTGTTCAATATGCAGCAACTTATAAAGGCATAGATCCCAAAAGCTTGTGTGCTGCCATTGGCATTGACTTTAAAATGCTGGAAATGCCTGATAGCCGCGTTACAGGAGAAATCAATCGAGCTATGTGGCACGAAGTGGTCAAGCTGACAGGCGATGACAACATCGGTCTACATATAGGGGAAACCTTTAATGTGGCGATGATTGGGATCGTCGGCTACGTGCTTTTCAATTGTCAGAGTTTTAGACAAGTGCTGGAAAATCTCTCGCGCTACACACGTCTCTTCAGTCAGGGGGCTTATATTCACTTCTCGGTTTCACAAGGGCAGGTGTTGTGCGACTGTGATATCGTGAGTCACCTGAAAAACTACTTGCTAGAAGAACCTCGGCAGCCCATCGAATCTACGTTTTCAGCCCTACTAACGACAACAAAAACCCTGACGGGTAAGGAATTAATTCCTGATGCAGTTTGGTTTCAACATCCACGTCCAACGGATATTTCTGAACACCAGCGCATCTTTCACGCACCTGTGCATTTCTCTCAACCCACAAATCGGCTTATCTTCGATGCTGGTTGTTTGGATTGGACTGTTCTATCTGCCAATCCATCGCTTTTGTATATGTTTGAGCAACATGCTGAGGCAATGCTGAACGAACTGAGCCAGGAAGATACGTATACGAACCAAGTTGTTCGGGCAGTTACGCATGGTTTGAAGGGAGAAGTTCCCTCGATTGAGGCGATCGCTCGCACTTTAGCTATCAGTGTTCGGAACCTGCAACGAGAACTGCAAGCAGAGGGGACTTCATATCAGCAACTGTTGGATGAGACGCGCAAAGAGTTAGCTCTAAGATATTTGAAAAAACCCGATACCCCAATTCACGATATAGCTTTTTTGCTGGGTTTTTCTGAACCGAGTGCGTTCCACCGTGCATTTAAGCGATGGACAGGAAAAACGCCACGAGCATACAGATGACTTCCACAGTAATAGAACTCATTTTTTAGGAGCGATCGCGTGGAATATCAATCGCAGGTAGAACGGAACATTGAAACTCTCAAAAAAGATTTGCCAACACTTTTTGAGCAGGATATTTCCTACGACATCTACACGCAGGATATCTACTTTCAAGACCCTGTCAATAAGTTTAAAACAAAATTCAACTATCGCATTATCTTTTGGACTTTGCGATTTCACGCTCGATTATTTTTTACACAAATTTACTTTGACTTACATGATGTCAATCAGTCAGCCGAGGACACGATTTTGGCTAAATGGACAGTTCGTGGTGTTTTGCGTGTTCCTTGGAAAGCTAAGATATTTTTCAACGGCTACTCGACGTACAAACTCAACAAAAATGGTTTAATCTACGAGCATATCGACACTTGGGATCGCAAACCAGGAGAGATTTTACAGCAGTTCTTCCGTAAGGGTGGAGAAAGTTGATATGTTGTCTTTCGCCTTAGGTATTAACCCGTTTTTAGGAAATTTGATAGCAACAACACTAACGTTTGTTTATGTATTTGGACTGGTAGCACTGTTGAATTTATGTGTAACTAAATTTGGGCTACCGCAAGATATTAGCCGCAAAATTACGCATATTGGTGCTGGATCGCTTATTGGCTTTTTGCCACTCTACAGCGATTTACATTGGTCGAAGTACTTAAATGTGACGATTTTTGTTGTCTGGGTAGTCCTCCTCGTACAAAAAGGGCTGTTTGCCAAACCAGACGATAAGGCTGTTAATATTATGACCCGTACAGGCGACAGGCGTGAACTCCTCAAAGGTCCGTTTTATTTCGTGATTGTGGCAACTATTTGCGGCACACTATTGTATAAAAGTTTTCCTGGGATTGTAGCAATGACAACTCTCGGCTGGGGCGATGGTGTTGCACCAATCATTGGTTCTTATTATGGCAGGTTGAAGTACAAAGTTTTCAGTAACAAAAGCTGGGAAGGAAGCCTCTCGATGTTTGTTTTCGCTTTCGCCGCCAGCGTCTTTTTCGTTTGGCTTATCATCCCAAGTCAACTAAATATTAGCCGGATTTTATTGCTGGCATTTATTGCCACACTTGTTGAAGGATGCAGTCCTAAAGAAGTTGATAACATTCTCATTCCAACAGCAGTCATTGTGGCGGCAAATTTTCTTTAATTAAATCCTCAGCACGCTTGATTTGTACCTGCTTCTTTAAAGTAAAAAAGAACGTGCTACCCTGACCAACTTCTGATTCCACCCAAACCTTGCCATCATACATTTCTACAATCTTTTTCACTAAAGCTAAACCAATGCCTGTACTGTCATCTTTATTGCTAGATAATTTTTGGAAGATTTGAAATATTCTTTCAAAATATTGTTTCTCAATTCCTAAACCATTATCAGCAACACTAAAATGCCAATAATCATTATATTCAGTACAGTCGATTAGAATCTGCCCTTGCGCTTTATCAATAAATTTGATGGCATTACTCAATAAGTTTTGAAAGACTTGTTCTATGCGAGTTTTTTCACAGTAAACAATAGGTAATTTATTAGCTATCTCTATTTGTATATTTTCACTAGGACTAAGAATGTCAATCACATCCGCAACGACTTTATTTAAATTGACTTGCCGACTCTCCTCTTGAAGGCGTCCAACTCTGGAGTATTCTAAAATGCCATCAATTAAGTTTTGCATTTTCTGAACTCTATTCATGAGAAGATTGACGAATTCTCTCCCCTGTTCGTCAAATTTATCAGCGTAGTCAGCTAATAGCCAATCTGACAATGAAGCAATTCCTCGAAGTGGCGCTTTTAAATCATGGGAAACCACATAAGCAAAATCATTTAATTCTTTATTTGCACTTTCTACTTTTTTCAGCAACTGCGCCATCTTGTCCTGAGAGTGCTGGCGTTGAATAATTTCCTGCTGGAGGTGTTCGTTGGCTTTTGCTAGTTCAGTAGTACGTTGCTTTACGAGTTCTTCTAGGCGTTCTTTATACTCTCGCAACTCTTGCTCAACTCGTTTACGCTCAATATTTTCCTCTTGCAAAGCTTTATTTGCCGCTTCAAGTTGTGCTGGGCTGGGGAGAGCAAGTGCTAGAGGAACTAGAGGGATGAGAGTAAGAGCTGTATAAAAAGAAATGATAGCTGTGAAAGCTTTGATAGTTCCAGATAACCAATAAACAGGATGCCAAAGCGTCCACACTTCTACAATATGTGTTGTGCCACAGGAAATAATAAAGGCTCCAAACAAGAGAAAAATGTTTCTAAATGGCACATCTATCCGCTTGCGGACAAAATACACCAGCGTCAGCGGGATCGAATAGTAAGAAAGCGCAATTATGACATCTGACAGGATATGCAGCGAAACCAACTCTGGTTTCCATAAATAACAATGCCCATGAGGAATAAAATTTTCTGAGAAAAAATTGTAAAAAAGATCCATGCCAAAACCTCCTACCTCCTGCACATCGGTATACCTGACTATTATGCAAGAGGTAGAACAAAAATATGTATTAAGGAGGATGTTTATTAGATTGAAGTTATTTATGCGGGATGAACTTCTAGAATTTCTCCACTGAGTAACTCCGCTTGATGATGCTCCTCTGTAGCATCCCCAAGGGCGATCGCCTAATCAGTTATTCCCAGGCTATGAGTAAATAGGTTTGCTTAAGGTGTGATGGCGGTTGGATGTACGGCAGTAATTTCTGTATAGCGAGTAAAATCGCTGATGTTGAAGGTCAGGATGTGGGTTAACCCATGCAGCAGCATTGCTGCGACCAGTCGAGCGTCATGTACGTTTACTCCTCTAATCTTATAGGCAACTACCAGCTTTTCCCATTCTTGGTAAATTGCCTCAGTATCCAGCAACAAGGGAAAAATAGTCTTTAAACGGTTAATTTCTGCTTCTGCTTGGGCTGCGGTATGTCCCAAACCATTCCTCTGGATTGGACGGGTGTAAACGTTCCAAAATTCAATCAAGTTTTGCGGTACGATGCATAAACGTTCTCCCAGTGCCAGCAGGGTAGCGATCGCATGACTTGCATCTGGGTACATTGGGTGAGAGGGTTCTACGCTACGAAGCAATACATTTGTATCTACAAGAAAAGTCAATTATAATTCCTCGTCTGAGTACATACTTTCCCGGCTAACAGCATAATCTGATAACAGAGGTGAATTGCGATCGTGACTCTCTGCCCACTCCCGAAACACTTGTGCCAATTCTTCTGGGGTAGCGGTTTCGTACAAAGAACGCTGTACCTGTTGTGGTTGGACTAACCGCTCAAGCATTGCGTCCAGGTGTGGTTTAATTTCGTCTGGACTTTTTGTGGTTATCCGCGCCAAAACCTGAGTGATTGTCTCTATATCTTCTTTATGTGCTGACTCAAAATTGCGAAGCAATTCTTTGGAAAGGTTATTCATAACAATAAGACCACCATTCAACAGAAAACTTATTTTTAGATTACTGAGAAATTTCTACATGGAGCGCATATCATCTTATTTACAATCTAACTTCTTACGGTTCGCCTATTTTTTTTAGAGTTAGGAAAATTGAGAAACCTAGTTTTAATCAGGGTTTAAGATATGCAATCTGGAATCGCATATATGCCGTTTGTATATGCAATCCGACAGTCGGTACGAACGCACTGAATTAAGAAGTTTGCCAATTCATCGCCAGCAGTAAACAGTGCAGTATCAAATCCCTCCGGTGCTAATTTTCTAGCAGCAAGCAATACATCGTCTCTGCGTCATTTATTTGATTGAAACATATACATGATCTTTAGCTATTGACAACATTATGAAATTGTCTCATGTAATTACTTTTTCCTTCTGAGAAAGCGACCCTGATTGGGCCGCCTTCCTAGCTTTCATCTTTTGTTTAACTCCCCAGGATGAAGACAACATCTTCCCCATTAGAGGATTTCTACATACCCTTCTGTTCCATGCACGCGAATTCGTTGCCCATCTTTTATCAGTTTGGTAGCATTATCCACTCCGACAACTGCTGGTAAGCCATATTCACGTGCGATAACTGCTCCATGGGTCATCAGTCCACCAACTTCGGTGACTAGGCCTTTTATGCATACAAACAATGGTGTCCAGCTAGGGTCAGTAAAGGAGGTGACTAATATATCTCCATCTTCCAGATCAGCATCTTCCATGTTTAAGATGACCCGTGCTCGTCCTTCTATAACTCCGGCAGAAACAGGTAGACCTACAATAGCTTCGGCTGGGAGATTTTCTCGTTTGTACTTACGAGCAATGATTTCACCATCAGATGTGATAACACGTGGCGGAGTTAGTTTTTCATATAATTTGTACTCGTCTTTTCGTTTGCTGATGATCTGGTAATCCAGTTTATTTGTGCGTACAACAGAGCGAAGTTCTTCAAAAGTGAGATAGTATATATCTTCTTTTTCATGAATAACATTGGCTTGTACGAGTTGTTCGGCTTCTTTCAGTAAAGCTTTCTTATAAACGAAGTAGCGATTAACTATGCCGTATTTTGGATATTCACGATAACCGATGAAATTCCGGAGCAGGCTGATCTTTTGTTTTGTCTCTTTGGCCTTTTGTTCACCATCCGGTAATTGCTTCAATCGATCTAATAACTCTTGTTCTTTTTTCAAAGCTGCCTGTCGTCCTTGCTCAAATTTCCGATTGCTTGCACCAGGCTCAAAGTTTTTGATGTTACTGAGAATCATGGGGACAAGTGTCGTTGGTTTTTCACTCCAACGAGTTTTAGTAATATCGATTTCTCCGGCACATCGCATTCCGTATTTGTTGAGATAAGCATAGATAGCGTCTTGGGTTTCCTTTCCACCATTAAACTTAACCAGTTCATCCAAAAAGCTATCATCTTTTACATATTGTAAATAATCAATTACTTCAGGATAAGGACGAATCACATCTGCGACATCCAATAGTTCCAGACCCATGGACGAAGTAATATTGTTGGGTACAGATTGAGAAAGCGTGTCTGCTACGTTTTTTTCATCTAACCACTCCTTCATTTTTTCATTGATCCATGATGAAGCATTCATACCAGTCATAATCACACCAAAACTTTGTGGATCAGATAAACTCTTCTTTAATTTCTGGGTGTCTTCCAGGATAAAATCAATCAGATCCGATCCTGATTTCGTTCGGATGTTTTGTTTTAACTCATTTATCTCTGTTTGACTACGCTCGATCAAATCAGAAACGATTGTTGGATCGTATTCGTTTAGTGTTTGAAAATCCGCAGGTGATATGCCTCTATTGCTTTTAGCGGGATTCTGTCCTTGCTTATCATTTGGTAAAGATTTTATGAAATCTCCTCGCTCTATGATGGTCATAAGTGCGTCTTTTATGAGCGGATCAGATTTTCCCAAGACATCTACTATAATTTCTCTTCTAACAGGTGAAGCCAGATCATGTGTGATATCAACAAACAACCGTCCACCAGCTTTATACATGGGTCGAGCAGCTGTTAACTGGAATAAAGACAATCCCAATGGTTTCATGGGATCGGTCATCATTTGTTGATGACCGACAGATACATAGATGTGATTTTCTTGATCATTCGCTTCAGGGATCGGGTATAAAGTAGTGATTGGCCGACTCTGGACAATGTAAAATCTATCATCAACCAAACACCATTCAATGTCCTGGGGACGGCCGAAATGTTCTTCGATCTTTCTGCCCATGCGCTCAAGCTGTACAATCTGCTCATCCATCAGCGCTTGCCTGTTCTGTCTCTGTTGCTCAATCTCCTGTTCTTTCGTACCACCATCTTTTAAGGCGTAAATAGCCAGTTTCTTGGTGGATATCTTCTTATCGATAACCTTGCCGTTACACACTTTATAGATATCAGTATTCACAAGGCCTCTGACCATGGCCTCACCAAGTCCGAAGCTGGCATCAATGGATAACACCTTCCTATTAGAAGTGACGGGATCGGCAGTAAACAAAATTCCTGCCACCTGCGGAAAGACCATCTTCTGAACAACCACAGACAGGTGGACTTTACGGTGATCGAAGCCGTTTTGAAGGCGGTAAATTACTGCCCTCTCGGTAAATAGCGATGCCCAGCACTTGCTGATATGCTGATAGATTGCCTCCTTTCCGATAATGTTCAAATACGTATCCTGCTGGCCTGCAAAAGAGGCCGTCGGTAAATCCTCTGCAGTTGCGCTGGATCGTACTGCATAGGCGTTTTTTTCTCCAAGCCTGGAGAGAAGGCGGGTGATCTCTTCATTAATATCTTCAGGGATGGCTATCCCTTCGATGACCCTGCGGATCTCACCGCTAAGTTCACCGATTTTATCCCGGTCTTCCACCAATAGATGCGATAACTGATCAAGTAATTCGTTAATCGACGACGTTTCCCCAATGATTCTTTTAAAGGCTTCAGTAGAAATACAAAACCCATCTGGTACGCGTATTCCTTCAATCCTGGAAAGTTCCCCCAGGTTCGCGCCTTTACCCCCAACAACCTTGAGTTTTGTTTTATCAATATCTTGAAAACAAAGCACAAATGAACTCATATATTTACCTCCTTTGGTAATTCCTTCTTTGATAATTTTGATGACATCCTTCGGGCTAAAACGATTTCCCGGAGTATTGTACTAGAACACCGATTCAGTAATCGGGAAAGAAAATAAAAATCAACTTAGCTTGGAGTAAATAGTGAAAGAGAAAATAGAGCAAATACTTGTCAGTCAATGGTTATAGCAATAAGCAAGCCTGGAGCGATATTTAACAAACTCTCAAGGAGAGATGTACCCTGAATTGAGGTAGATTCAGTGTAATAAATATGAATAACAAGCTGAGAATATACGTATGCGACCAGGATATTAGCATCCATCAGTAGAACTATCAGCGCCAGAACAAAGTATCGTCAAGCGCATTAAACGAGCAAAGCTATTTAGGGCTTGCTGAAAAAGTCAGAAAAAAGCAAGATATGGAAGCATTGATCATGGATAGATCTTGGCAGTTGGTAGTGGATTGGATTGATTGTGAACAAGCTCCTTTTTTGCAGGCGACACTTGCCAGATTTCGCACGGCACTAATTATCCAAGGACTCGACCGACGACTAATTGAGAGAACAGTAGAACTCGCGGAACAGAGCAAGGGTTTTGGCTCAAGGCAGTTACGGGCAGCACGCTTATTCCAGCGCCTAATGGTGTTGCTGCACGTGCAATTTTAAGAAGTGGTAATGGTCATAAATATTGGTCAGATTTTTCACAAGAAAAACAGGATGAAATTGAAAAAATAGCAGAAGTTCTAAGCCACCCATAAAACTTAGATTTAGGGTATATTACATTCCACTCACAGACTCTACCCTTGCTGCTGAATACTGCTGTAACACCTGCTTAATATACTGCCCCGTATATGATCTAGGATTCTGTGCCACCTCTTCTGGCGTACCTACAGCAATAACCTCTCCCCCTTTATCGCCGCCGTCCGGTCCCAAATCTACCAGCCAATCAGCACAACGAATCACATCTAAATTGTGTTCAATGACTAAAATTGAATTGCCTTTATCCACCAAACGTTGCAAGACATCTAACAACTTGTGGACATCATAAAAAGATAAACCTGTCGTGGGTTCATCTATTAAATAAAGTGTCTTCCCTGTAGCGCGACGTGATAATTCTGTTGCTAATTTTATCCGTTGTGCTTCTCCACCAGATAAGGTTGTTGCTGGTTGTCCAAGTTGAATATATCCCAACCCCACATCAACTAAAGTTTGCAGTTTAGTCGCTGCTTTCGGAATGTTTATAAAAAACTCCAAAGCTTCCTCAACAGTCATATTCAGAACATCAGAAATAGACTTATCTTTGTACTTCACCTGCAATGTTTCCCGGTTATATCTTGCACCTTTGCAAACTTCGCACTGTACATAAACATCTGGCAAAAAGTTCATTTCAATGACATTTACACCTTGTCCACTGCAAGCTTCGCAGCGTCCACCTTTGACGTTGAAGGAAAATTGCCCTGCTTTATAACCCCTTGCTTTTGCTTCAATTGTTGCTGTAAAAACTTCGCGAATAATATCAAAAACACCTGTATAAGTCGCTGGGTTAGAACGCGGTGTTCTACCAATAGGTGATTGGTCAATGACAATGGCTTTGTCAACACTATCCAATCCCTCAATGGCATCTATGTCTTTAGGAAAAGGAACTTTACGCGTCAGCTGATGTTGCAGTGCGGGGTAGAGTAGTTCGTTAATTAGCGTAGATTTACCAGAACCAGAAACACCAGTGACAGCGACAAGTTTACCTAAAGGTATTTCTACATCTACATTTCTTAAGTTATTGCGGCGGGCATTTTTAATGACTAAACTTCGCCCATTTCCGTCTCGACGTGCATCTGGCGTTGTAATCATTCGCCGTCCTGACAAATACGCACCGGTCAACGACTCTTCCGCTTTCAGCAACGCTTGCAAATCACCTTGGGCGACAATATTTCCGCCATGAATACCCGCATGAGGACCAATATCGACAAGGTAGTCAGCAGCACGAATGGTTTCTTCATCATGCTCTACCACAATTAAGGTATTACCCAAATCCCTTAATTTTGTTAAAGTTCGCAGTAACCGCCCATTATCTCGTTGATGCAAACCAATACTTGGTTCATCCAAGACATACAAAACCCCAGTCAACCCAGAACCAATTTGAGTTGCTAGACGAATTCGTTGCGCTTCCCCACCCGAAAGCGTCATCGCTGGACGATCAAGTGTTAGATAATCTAATCCTACATCCAACAGAAATTGTAATCGCGCTCTAATTTCTCTCAGTACCAAGTCGCCTATTTGCAACTGGCGATCGCTCAACTCTAACTTATCAATCCTCTCCCGACACTCTCGAATCGAGACGCCACTCAAATCTAAAATCCGGTACTGTCCCAACCGCACCGCCAAAGCCTCCGGTTTTAACCGCTTCCCCTCACACACTGGACACGGCTGATCAACCAAATACTGTTCTAACTTTTGCTTAATTAACTCCGAACTCCCCTCATATTGCCTTTGCAACATAGGAAGCACCCCTTTAAACCCTGAGTTCTGCGACTTCTGCGCCTCTGTGGTTCCATACAAAATCGACTCCCGCTGTTCCTCAGTTAACTGACTCCACAGCGTCTGCAACTCAAACCCGAACTCTTGCCCCTGCTTGTACAATAATTCCAAATAATATGAATTATCCTTATCCGACCAAGGAGCGATCGCAGCATACACAGGCGCTTTCGGATCAGGTACCACCAACTCTGGCGAAAACCTTCTTAAACTTCCAATACCATGACAGTGGGGACAAGCACCATAAGGAGAATTAAACGAAAACAAGCGCGGCGATAACTCTTCCATAACCGCCCCGTGTTCCGGACAAGCGAAATTCTCCGAAAATACCAATTCTGAAGGCGATTCTTTTTCTTCTGTATCTTTTATTATCTCAATAACCGCAATTCCACTAGATTGTTTCAGGCAAGTTGCAAGAGAATCAACCAAACGCTCCTGCATACCAGCCTTTTTCACGAGGCGGTCAATCACCACTTCAATTGTATGCGTAACATTTTTATCTAACTCAATTGCGTCTGAGAGCTCTCGCACCTCGCCGTCTACCCGGACACGGACAAAACCTTGAGAGGCTAAACTTGATAACAGCTTGTTGTGAGTCCCTTTTTTCCCCCGGACAACAGGTGCAAGGATTTGAAAGCGGGTGCGATCAGGAAGTTCCAGAATGCGATCGCACATCTCATCGATAGTTTGCGGGGCGATACAGCGATCGCATATCGGACAATGGGGTTCTCCCGCCCGTCCAAACAACAGCCGCATATAATCGTAAATCTCCGTTACCGTCCCCACGGTGGAACGGGGGTTATGGGAGGTAGATTTTTGGTCAATGGAAATCGCCGGGCTTAAACCCTCTATCGCCTCCACATCAGGTTTTTCCACCTGTCCCAAGAATTGCCGTGCATAGGCGCTGAGTGATTCCACGTAGCGACGTTGCCCTTCGGCGAAGATGGTGTCAAATGCTAGGGAAGATTTGCCAGAACCAGAAACACCAGTAAAGACAATCAGGCGATCGCGTGGCAGTTCCAAATCAATATTCTTGAGATTATGCTGCCTCGCACCTCGAATGCGGATTGTATTTTGGTTGTTGGGGTTGGGGTGTGGAAGATGTCCATTTAAGGATGCGGCTATCTGGGTGTTTGACATATCGGCAGGCAACAGAGAAAGCGGCGGGGGCTAAACAGTTCTTAATATTATCATTGTCGCCCTTACCATAGTAGAACAATCGTACTGTTATAGGTGGTGATTGTACCTTCTGGTGTTGGGGGAATTGCCCTTGTCCCCAGAGGCGACCTGAGATAAGTAGTTGAAGGCGATTACCCACAGTTATGCTAGGTTTATCGATGGCATTGATGAGGCAGTCTTACCATGCTAGCCAGTGCAGCCACTTATGAAATTACTTGGGAAAAGTTACCAGATGATTTTGTTTTAGATGACGAGCCAGTGGATAACATTAATCAGCCACTATTAGCTGCGGCTTTAACAGAAAGCTTAGAACTGGCGGTCAGATTACCAGCCAACGCCTTAACCATAACTAACTACGGCATCTGTGCCACTTTAAATAACAAAATCGTGGTGAAAGCTCCTGATTGGGGATTTGTACCTTCTATTAGAGTGCCACGCGAAGAGGTTAAGCGTAGTTATACCCCACAACTCCAGGGTGATTTTCCCGTCATCGTGATGGAATTTCTTTCGGATACTGAAGGCGGAGAGTACTCTAGTAAACCAACCTATCCACCCGGTAAATGGTTTTATTACGAGCAAGTTTTAAAAGTTCCCAACTACGCAATTTTTGAACCAGAAACGGGAGTGTTAGAAGTGTATCGGCTAGATAATTCTGGACAGTATCAACTTCAGACACTAGATGAAAACAATCGTCTCTGGATTGCGGAAATGAACCTGTTTTTAGGTATATGGCAAGGAAGCCGAGAAAATCGAACAGGCTATTGGTTGCGTTGGTGGGATGAACACGGGGAACTCTTGCTATGGGGTTCGGAATTAGCAACTAAGGAACGTCAACGGGCAGAACGATTGGCAGCTCAACTGCGATCGCTGGGAGTAGAACCAGACGTTTGAGGACGTGGTGAAAGGCAATTGCTTTCTGTTTTTTGTTCTTTCCCCCTTAAAAAGTAAGGGGGAAGTTCGTAAGTCCTTAACGAGATGCCAGCCAGTCTACAATTTGCTGATTGACAACATCTGGCACTTCATCATGAGGACAGTGTCCAGCCCCCGGAATAGGCACAATTTTGATATCCTTACCATTTTCCCGTGCTTTTTCGTAAATTTTCGCTCCGGTGATTGGTGTCCAAGGGTCATCTGCACCCCAAACGACGAGCAATGGGCGCTCCACCTTAGGCAAGAGTTCCGTTGGAGAAGGACCAGGAGGCGCAGTGAGGATAGAGGCGAAAACTTGTTGCGCTCCTGGATCACAAGAAGGAGCATAAAGTAAATCTACCAATTCATCGGTGACGGCTTCCCGGTTGCGGTAAACCTGGTATAGGGTACGGCGAATTTGGGCTTTTTGGCGGACGCGGTTAAAGACGAATCCTCCTGCAAGGCGCGATCGCACTAATGAGTTAAAAGCTCCCATTGCAATGCGTAGCGGCGGGTTCAGTTCGTGTGGTCGATGACTCAACCCACCCGCACAGTTAATTAAAACACCACCTGCGGCTACTTCTGGATGTTCCGCCACCACCATTAAGCTCAGAAGTCCGCCGATGGAGTTACCTATAAATATCGCAGGCTCTTGAATGTGTGATGCACAAAAATCCTTGAGCAGTTCCACCCACACTTCCACAGTGTAATTTAACGGTGGCTTATCGGAACCACCAAACCCCAAAAGGTCAACAGCAAAGACTTGATAGCCAGCGGCTGCTAAAACGGGGATATTTTTCCGCCAATGTCCAATCGAAGCCCCAAAGCCATGAACTAGTACTAGGGGGCGTCCAGTACCCATAACGGTGTACTGAATTTTGTAACCCTGCCAAGTCCAAAAGAGTTTTTCAAAGGTAGCCGTTGTTTGCTGCTGGATACTTACAGTCATTGATTAAGATTTTTAAAGTGTGTCCTCATATAGTCATTTTCTCTAATTTCAGAGAATTAGGCACAAAATGCTATTGTTGAACCAGTCCCAGTCGGGTTAAGGTTTCTGCCCTAAGACGCTTTCTCCCAAGGAAGGGAAAATTCATATGCGAATCACGGACATTAGACTTCGGTTAGAACCAGGTCAAAAAGTTACCTTACAGCCTGTTTCTTGGGAAAGATTTGAAGAAATTCTCGTTGAGTTAGGACAAAAGCGGTCATCTCGAATTGCTTATGCCAATGGAATTTTAGAAATCATGGCTCCATTACCAGAGCATGAACGGTCAAAAGTCTTACTTGCAGATTTCGTAAAAACCCTGTTAAAAGTCCAGAAACGAGCATGGGAACCCCTTGGTTCGACGACCTTTAAGCGTCTGGGTATGACAGCAGGTATTGAACCAGATGATTGCTTCTACATCCAAAACTACAAAGCCGTGATAGGCAAGAATCGACTGGATTTGACCAAGAATCATAGTGTAGGGGGTAGGGTGTAGGGTGTAGGGGGGAAAGAGAAAAAACGAGGAAAAATGAACACCCGCCCTACACCCCATTGGTTTCAAGCCCCTGAATTTATGATGCTGTTGGCGAATAAGTGAGGGGTGAAAGCAATATGGTGGGATACCAAAGTAAGAGTGAAAATAGTAAAGAGAAAATCAAATAAAACTTAGGTAAAAGCACTCGGAGCAAGAGCTGCAAAGCGAGAAGTGCGAGTCTTGGCTTTAGGTATACCCTCAAGCCAACTGACAATGCGTGTGAGGTTAATGGCAGTGGCGGTAAGAAGATGCTGTAAGTGTGTCTTAGCTAAACCGATGTATCGGCTACGACGTAACCCAAACCGCACACAAGCTTGGGAAATAGCCCCCTCGACGCCGGCGCGTTGTTGGTAGCGCCTTTTAAACTCGGAAGTAGCTTGTTGGATACGAGCTGCTTGCAAAGCTTGATGCTGGGATTGTGGTCTGAGTTTGAGCAGACGTGGAGCGCGGGCAGCACGGGTACATTGTGCTCGCAGTGGACAGACTCGACAGTCAATCGATGCAAAGCGAACTTCACTCACACAAGTTCCGTCGTTTTCGATGCGTTCACACCAAGCTTTACTGGTATGGCCTGCCGGACAAACAACCGTTTGGGAGTGCCAATCAATGGTAAAGCACTTAAGGTCAAAACCATTGTCACTTTGAGCTTGCCAACTAGTGTCAGGCATCACAGGTCCTGTCAACTCAAGTTGATAATTTTGCTTGGAGTCGAGCAGGTGCTGTGCACTCACATAGTTCGTATCGACAAAATGCTCTTGGGGTAAAAGTGCTTTGTCGGCTAGGTGTTGATGAATGATGGGTGTCATTGCCCCGTCAAAAGTGGTAGCGGCAGTTGTTTCGACATTTGTAATCAACGAAGGTAACTCACAGTCGCAAGTTTCGGTCAAATGTACACTGTAGCCAGTCCAGTTTGTATTTCGTTTTGTACGGTTGCGGGCTTGTATGTCGTAGGGTGACTGAATCAGCAATTGGTTGGGTGGTAAGTCATCTGTTCTCCAACTTAAGTTTTCACCTTGGAGATAGTATTGTTGTACCCAAACCAAACGTAAAATTTCCACTGCACTAACCGAAGCCAGTTCAGCCGGTGTGTTGGTACTATACACCGCCATCAATAACTGATGTCCATCCCGACCGATCACTAAGGCCAAATCCAGTTGTTCTGCTTTCGTCTTAGGTAGACGATACTGCTCAAACCGATGACTATAACGGTCAAACCAATCTTGGCTAACAATCGATAACAACCATTCTGGTGCAATGGTTGCTAATTCATTCAAGCAGTGGCGTAACGTTTCTCCCACAC
Source organism: Scytonema sp. PRP1 (assembly GCF_036697665.2). Taxonomy (NCBI): domain Bacteria; kingdom Bacillati; phylum Cyanobacteriota; class Cyanophyceae; order Nostocales; family Scytonemataceae; genus Scytonema; species Scytonema sp. PRP1. The sequence continues at coordinate 50,655 of NZ_JBAHYJ020000113.1, read as the reverse complement.
ACTCAAGTCGATTTAATTGTCGAATCGCAGCTATCACATGGGTGGAGTCGGTTCGTGCCTTGCCGCGACTTTTGAGCCATCCTTTTTGTTTAAATTCCTCAAGTATCTTCTCCAGTATTTGATGCTCTCGCCCTCGCGCTATCAGCCTGCCACGAAATTCGCTCAATACTGAGTAATCAAATCCGCTATCAGTGATTTCTAACCCTAAAGCATACTTCCAGTCGATTCTCGATCTGACTGCCTCTGCAGCTTGACGGTCGGTTAACCCCTCCGCAAATTGCATCACGCTAATCAACGCCAATTGTCCTGGCGAATATGCACTCTGACCACAATCACTCCGAAATAGCGTTTCAAACTCCTTATCTGTGTAAATCTCTCCTAAACTGTCCCGCATTTTCATGTACACATTTCCTTTCGGGAATGCCGATGTTGCTATCCTTGCCGTTTCTTGTGGTATCTCCCACTCCGATTTTGGATGCACACTCATCTATGTTCCCCCTGTAATGTTGCGCTTACCAGTTTCTCTGCTTGACAGCTATTGTCAGTGCTCTGATTATTTTACTTAAGCACTCTCGACCCTGCTTGACTCTCTAGAGTATCCCTGCCTGCACCAGCCACAAGTGTATTTGAAACACTAGTGTTTTCAACTACTGATTTTTGAGCCAGTTGCAGCAAGAGCGGTGACTGCCCGCTTTAATAACTCGAATACATCACTAGTAAACTTTATAGCGGGCGGTCAGCAACTGGCATCGGGGGGAGTCCTGAGGGCGGGCGGTAGCCCCCCTCGTGCCACTAGGACTCAACCCGACAATCTCCGTTTGTTCCGCCTTTAGTGCCATCATCACGAATAACTTGATTCAACTCTGTTGTATCTCCTTAATTTTTCTTGTCGTGCTTGACCCCTAATTTATTCGCCAACAGCATCATTTATTTATGGAGAAGAAAAAATGCCCAGCAACTTTATTCAAGCCCCTGGATTCATCCATGGGGTCTTCAATGCGTGAATTTTGAATTTTGAATTTTGAATTTGAGCGAAGCGAGTGACGCCAGTCGGCTCAAGTCGGCAGAGCCGCCCACGCGGCTGGCTCCTTTATGCCGGGGAACCCGTCCACCGCACTGCGCTGAAGGCAGGGGAGTGTCAAGCTAACGGCGTACCCGAAGGGAGCGTGCGGTAAAATTTGAGAGTAGAGCCAAAAAGTTGCCCAAAGATAAGCTGACGGTGTAGGAGCTTGTTTGCTATGCTTGGTCAAGCGATTGGCTAATAGGAAGTTCTTTGGGACGTGCGTGTGAGGAACTTTTGGGTATAACAATCTCAATGGTTAACCCCACGAAACGTCCTGAATGATAGACAAAGTCTAGTTAGAATAAGATCTACCTTTTGGATGCCCATGACTGAACAACGTGACGTTGACTCATCGTCGGCTGATTCTCAAGAGTTTAGTGAACCGACGGATGATGTGACGCTCAAGTCGGTCGATGATTCCTGGACAAGCCGCATTGCTGGTGTCTGGAATAACGCAACAACACGCTTGACGCAACTTCTACCAACAGAGCAAGTGGCACAGACCGTTGTGAAATGGTTTAGCGTCAGCGAAGATCAGGTTGCAGAGATTTTGGAGAGAGTTCGAGCAGAACTGCCAACCACAGAAGCTTTGTTGATTGGTAAGCCCCAAGCCGGAAAAAGTTCAATTGTGCGGGGACTGACAGGAGTTTCTGCGGAGATTGTCGGGCAGGGATTTCGTCCCCACACACAACACACCCAGCGCTACGCCTACCCTTCGGGCGACCTACCGTTACTCATTTTTACAGATACGGTTGGATTGGGAGATGTGAACCAGGACACTCAGGCGATCACTCAGGAACTGGTTGGAGATTTGCAACAAAAGAGCCGTCACGCCAAAATCTTGATTCTGACGGTCAAAATCAATGATTTTGCGACTGACACACTGCGACAAATTGCGGCTCAGTTGCGTCAGAAATATCCAGACATTCCCTGTCTGCTAGCAGTGACTTGCTTGCATGAGGTGTATCCTCCTGGTACAGCCGATCATCCGGCATATCCACCAGATTATGAGGAGGTGAACCGAGCATTCGCTGCAATGCAGCAAGCTTTTGCAGGACTATGCGATCGCTCTCTATTGATTGACTTTACCTTGGAAGAGGACGGCTACAATCCTGTGTTTTATGGCTTAGAGGCGCTGAGGGATACCTTAGCAGATTTATTCCCCGAAGCCGAAGCGCGGGCGATTTATCAGTTATTAGATGAGGACACTGGCAGACAAATTGGTGACCTTTACCGCGATGTCGGACGTCGTTACATTTTGGTATTTGCTATCATATCAGCCACGCTCGCAGCTGTGCCGCTGCCCTTTGCGACGATGCCAGCACTGACAGCGTTGCAAGTCTCGATGGTAGGGGTGCTGGGGAAATTGTATGGACAGACGCTGACTCCATCGCAAGCGGGGGGTGTTGTCAGTGCGATCGCCAGTGGCTTCTTAGCACGGGCAGTCGGACGTGAATTACTTAAATTCGTGCCAGGTTTCGGCAGTGTGATAGCTGCTTCCTGGGCAGCCGCCTACACCTGGGCGCTGGGCGAAGGGTCCTGTGTTTACTTCGGTGACTTAATGGGGGGCAAGAAACCTGATCCTCAAAAAATTCAGTCTGTGATGCAAGAAGCCTTTGAGTCAGCAAAAGAACGGTTTAAGGGAATTAAGCGTTGAGAACATCTGTGCTGTGTTATTTGAGTAACAGCACAGATGCTTTTTGAAGAAGAAGTCATTCGTCAGAATGCAATTAATGGGGGATTCTGACCCTTTAATTTGCACGAACTGGACGGGCAGGACAGCAGGGCGAACGCATCTAAAATCAAGTATTTCGGAGTCGGTCGCTCTAAACCTTGATAACTTCGTTGCCTAAATTTTTAATCAACCATGAAATAACTTGATGAAATTCTTTGGCTAACAGGCTTAACCGGATGTATTCGAGTAGGCTGGAGGAATCGTTTTTTCCACCTGACAAAGAGATTGACGAGCGCTCAAATCTGGATGTGATCGCAAATAATCTTTTATCCACATACAACCAGAGTGCAATATCTGGTTACTATCTAAAACGCGATCAAGTTGCCAAAGAATCACAACATCATCTAACCCGGCAGATGCTAGGATTGCTCCTTGGTTCTGGGTAACGGGGTAAAAGGCAACATTCAATGCTCGTTGTTCGTGTCCTTCTAGAGTAGCGTGCAAGATGCCATCTAGCGACCAAAGTTTTACTTTATTATCCCAACCAGCAGAGGCTAAGACGGTGCCCCAGTTGTCGGGGAGTCCAGAATGGGGGGAATGAAGGTGATACCATTTACCCGATCTGTGTGGGCGGGAATGGTGCGAATTAATTTACCGTCTAACGACCACAGTTTAATTGTCGTGTCTTCGCTGGCTGTGGCAACAAACTTTCCATCAGGACTAAAGGCGACATCCCAAATCGCCTCATTATGACTTTTCAGGGTAAATTGCGGCTGAGATGGAAATTTTCCGTTCGCGTCCCGGTGCCAGAGGCGAAGAAACGTATCTCGACCGCCGATCGCTAACCATTGGTTATCATAACTAAATGTTCCAGCATTGAGGCGATCGCGGTTTTTAGGTAGGGACTCACTCAGGGTTTGGATGAAAGTGCCATCCTGCTTCCAGAGTTTGGCTGTGCCGTCCCAACTGATGGAAGCTATTTCTAGCCCGTCGGGACTAAACACCACATCCCGCACTGTTGCGTTATGGGCTGAGATCGTTTTTAAGGGTTTTCCCTGCATCGTCCATAAAGTCAAGGAACCATCATCGCTACCTGCGGCGATCGCCTTCCCATCTGGGCTGATATCCACTGACCAAACCTGTCCCGGTGGCGGGGTTAAGGTGTTGAGCAGTTGTCCGGCTCGATTCCACAGCTTAATGGTGCCGTCAGCACTAGAGGAAACGATTGTTTGCCCATCAGGGCTAATCGGCGTGTGCCAAACAGAGGCACGATGACCCCGCAATACAGTGAGAATATCGCTTTGCCGCTGCCACAGCCGCACCAAGTTGTCTTCACCACCGGAAATCAAACGACGACCATCGGCACTGAAAGCTACTTCCCATGTACCGTTAATATGGGCATACAGGGTTTGATTGACAGTTCGATCACTGTTCCAAAACTTAATTGTGTTATCCCAACCAGCTGAAGCGAGGGTTTGTCCATCGGGGCTAAAGGCGAGAGTCACCACGCTGCTGTCGTGTTCTGTGGCAGTTTCCAATAAAGTGCCAGTGACAGTCCACCAGATAACATTACCAATCCAGTCTCCAGCTACCAGAGTTTGTCCGTCAGGGCTGAAGGTGACGCTCATCAGACGGTTTTTGCCTTTTTTGGATGCGATGGGATTATTCAGTGTCCGAATTTTCTTACCCTCTAGATTCCAGAGGATGAGAGTATTATCATCACTGACCGAGGCTAGGATGTTAGCATCAACAGGACTAAACGCCACCTTTGAAACTGCATCGCTGTGTCCCTTAAAAGTACGAATCAAGCTGCCGTCGATGCGCCAAAGTTTTACTGTCTTGTCGTTACTAGCCGAGGCAATCCATTGTCCGTTGGCACTGACGGCGAGCGATCGCACCCAATCTTGATGTCCGTTGAGTGTTTTAACCAGTGTACCGTCCAGCTTCCACAGTCGCACAGTGCCATCTTGCCCAGCCGAAATTAGTTTATCGCCTTTGGGAGTAAAGGTGACATCAAAGACTTCTCCTTTGTGACCACTAAGTACTTTTACCAATGTGCCATCGCTTTTCCACAGAGTAATCTTACCGTGTTGGTGAGCAGCAGCGATTGTCTGTCCGTCGGCAGTGATGGCAATACCCCGCACTTTTCCCTGTTTACCGTTTAGGCGGTTGCGTTCAATGACTTGAAAGGTGGCACGGCGCAATTCTCGATCTACCTTGGTAAGTAACTCAGCAGGCACATCCGCTAATTTGCTCAATCGAGTCTGGGCTTTGATGGCACTGACTAAAGCATCTAATCGATTCCCAGAGGCAAACTGAGCTTCCGAGACGTTAGCGATCGCTTCAATTTCTCGGAGAGTGGCTTGATGTCTTTGAGCGAAGGCATACATTCCCAAGAAACTGGCGACGACGAAAGCAATACTAACAGTCCCCAGTAACCACTTTTGCAAGCGACTGGCACGTTTTTCTTGTTGCAGTCGCTTTTCAACTTCTTGCAGTCGCCGGAATTCTTCTTGTCGTTTCAAATCATCTAAGTCGGTGCTGGTGCCAAACCACTTGACTACCTGTCCGCTTCCATCCTTGATGGGAATCGCCCGATTGAGAAACCAGCGATAGTTTCCCGCGACATCTTGTATTCTCAGTTGCACTTCATAGGGTGAGTTGGTTTCTAGGGAATGTTTCCAAGCGACAAGGCTATTGGGGCGATCTTCAGGATGAACCAAATCCAGGCGTTTCCAATCTGTCACCTCCGAAAGCGATCGCCCCAAAAAGGTACTTAAGTGCTGGTTAGTATAAGATAGTCTACCATCTGGCTCTACAATCCATACCATCTGGGGCATTGCTTCTGCTAGTTGCCGAAAGAACCTTTCGCTTTCTTGCTGCGCCGCAAATTGCCGCCGGATTTCTTGCTGTTCTGCATCCTGACTAGCGGCCAGAAATTGGTAATCTAAATCGCTGAGGCTTTTGTTTTGCGCCCACTTTTGGGCATCAATTAGAGCTTGTCCCCGTAAAAGCCGGGATGTATCCTGTTTTTGAGAAGCAATCCAAGCTGATACTGTTTCATAGTAGGGACATAGTTGATTTAATTGTGCTTCTACCCATTCCCGATTAAAAACGTCTTGATATATGCGATTGCGGATTTGCAAATATCCTTGATATTTAACTACCAAACCAGAAAGCAGCAGTTCTATCTGTTCTCGACTGTCGTCGGCTGCTACGGGAATAGCTTGTAAAAGTTGCTGATAGATTCCGAGTAATCTACTAATGCGTTGAGTATTGTAAAGCAGGCGATTGCGAATTGTGCGTAAATGCTCTGGTTCGTCTTGAGATTCCCAATTGTTAATGATTTGCGATCGCACTAAACACTCTATCCAATCTGCTTCTTTACCTGGTGCAATTTCCAAAGGTGGGCTAGTTTTGCCGTTGTTACTTTCTAGATTCATCCCTTGGCTGTAATGCTGTTGCTTGGTTATTACCACCAACTGACATAATTTTTGCGTTAGAAATGGCTGTCCATTAGTCCAAGCAATAATTTCTTTAAATACCCTTTGGGGATTGTTCACAACTTGCTCTAATCCCACTACCAGAGGTTGAGCCTCTGCTAATGTAAACCCTTCTAAATTAATAGCAACACCAATATTAAAAGGTGTTTTGAGTTTATTTTGAATTAAATCAGAGGGAGTTGCAACTCCAAATAAAGCAAAACCCAGTCGTTCGTATTCAGGATTATGGACTCTTTGTTGATAACAAGCCCGAATCCACGCATAGAAATCATCTATGCCAAAGCTTAATTGCAGCAAGCTATCAATTTCATCAATGAAAATAAAAATCCGATTGTTACTCAGATTGACTAGCAAAATATCTTCAATAAAATTGCCCAAGCGTTGTATGAGTGAAAACTCAGTTTGTTCTTGCCACCAAGCTGCAAAATCGATTTTCTTAGCTAATCCAAAACTATGCAGCAAGCGGACAATTATCCCTTTATAAAATTGTGTTTGGCTGAGTTCTTGGCTATATATTTGCGTAATATCAATGTAAGCACAACTAAAGCCTTCATTTTGTAATCGTTGCTTGGTATGTACCAGTAGTGAAGATTTGCCTATTTGACGACAGTTGAATACATAGCAAAATTCCCCCGCTTTCAGGGCTGTATAAAGCTCAATATCTGCTTGTCTATTAACATAGTTAGCAGCTTTAGCATTTAGACAACCACCAACTTTATAAATGCTTTTGTTCATAATAGCAAATCATAATTTGCTGAACTTTGTTTAATTACGACATCAGATATTTTTTAAAGAAGTCTCGATATAATTGGCAACTCATTACCCATTTTTGTTGTTGCAATTGAATTAACCCCATATTTTCTAATTGGTAGGCAGTTAACATATCTAAATCGATATTTTTATCTTTTGTTAAAAAGATTTTTATAGTATCTAATAATTGGGTATTTTTTTGTAATTTATTTAATAAATTTTGTAAATGTTGACGATAAATTCCTACTTCTGTGATTGCTGTTTGCAAAATCTCTTCTAAGGTTAATTTATGATAGAGCAGGTGATAAAGAGTAATATTTAGTAATGCTGGATGTCCCCCGATTAATTCCATTAATTGCTGCACTTGCTTGTTTTGTTGCCAATCAATTCCATAGCGGTTGGCTAACTCAATTACTTGCTCAGAAGTAAATTCTGATAATTTCAATGGTAGCCCAATGTTAAAAGGAGATTGATTAATTTCAATAGAAAGACAAACATCTGTTGAATAAACAATCACCAAACGCAGCTTTGTCCATACTTCATCCTGTTGCGCTTCTTCTTGCCACGAACGTAACAGAGGTAAAAATTCATTGGCTAGATCGGGATATTCAAAAATACGCTGAACTTCGTCTAATACTAATAGTAAAGGTTTTTCTAAAGGTGCAAGCAAACATTCTTTTAGATAAAGAGTGCAGCTGAGTTTACTACCTATTTCTTCGTCCCAATGTTTATCGGCATTAAATTCTCTGCCTAATTGACGAGCAATACTAGCAGCTAACCATTGCATGAATAATTGAGGTTTTCGCAAAACATCAATATCAACTTGAGCGATATTGATTTTTGCAGTTTCATACCCTAACATTCTGGTATGAGCTACAATCCGCAACATTAGAGAAGTTTTACCCATGCCTCGACAACCTTGAATGCGAATGACGCATCCAGGTTGCGTAATTTCTTGATATGCTAATTCTTCTAATGGAGGACGAGGAACATAGAATTTAGAATCTAAAGATAAAGGAGCGCAGGGATATTTTATATATTCACTAATCTTTGCTCCATCGTTGTAATCGCTCTGTTTGTTGAGTGTCATTTCATTCTTAATTTTTTCTTCACCGAGAAAGACGGAAACAATTTGAGATGGTGCAGTATTTGGTGTGATTGTTTGTTGTTCCCCCGACAATTCACTTTCTGGTAATAAATCTGCATTAGCTGAATTTTCAGATAAATCTCGATCTATCAGTTGTCTATCTTCTGGCGAATATTCCCGCAGAAAATCCATATCATTGGCATCATAGAGGGTGTAGTCATCTTCATGCAACACTAAATCAAAAGCACTAAAGCAGATTCGCAGGGTACGCGGATCTATCCTCGAATTCAAAGACCATAAACGGCTTAAACTAGAGGTAGAAATTCCAATGCGATCGCCTAATTCTACTTGTGTAAAACGTTTACCTCCTCTTTTTTGTCTCTCTTCTTCCAAAATTGCAGTTTGCAATCTCTTCATCCCGACAGCAGTTAGAACTACTCCTCTTTTTCGCAGTGATTTATTTTTGTCTTCTTTCATTTCTAAATGAAAATTTTAACTTGTTTTCATATTAATTTTGCTCAAAAGCGGTTTCCAGCCTTAAGTGACGTATATGATGTTTTAATGGATGTAATCTAAATATTACCAGATATCTGCAACAGCTTAACTGATGTAAGTGAAGTTTTTGAACTGGAAAAAATCAATTGATTTTTTAAGTAGGTCAACCAAAAAAAACGTAAAATAAATAGACTATAAAAATTAAGTGATAAGTGATGCCTAGGGCGTTAAAAATAATACTAACTGCGGAAGAAGACCTGACACTCAAAGAACTCAGCTGTGCAGATAAAGTACCACGTCGAACCAAACAAAGAGCGAGCCTCATTCGGGAGGAGCTTCGCTAACGCTTTGCGCCTCAATGCCCACGGATGGAATGTACCGTACTATTGCAGAGTATTTAGGTTGGGCACAACAAACGGTAAGGCAGACAATTAAACGCTGGCAATTTCAGGGGTTAGGAGGTTTGTGGGAAGCTCGAGGACGTGGAAAAAAGAGAACTTGGCATGAAGTTGATTGGCAAGTAGTAGAAGAATGCTTGGGACAAAATCGCCGATGAGCGTGCTCGGCAGCTAAGTCAAAAGCTATTTGAGGAACGACAAATCGAACTAGGAGCCGAACAAATCAGGCGACTACTCAAAAAAAGGGGTGGTGTTGGAAACGTATCCGCTACTGTCCGACTTTAAGTCCGAATGCAGAATATTTACAAGCTAAACCCCAAGATTGGGAATTACTCAAGAAGAAGGGCACAATTAGGATTGGTTTGTTTAAAGTACTTGGATGAATCTGGTTGTTACTGCACTAGTCCCACTGATTACACTTATGGACGTAGGGGAGAGCAAAAACGTATTCGACAAAATAGACGACGTGGTAGACGGATAAACATCTTCGGTATTTGGGAGCCGAAATCTAGCTTTGATTACGCTTTGATGCTTGGAACATTGAAAGCACCAACCTATGTCCAACTCATGGATTGGCAAGCTGAATTTGCTGCACACCGCTTACTAGAAACTGGACTTTCTTACCGTAATTATTCATGATAATGCCTCTGTTCACAAAAGTCTTTTGGCTCGCCAGCAGCATCAACGTTGGCACTCAGCTTGCGGTTGTACATCTTTTTTCTACCTCCTTATAGCCCACAAATGAATCGCATTGAAGACGAATGGTTGCATCTCAAGCGCTCCGGAGCTTGCCGCCCAAGTTTTTGAGGATGAATATGAAGAGCGCGATCGCTATTATTGAGGGTATAAAAAACAGAGCCGACCAAGGTCAGTACCAAGTTGAGCGTTTTATGTTTAATTAGGTTGACCTACTTAGTAGTGACAAAATAAAACATGATTAAAAAATAATAAGAAAAGTTTTAAATGCCTATGTAAGTAAAAACAAAATTTGTATATAAAAATACAGAAATTTTTAAGCAAATGAAGTATTTTATTGCCCAATCCTGAGATTACCAAAACTACAGCCTATATAAGAGTGTTTTCAGGTAATTTGCCTGGAAGTAAGTTAACTGATTTATCTGCACTTGAGGTAAATAAGAAAACATGGGAAATTTGAAGCTGTCTAAAATATTGGCGTTGCTCAATCAGAACTATGAAATTCTAAAATTACTTTTTTTTCCTTCGTAGCTTTGTGCCTTAAAAAGCGGGAACGCCTAAAGACGAATGCTTGAGACAATCGTAACCTACAATTATGTCAAACTTTAACTATCACCCTGACATCTGTGTTCTTGTCCTATCATTAATTATTTCCATTTTTTTAATAACAGGATTGAGCGCCATGAAAAGCGTGAAGAAAAAAATCGTTGCTCTTTGTTTTATCACTGCTGGGAGTCTTTTCTGGAGCATGGAGGGGCTAGTTAGCTCTGCTCAAGCTCAAAGCTTTGAACCTGTTTCTATGATCATTTCCCAATCTTCTAAACCTGTCACCTACATGACAGTACTGGACAAAAATACAATCGTCATCCAAATTACGGAGGGCAAATTTCTCTTCCACGGCTATCTGGAGAGAACATCTGGCAATACATTCATTGGCGAAAACGAGCAGGTGCGCGCCATCTATGACCGAGGTACTAAGCAGGTTGTGGTGATTAACAAAAAGACGGGGACTGAGTTTTACAACTACTACTTCTCTGATACCAATGAAGGGGCGCTTTAGGTTAAAGCAATCCAATTTGTAATGATTCTTAAGATTATTTGCACTCTTGAGAAAACAACATGAAAATAAACCGTTTAATTCCGATCGTCGTGAGTTCCCTAATCATTACGATTGCCCTCAATGCCCAGGCTCAAAATGCTGGAGATCCTGTTCGCGGACTTCAAGATTTAGTGAATGTTCGCGGACGAGATGGAGAAGCCATACTCCAAAAGCGGGGCTATAGGTTTCGCTGGGCTGAAAAATCTGATGATTCTACTTATAGCTTTTGGACTCAAACTAAAACCGGTCGGTGCATTAGCGTGAGGACAGAACAAGGTCGCTATGTCTCTCTGGCTGATACCGGAACCACGGCAGATTGCGATCGCGGCGATGCACAAAGTACTCAAAATACGAGCAATTCCTCCCAACCATTGCCAGATCTAATAGGAGCGAGGGCTGGTCAAGCAGAGAGGGAAGTGCGGCGGCGAGGATATACCTATCGCCACAACCAAACAGTGTCAAATAGTTCTGTTGCTTCCTTCTGGACTGAAGGCAACTCAGGCCGTTGTGTAGAAATCGTTACCTCAAACGGTCGCTATAGAAACATCTTTTACGTTGATTGGCATCACTGCGATCAATAATCCCGTTCTGATGTCTAAACTATGATTCGCCGTTAGCCAAACCCCAATTTACCAAACAAGCGTCTTGGTGTTGGTAAGTACCCCCCTTGAAATTAGCCAGAATCTCAATGCAACCAATAAAAAGCTTGCGAATATTAGCCCCTACTATTGTGGGTTTATTAACTCTTACAGTCACTCATCCTGTTAACGCTCAAGCAGTGATTGACACTTTAGACAACGGTAATCTGAGTGTGACTGGTATGAGATCGGGAAGTGGCTGCACAGTCCTTTTTAACCCTCAAGGAGAGATCCTGCAACAAGGACGATCCTGTAGTTCAACAGAAATCCGTAAAGCCCAGGCCGCGATCGATACTTATCTGAGGGAACAAGGCACATCCGATAGTCACAATGACAGATCGGCGCGCCAAAATTTGACGTTGATCTGCTATGGTGAAGGTCGCAAACCGTCTGTTGCAAATCGCTATGCATATGAATGGAACGATCGCCGCCATCGCTACGAACCAAGTAATCGCATAGAGTCAACGACTAGCGACTTCGATTCCGAGGTTCAGGTCGAAATTCGTGGTACACAGGGAAAAATCCATCTCGGCGGAAAGCTCATCGCGCCAATCAATTCAGGCGGTAACAATGGATGGTGGACGCTCGAAAACCTTCAGGTTTCGCCCGATCGCATTACGGGAAGATACCGGATGAACGGGCTAAATAAACCGCGTGTCAATATCGACCGACGCAGCGGCAGAATTGCCATAGATGGGATTGAAAAGTTTCGGGGCGAGTGCAACTCAGGCGATTGGGGCGGCAGCAGAACCCGATTCTAGCCTAGTACGCTATTGGGTTGTAACAAACTTACCATCTTTTGAAGATGCGGCGGTGTTGGAGTTTTTCGAGAAGTCGTCCCGGAATCTGCTTCACCCCTGTTTAGCACCGCAAAAAGGAAAATTGTATGTCCCCCCTAAGACACGAAGCCCCTGTACCGGTTGAATATCGACTGTTTGGACTCGATCGTCGGCTCATTTGGCCGACGGTGAGCGTTTATCTTGTGGTGTTTTTATGGTCGGGAGTTATGCCAGCCATTAACGAGGCTGTTCACAACAAGGAGGTTTTAGCAGGGACAGCTTATAATGTCGGCCCTGTAAGTTTTACGCCGACCCAAGGCTGGGTGATAACTCAGACCCCATCCCCTGTCGGGAGTTCATCAAACGCAGTGGTCTTCAAAGATGGCGTCACGTTTAGCGTCAAGAGCGGTGTCTGGAAGGGAACTGCCGAGGAACTCCTCAACCAGATCGTGAAAGACCAGAATGAATTTCTTGTCGAGGGTAAATTAGTTCCCGTTACAACACTGCAAAAAGTTGCCGGAGTAGCTAAGAGAATTAATGGTCCCGACTATACTGGTCTACTGCTCGCATACGTCGATGGCAAGGGTCAGGCAGTCGAAGTGATTGTGAAGGGCCCGGCCGCTACCTCCATACAACTACAGCAACCGATCGCTGACATGATTCAGAGCATCACATTTAAACCAAAGGAGGGCAATTCGTGACTAGCACTTCAAAGAGTGAGGACACAATCCGCAAGGCTGCCATTGATCGTTCAGGCTGGAGCAATTCCGTCCGATTTTTTCAGCCGCACAACCCGGCGTGCTACCTGTATTGGTTGCTCGTACTCAAAGGCACCTACGTCTTCTGCCGATTTTTGTTCGGCAGCGCCATCTATCCCACTGCTCTGTTTATTGCCCTCTCCTCTGAGGCACTATATTGCCTGCCTTGGATCTGGTTTCTCACCCACAAAGATCGCTATGAACGTGAGCCAGCCAAGCTCGCGCTGCTCGGCTTTCTCTGGGGCGGACTAGTAGCGCCCTGGGTTATGGCGATGCCTGGCAATAATGCAATCCTATCGCTATTTGCGAAGCTGACCAGCCTCGACTTTTATAGCCATTGGAGTCCGGTCCTCACCGCACCCATCGTGGAAGAAAGCTCCAAATTCGTCGGGCTGGTCATGCTCGCTTTACTAGCACGCAACCATGTCCGCAACGCCTACGACGGATTTCTGCTTGGTGCGTTTGTGGGTCTTGGCTTTCAGGTCTTTGAAGACGTGTTTTACATTGTGAACGCTCCCGCCGCCAGCTTTGGGTCGCAGCAGGTTGCTGATTCGTTGTCGGTGTTGGTAGGGCGTACATCTGTCGGTTTCTGGAGTCACTCGCTCTTCACGGCGGTTGCCGGTACGGGGTTTGGCTACTTCCTCGAAGCGAAAAATCGCTCATTCGGCCATCGGCTCGCGGTTTTGGTAGGTTTCTTTCTGTTGGCTTGTCTGGCTCATAGCTGTTGGGATGCTGTTGTTGGGTTTATCGGCTTCGGGCTCATCGGCATCGTCATTGGAACGGTTGCGATTTTGCTTGCGTGGCGGTTCTCCGAGCAGCGTCAACGCAAGTTTGTCCGCGTCCTGCTGGCTGACGATGTTGCAAACGGAATCGTGACAGAAGCCGAACTGGCTGCGATTTCCAACCGACCGAAAGATCGGCGAGCTTACCTAAGACAGATCAAGTCCTCATCCGGGCCTGACGCGGCAAAACGCGCTGGGTTCATACTCGATGCGGCAATCGATCTTGCAGCAGCAATTGCATCTACGGACAGTTTCGATAGTCCGGCAGCCAAAGCCGCGCGTGCGGAGATTGCGAGGGTGCGCGGTGCCGCACAGTTAGGCTGAGTACAGTAAATTCCAGCCGAAATGCCGAGGTGATTGAGACTGCCTGATAAAGTAGAGCATGGCTTCAAGATCGAGTTGCTCAATCACTTTAGCAGAGATTATGTTCTTGTTTAATCGCTTCCTCCATTCAATAATTAGGTTTGTGCTAGTCAGCGTGATGACGATCGCAATGGTACTTGGTTGGAGTGCGATCGCCCACAGTCAACTGTCCTCATCACCCACCCCCGCTTCTAACGATCCGTACAAACCGCCTAAAGGCGTCACCCGTCTCGGTGAATATGAAATTGCCAACGTGAATTCACCACTAGACAAAAACCTTTTATTTAAGGTTGTCTCTCCCACTGTTTTTAATCGCGACCAACCGCCAGAGGGAAGTCTTCCTGTGGAAGTACGTGCTGAAGAAATTACGCAACGGCTGATGCGAGCGCTCGATAGAGCCAACAAAGCCAAAGAAACTCCCATAATTTCTGTTGCCACCCTGAATAACCGCCTAATCCTCCAGCTCAATGACGATCAAACGTCCCGTTCTTTAAGGCTGGTGACAGTGACAGAGCCAGATGCTGACTACTATGGGAAAACACTGGAGGAATTGGCCCAAGAGTGGCAAAAAATATTACAAGCAGAAGTGGAACGCATCGAGCGACTCTTCTCACCTAAGGTATTGTCTCAACGGGTTGGGCAGGCACTACAAATCAGCATCGGCTTGGTGTTGGGCAGTGTTGTGTTATGGTTCCTGCGGCGAACTCTAATTCGCAAACAGACGGTATTGCAAGCTCGTTATCAAGAGCATATAGCTGAGGCAAAAGAGGCTGTGGTCAAACGCTCTCAGGCAGAAACATCGGCCAATATTCAGGCAATCGACACCAGCGAATCAGAGGCACACACCATCGCCCATCAGCGATCGCAATTTCTAGAAATCATCCAGCGACAGTTCACTCTCAAGCGCCAACTGGGGATCTATTCTTTTCTCACCTTGCTACTGTTTTGGGCGTTTATTCTCGGATGGTACATCGGCATTCTGGTCATCATGTCTCGCGTCCCCTACCTGATGAGATGGTGGAATGACGCTTTAGCCCGTCCCCTGGCGCTGCTGATTACTTGGTTTTTTATCAGTGTTGTCATTCGTATTGGCAAAAGCTTAATTGACTATATCATCGATGTCTGGACAACCCATCCCTCTCTCCCTTTGAGTGAAACTCAACGGATTACCCTGCGATCTGCAACAGTTTCTGGGGCACTAAAAGGATTAATCACCTTTGTTTTGATTACCTTCGGTATCTTGCGGACTCTAGACATTTTTAATGTACCCACTAGTTCAATTTTGGCAGGGGGTGCTGTCATCGGTATTGCAATTTCCCTTGGTTCCCAAAGTTTGATGAAAGATTTGGTCAATGGCTGCTTAATTTTGATGGAGGATCAATTTGCTGTGGGAGATGTAATTGAGATCGGGAATAAAAGCGGACTGGTGGAAAATCTCAACCTACGCGTGACTCAACTACGCAATGGCGAAGGTAAGTTAATTACCATTCCTAATAGCAATATCACTGATGTCAACAACTTAACCCGCCTTTGGTCACGGGTAGACTTTTCTATTGTGGTGGCCTATGAAAACGACCCGAAGCAGGTTTTAGAGATTCTCAGGCAAGTATCCCAGCAATTGTATAGCGAAGTGGAATGGCGCGATCGCCTGCCAGAATCGCCCGAAGTCCTGGGCATTGATGACCTCTCCCACACGGGTATGCTAGTGCGCGTTTGGATTAAAACGGCACCGATGGAACAATGGAATGTTGGGCGAGAGTTCCGTCTACGAGTGCGCCTAGCCTTTGAAGCAAACAATATCCAGATTGGCAGACCACAATGGATTACTTACAACACAGATTTGGCAAAGTCTCCTTTTCAAAATTA
Organism: Scytonema sp. PRP1; assembly: GCF_036697665.2. Taxonomy (NCBI): domain Bacteria; kingdom Bacillati; phylum Cyanobacteriota; class Cyanophyceae; order Nostocales; family Scytonemataceae; genus Scytonema; species Scytonema sp. PRP1. Next base: position 34,703 of record NZ_JBAHYJ020000113.1, on the reverse strand, counting down.
GCCTTTGTGTAAGAAACTTGCAGTGAAAAAAATATCCGATATTAGTTACAGCAGTTTTCATGTATTTGAACCACATCTGTCGTAGGGGCACAGCAATGCTGTGCCCCTACTGCGTATTATAGTCAGTTTAGCGATGTTGGAACAAAAGCAAGGAATGGAAAACCGAAAGTTTTTAGATAGCTTGAAGTATCCCATATTTTGTTATTTACCTCAAGTGCAGATAAATCAGTTAACCTACTTGTCTTAGTCGTGTAAAAAACTTTTTTGAGTTTTAAGTAGAGAAAACAATGACTTTGCAGAACTCAACCTTGGTCTGTAAATGCTCCCGTTTTCTAAGTGAGGAACAGCCGGGTATAGAACTCTTTCAAGGTAATTTATGGCTGTTTTAAATGGTAGGTTTATTTCCGCCGACCTGTACTAGTAGTCTGCCAAAATCTTTTTGCAGGCGCTTGAAAGGGTAAGGGGAAAAAGGTAAAGGCTTTAAACCCTTATCCTTTGCCCTTTTCCCAATCTACACAGGTCAATATTAGTGTGTTGAATTACTACTTACCATATCTTCACGCGGTCTTTTTCATCCAACCACATAGCATCGCCCGGTTTGATGCCAAAGGCCTTGTAAAACCCATCCTCATGCTGAAAAGGAGCAAAGCCACGATAAGAGCCTGGAGGATGGGGATCGGTTGCTGTCACTTGGCGAAGAAAACCTTCATTGGTTTTCATAGCCCATAACTGAGACCAGGCAATAAAGCAACGCTGTTGGGGTGTGTAGCCATCGATCTTTTGATTAGCTTGGGGATTTTCTTTTAAATATTTTTGTAGCGCTTCATAAGCTAGACTGACCCCACCAGCATCAGCCAAATTTTCTCCTACGGTAAGTTTTCCGTTCAATTTCAACCCCGGAAGCACTTCAAAAGCATTAGCCTGTTTCACCAATTTATCGGTCTGGGCTACAAACTTAGCAGCATCTTCATCAGTCCACCAATTCTGGAGACTACCTTGAGCATTGTAAAGTCGCCCTTGACTGTCAAAACCGTGAGTCATTTCATGACCAATTACAGCTCCCATAGAACAAAAATTCACGGCTGCATCGCCCTTACTATCGAAGTATGGTGGTTGTAAAAAAGCCGCAGGGATCTCAATTCCATTTTTACCTGGATCGTAGGCTGCATCGGCTATGATAGGCAATGTGCCTTCTGGGTCGTTGAACTCATCACTGATTACTGGTTTGCCCAACAAGGCCAAATTGCGACGGGAGAGAAATTCTTTGATCCGTATCACGTTGCCAAAATAGTCATCCCGTCGAATATCAATACTGGAGTAATCAATCCATTTCTCTGGATACCCTACTTTGATTACCATACGGTCAAGTTTTTCCAGGGCGGATTTACGGGTAGACTGACTCAGCCAGCGATTCGCTGCCAACCGCGCCCTGAACACAGATTTGATTTGTCCAATCATATCTTCTACCCTTTGCTTAGATTGGGGAGAAAAATATTCTTTGACATAGAGCTGAGATAAAGGATGACCCAATAATTGAGGAATCTGACTGGATATAATTTCAGCACGGGGTGAAAGCTGAATTTTTCCATAGCGACTCTGAGCATAGGCAAGCGCAGGCTCGTTAAATGCGGGAGTCAGATAGGGTATGCTTTGCAGCAATACCACCCAACGGAGATAGGTCTTGATGTCTTCTATCGGGTATTGCTTGAGTATCTGGTTTAGCTCTGCCAATGCCTGAGACTCGACAACAATGACATTTCCCTTGGTCGGTAATCCCAACTTTTGAAAATAGGTCTTGACATCGAAGTTGGATAGCAAAGACTCAAGCTCTGCAAACGACATCCTTTTGTATTTCCGGTTGGGGTCTGTTTTTTCTACAGGGCTGAGTTTTTTACTGGCAAGGCGAGTCTCTATTTCCAGAATCTTCTTAGCTGTGGCGGCTGCTTTTTCAGGAGAATCGCCAGCGATTTTTAAGTTGTCTGTGATGTACTTTAAATAGGCACTGCGGGTAGCAGCCGTGTCTTGATTCAAATATTCTGCTTGATTTAGGAGGAACAGTTTGCGATCGCCCACATAGACACTGTTGATGGTTCTATTCTGGGTATCTGCTCCAATCTCAACCCCAAACATCAGGATATGATCTCCACTGAATATGACTGACAAATCGGCAAGGGTTTCCGTCAAAGTCTGAGGAGAGTTGATAGCCTCAACACGGTCAAACATTGGCTTCAGAGGAGAAACCCCCAAAGCTTTCAGCCGCTTCTCATCCATGCCTGAGCTATAAAAGTTACCAACCTGTTGCAACGGGCTTCCTTTAGATGCCTTAGTGCTTTGAGCAGCTGCTTGTGACACTATTTTTTGCACCTGCTGGGAAACCTGCTTGCCTAAAAAGTCATTATCGGACGCTCGCAGAAGGTCTGGGTAAGTTGCACACCATCGAGCCATTTACCTGCTGCAAATTTCTGGAAATCCTGCTTGGGGTCTACCGTGGTGTCTATTTTACTTACCGAAAAGCCCAGAGGAAACTTAGTATGAGAAACTTGTTCGGCTTTGCTGCTATTGGATTGATTACTGCAAGCGGTAGTGTAGGGTATGGCGGAAATCCCCAAAATTAAAAAGATACTGCTGGTTAACCGAGGAAAGGCAGAAAATTTCTGATTGTTTTTCATGTTTATCGAACAGAATTCAGGAGTCAGGAGTCAGAATTCAGCAATGTTTTTTGACCGAAAAAGCGGATGAATAACCGGCGTTTTTGCACCCCCACCAAATTGAAAATTTGGTGGTCAACAAGAAAGTCGCGGGTCTGAATCCCCGACTGATAGCGAAGCGTTAGCGAGTCATCGATAGCGGAGCGTTAGCGAGTATTCGAGCGTCGCGTCTTGATTCTGACTTCTGAATTCTTCTTCAACTTGGTTAATTGCTTCATTTTCAGTTAGATTTGATTTTGATGTTTTCAGAAAATTATGAAAATCTAATAGCTATTCTCTCATAAAAGTTTAATTCCAAAAATAAAAAAATACAAAATTTTTGTGTATATATGAAATCGAAAAATATCCTTCAAGTCCTTTGTTTGTCGATTGACTTACTCAATGGCTTACAGTCTGTTGGAACTATCTGAAAAAAGTCAGATGTTCGTAAGTAAGTTTCTCACCTTAACTGATGTATATGATGTTTTGAATAAAGTAATTTATCTCTTAACTGATTTAAGTGATATTTCTGTAACTGTAACTAAATTCATGGATATTTTTTGATAGAAAAAATAAAATATACAACGTATATTAAAGCTATATTAAGAAAAGTTTTAGGTTGATCTCCAAATTAAATATCAAAAAATTAATAATAAAACCTTGTAAAACAAGAGTAAAAATATAACTTTCTGACAAGTTTAACGAACTTTGGGGGTTTAAGTCCTAGCCTTTTAAGGGCAGCGCGAATTGAAGCCTAAGCTAAATCTCCGGACGCTCGCAGACTCGCTAATGCTTCTCTACGAGACGCTGCGCGAACGTAGCGGTAGCGAGTCCGCGTACTATGTAAGAGTTGCAAGCTAGGCTTTTAGCGTTTCGTAGAGAGCGTCATTGCGAATTGTGAATTGGTTTAATCATGATGGTGCTTTGGGCTAATTTGCCTGTAAATAGATTAACTGATTTATCTGCACTTGAAGTCAAGAAGAAAACATGGGAAATTTAAATCTGTCTAAAAATTTTAGGGCTTCTGTTCTCTATATTTGTTACAGGATGGGTAAGTTTAACGAGCAAATACGAAAACAAGCTACAAAGGCTAGGTGAAGTTTAATTTGTCAATATTTAGGTGAACAAAAATCATGAACCTTAAAACATTACTTATTACCACTGTTGTATCTTTAGCATCATTTGTTGCGACTTTTCCAGTGAAAGCAAATATTTCTCAGAAAGGAGTGCAAGGAATTAATGATATTTCTGTAACCTCAAATTCTTCTGTTGTAAATCAGTTAAACCAGCCTTATCTCATCGCTAGATCTAATTGGGTGACGCTAGCTGGAGGACGGTCAAAAAGAATTAACCTACGTACAAGACCAACTATCAACTCGGATACTAAGGGCTACGGTTTAGGTGGCGATCGCGTCCAAAACTTACAATGCGTTCAAGACAAAGATAGACGTGGTAGTCAGCTTAACTGGTGTCGAGTGAAATTCCCAAGATCGGGAGCGATTGGTTGGATTCGTAACGACAACATTATTTTCAGCGATGGTGGCGAATAAAATTGCAGTCTACACCATAGACACTGGACGATGGCTTTGAGTGAGTCTATTGCCGTTCAAGAATCGCTTAATTTGTGGTGTGAAAAGTTTGTGAGTTTTTAGTTTTTGAAAGATTAAGGTGTTAATCAATGGAATATATTGCTTATTCATCTATGTTCGTGGCCTACGAAGAGGCAAACGGTCAGGCAAAATCTATCGACTATGAATTTCCCAAGTTTGACTTAGATTGGAAGAAATCTCTGAAATCTTCTGTTTGGTTATCGTTAGCTGGTTTTATGGTATTTTTTACAGCTATTACCCAAGTATCAGCAGCATTAGGCGCTTATGTCAGAACTAACGGCAGTTGTCTTAACGTGCGTGTAAGCCCCTACACTAGTTCTTCAGTTGTAGACTGTATTCCCAACGGTACTAGAATTACCAGCACTGGTAGAGCCAATGGTTTTGTTCGCCTATCCAGAAATAGATATGTAGCTGCAAGATGGGTAGGTGATACGTATAACTCTCGTTCAAACAACCCAACGTCTGGTGGAGTAGGTGGACGCATCACACTCAGTTATGGTTCTAGAGGTTCTGCTGTATCACAAGTACAAAGGCGTTTAGGGATTAATCCTACAGGTTATTACGGAAATACGACTATTGGGCTAGTCCGGCAGTTTCAAGCCAACAATGGTTTGCGTGTCGATGGTATAGTCGGCCCCCAAACTCGCAGTGCTTTATTTGGATCGTATAGCACTGTAGATGAAGGATACTTATAAACCGAGACGGGTGACACCCTTAGGCGGCTGGTGCGGATCTTCAGAGGCTGCGGTGGATAAAGAAGGTATTTGACTGTGGGCGATCGCATTCGAGCCAAGCACTATTGCGATCGTCATTAAACTAATTATTACAAACCTGATTGTTGAACGGAGGAAGCTATTCAATAGGAACATATAGCAATCCTGAATCAGTCGTGAGAAAATACGTAGGAGGGCATAAGTAGCTTGGATGACTAAGGTGAGGGTGCAGTAATGTGGATGCGCTCGCTAGAAGAGTTTATTGAAAAGAGCCAAGATAAACGTGAAGTTCAACGAGCGCTCGCAGTCAAGATGCTGCTGTGTGGATACAAGCATGAAGAGATAATGCCGATACTGGGAGTTTCATCGGGTTTTATAAGTAAGTGGAAAAAAGCATTTTTTCAAAGTGGAGTAGAAGGTTTAAAACTCGCTCATCAAGGAAGTGTTGGGCTATTAAGCTCAGAGCAACGTTCGTCTGTAATAGAGTGGCTGTTAACCAAAGATAGATGGACTTTGAACGAGCTAGAGTATGAGATCAGCCACAAATACCAGGGGAAACGCACCTTATTTCCTAATAAAAACAAATAAGGATTTCAAAACTATTTATATAAATGCAAAACTTGACAAAAGATAAACAGAACAAATTGTTTCTTCTGCTAACACGTAAATTAGCTTATCTCTAATGAAAGAACTCTTGTCTAAGGATAAAATAGCCAACTATTCAGCCATGAATAAGTAAGCTTCTTCCTGAAAACAAGCAACAATCTTAACTAAATTATTGACAAGCTAGTTTAAGCTAAAGATAAAACTCTTTCTAAATATTTATTGTCCATTGCTGCCAGAAACTGTTTATTTTTAACTCCCCGTTTCACACGCTTCTCTTTACCTAAAAGATTTACTGCTATTTGCCGCATTACTGCAAAATTTTGTGGAGCATTATCTTTTCTAATCCGACAGTCATCTTCTTTTAAAGCTACATCCAATACCCAATGTAATGAATTTTCTATTCCCCAGTGGCTCCGAACAGAATTAGCAAATTCTTTAGCATTATCTGCAAGACTACTAATAAAATAACGAGTCTCCACTGTTGTTTTACCATCTACTTGCCGGACGGATTCTACCATCCCAATACTATTAAAGTTTGACCAAACTAAATCAGGGTCAAGCCGAGATTGAATTCCTGATAACATCGCGTAGTGGCGAATTTCATGACGACCATGCCCATGTTCTTCTGTTTTGTATGTGCTATGTTGAAAATCTTGAAAACCCTTGCTTATCTCTGCTTTAAATAGTTGCTCTACTTCATCGTACAGATTACCTTGATTCTTTTTGAGAGTAATTACGTAATCTGCGTTTTGTTGGCTAATTAACTTCACAATCTCCTTCTGGCAACCGATTGCATCAATTGTCACTATACAACCAGATAGTTCTAATACTTTTATTAATTCGGGCATTGCTGTAATTTCATTTGATTTCTCATCCACCTTTACCTGCCCTAACACTAACTTATTTGTAGTTGCCCACGCACTTACCATTTGTATTGCACTTTGGTTACTGCTTCTATCATGGGAGCCACATAAAGTTTTGCCGTCAATTGCTACTACTTCACCATCCGTCTTGATCTCGATTGACTTTATCCAATTTAAGAAACATGACTGAAATTGCTGCGAATCAACCAGTGCAAATACTCGTGCAAATGTATCATGCGACGGAATGCCATTTGGTAGCTCTAAAAACGTTTTCAACCACTCATATTTTGTGCAGCCATACAGTTCAATTGCCACCCAACTGTCTGCTCCACATATCACTGCACATAAAGCAATTGTGAGAATGTCAATTAAATTGTGTCGCTTCGTGCGGTCTATTCTTGGGTCTTCCATCAGGGCAAAGTGGTCAGCAATCGTAATTTTGGGCTTGAGCTTCACGCTTTTTTAGGGTCTTTCTTCTACTTCTAGAATGACTTTATCATCAAAGCCTCATTGCTCAACCTCCATCCCATCAGCGATCTCTACCTTTCCTGACTCTTTAGTATGCGTGTACTATATTTCGATGCGTTTGCCCTGGGCAGGACAGCCGATCCCACAAGGGGTATCTCAAATTCAGATATGCAAGGTGAACTACCCAGCCTTGGCTATGCCTACGGCACGCCTGTTCGGTTTTGCCGTGTCGAAGACATAGGCTGGGCTTCTGTACTCAATGGCGAGTGCCTCAGATTAGACTTTCGTCCAAGCTTTGGTCTTACCTCCCCTCCTACAGCTCCAGACGACTGAACCTTCCGCCTTTAGCCATCTCATTCCCTCTGCTCTAATATTTATTGCAGCGTTCCCATCTCGATCATGGCGAGTACCGCAGTGAGGGCAAGTCCATTCCCTCACATCTAATGTAATCTCATCCATCTGATAGAAACAATTACAGCAAAGCTTGGAACTAGGAAACCATCTATCAATCTCAACCAACTTTGCACCTTTGCGTTCTAGCTTATAAGCTAAGAAGTTAGTGAATGTTCCCCAGCCAACATCAGATAAAGATTCGCGCAAGTTGTGAGCCACTGCGTTGCGGGGGTTCCCCCCGTTGTAGCAAGTGGCGAACCCGTAAGGGTGATTACGAAGCATGCCTAGAAGATGAAGATTCTCTACTATGACAGCTTGGCTATCGCTGACCAACTTGTAACTAAGTTTATGTAGAAAATCTTGCCGCGAATTGCTAACTCGTTCGTACACTTTGGCAACAACTTTTCTATACTTATATCGTGAATTACTCCCCTTTTGTTTACGCGCTAACTTCTTCTGTTTGCGTTTTAGATTCTTTTCGTGTTTGGCAAGATGTTTAGGATTGTCGTATTTAGAAACTTTCTCGCCGTCTGTGACAACGGCAAAGTGTTTTAACCCTAAGTCAATGCCGTAAATCTTACCTTCTGTCGTAGAGGGATTTTCACCCTCAATCTCAGTCAGTATAGATGCAAAATATTTCCCTGACGGAGCAAGACTCACGGTAACAGTCTTAATTTTTCCCTCAATCTGTCTATGGATTTTGGCTTTGATCGCTCCAATATTGCCCGGAAGTTTGACATTACCATCTACAACTTTGACGTTTTGAGGATACATTAGCTATGAATAGGCGAACTGGCAGTAAAACCAAAACCACGACCTGGGTGGTGGAAAATGGTAAAATCCGTTCTCGGCAAGACCAATTGACGACCGAGGAACCGTTGGAAATTCGCCTTGCCTCTCCCCAAAAGACAATAGCAGTTACTATGCGTACACCAGGAGCAGATTTTGAACTGACTGCTGGTTTTCTTTACTGTGAGGGAGTTATTAGCTGTCGGGAAGATATCCAACGCATGAGTTACTGCGTGGATAAGTCGGTGGAAGGTGAGCAACGCTACAACATTGTAAATGTTACCCTTCGCGAGGGATTGAATCCAGATTTACAGCCATTGGAAAGACACTTTTATACCAGTAGTGCCTGTGGAGTTTGTGGTAAGGCGAGTCTTGAAGCTTTGCGTTTCCGGGGTTGTCCGGCTATTGTTTCAGAACTTATCGTGACTGCTGAGATGATTTATACCTTACCAGATAAGCTTCGGGCGGATCAAGGTGTGTTTCATGCTACAGGGGGTTTGCATGCAGCGGCTTTGTTTGACAGCCAAGGACACCTACTGAACTTACACGAGGATGTAGGGCGTCACAATGCTTTAGATAAATTGATAGGTTCAGCTTTGCTGAGTGAGCAGTTACCGTTAAGTAATTATATAGTCATGGTGAGTGGGCGCTCAAGCTTTGAAATTTTGCAAAAGTGTACAACGGCGGGTGTTCCCATTGTCTGTTCTGTTTCTGCGCCTAGCAGTTTGGCAGTGTCTGTAGCCAAGGAATTTGGGATTACCTTAATTGGATTTTTGCGAGGGGAACGGTTCAATGTCTACACTGGTTTAGAAAGAATAAGCTTTTTTGAAAACAGGTGATAGCAATGAATGAGTTTCAACTGCAAGGAATAAATCATATTGCCTTGGTGTGTAAGGACATGGCACGTACTGTGGACTTTTACACCAACACGCTAGGTCTGAAGTTAATCAAAACGATCGCCCTACCGGATGGTGGACAGCACTTTTTCTTTGATATTGGCAATGGAGAAGCGATCGCTTTTTTCTGGTTTCCACAAGCACCACAAGCCGCTCCTGGCATAGCGTCTGTTAGACCGGATGCCTGGCAAACTGGTAATATAACTACAGCACACGGCTCATTAAACCATTTGGCATTTAATGTTTCATTTGAAAAACTTCAGGAGTATCGAGAAAAACTCATCGCCAAAGGCATCGAAGTGACACCTGTTTTACACCATGCAGATGTTGCCGATGGTTATGTTCCAGAAGTTGACGAAAGTACTTTTATTTCCTCTGTTTATTTCTTCGACCCTGATGGTATTCTGCTAGAGTTTGCAGCAAATTTACGGGAGTTGGGTGATCCAGACAGAGATATTCAACATCAACCGGCAACAGCAGTTAGCACAACAAACTAGTACCGTGCCACTATGGCACTGCGTCCGCATCCCCCCTTTGTACCCGCCACCTGCTGGTGGGTACAATGACACTGCTATCAACATGATGTATGCTCCAGTCCGATTGGAATGCAGATTTAGTGGACGTTTCTAACAAAATGCTACGCTAATACCCGTACCTTGGCTCAACAGTTATCAGTTATCAGTGATAACTGTTCACTGTTTTGAGTCTGCCGCTGAACACACCCTAGTTACTCATGCCTCAACCAAAGTTAATTGATATTCCTAAACCGACGCGCTACCAAAATGCTGCGCTCAATTACTATCTGGAACTTTCAAATTCACCTTATCTCCATTATGGCTATTGGGAGCCAGTACCTGCTTCTGGCGAGGAGCTGACTATTGCGCAGCTACGCACCGCTCAGGAAGCTTATGCAGCCAAACTTGTAAGTTTCATCCCAGAGGGAACAAAAACCGTGCTTGATGTCGGCTGTGGCATTGGTGGCAATGCTGCTTACCTGCAAAAGCGTGGCTTCACTGTTGAGGGGCTTGCACCCGATCCATTTCAGCAAGAGATGTTTGTGAAGCGAACCAACGGTCAAGCACCGTTCCACTTAACGAGATTTGAAGATTTCCAGGGAACCCACTGTTACGACCTCATCCTCTTCAGCGAAAGTAGCCAGTATATGGCTGCTGATGACATTGCTCAAGGTGCCGCTCGTCTGCTTAACCGTGGTGGCTACCTGCTGCTTGCCGATATGCTCCGCGTTGATGCCAAATACCATGAGGGTATCTTTTCCAATTGTCATGTCAGCAGTGTTCTTCACGATGCGTTGGTGCAGGCTGGGTTCAATTTAGTTAAAACTGAGGATATCTCAGCCCAGATTGCGCCAACGATTGACTTGGGTATTGGAACCTTCCGCACTTTTGGGCTAAGTACTATCAAGTATATTGCCGATCTTGTGGCGATCGCTGTCCCACCGTTGCATGCAATCGGACGCTGGATGTTTAACCGCTGGCTTAAAAAGGTGATTGTTGAGGGGTTAGAAGCACGCACAATTTTTGACCAGCATCTGTGTTACGAAATCCAACTCTGGCAGCTGTCAGAAAAAGATAAATAACTTGATTTTGATGGTTATGATTTGAGAGCGTTAATTCATAGTTCATCGTTCAGATGACTTTTCAATTTACTGAAGCTATCGTTACCCTGGCAACTTTTCATCTTGAAACCTTAGTTGGTTTCTATACTCATTTTCTAAGTATAGAGCCAACGACTTGTATCCCAAACGTTTATGCTGAGTTTCAATTGGTTAGTTTGAAATTAGGTATTTTTAAACCAAAACAGACAGACTTTTCTGAATTTGAACACTCGGCTAAAAGTAAAATGAGTTTGTGTTTAGAGGTCAGTGATTTAGAAAGTGCGATCGCTCATCTGACCGCATTAGGCTATCCGCCACCAGGAGCAATTACCACTGCTTCCCACGGTAGGGAAATATATGCTTATGACCCAGATGGTAATCGGATAATTCTACATCAGTCAAAGTAGGGTGTTTGTTTGCGCTACTATATGGCTAAACTTCTACAATAAGCTTCTTACCAAAATCAAGAAGAATGAAAATGAAACCACAGATGCACACACATGCACACAGATGATTTATCTGTGTTAATCTGTGTGCATCTGTGGTTTTAAATATTTCTATATGACTTTTGCAAGAAATCGAATGACAAAAGGGGCGCTGTAACCTACTCATGACCAATGCTGGGTTACAATTTGCACACACAGCCCACAGATATTATTTTATCAGTTCGCTACACAATATTAACAGTCCTAAGTCATTTGACAAAGGACAAACGACAAAGGACACTCGTACAAATGTCAATAACTCAAAACTATAAACTAAATATCATTCAATGGTATCCAGGGCACATTGCTAAAGCTGAAAAAAACCTCAAAGAACATCTCAAAGTTGTCGATGTCGTATTGGAAGTACGCGACGCCCGCATTCCCTTGGCAACACATCATCCCAAAATGAGCGAGTGGGTGGGAAGCAAAACACGGGTGTTGGTGGTAAATCGAGTTGATATCATTTTGCCGCAAGTACGACAAGTGTGGACACAGTGGTTCAAGAGTCAGGGTGAAGTACCTTATTTTACCAATGCTCAGCAAGGTCAAGGTGTGGCTGCGGTGTCAAAAGCGGCACAAGCTGCTGGGGTGGCAATTAATGAACGGCGGAAAAGTCGCGGGATGTTACCCCGTCCAGTCCGTGCTGTGGTGATTGGCTTTCCAAATGTTGGCAAATCAGCTTTAATTAACCGTTTGCTGGGACGGCGAGTGGTGGAAAGTGCAGCGCGTCCTGGGGTAACTCGCCAATTGCGTTGGGTGCGAATTTCCGAGGAACTGGAATTGTTGGATGCTCCAGGTGTCATCCCTGCTAGGTTGGAAAATCAAGAAGCAGCATTGAAGTTAGCGATTTGTGACGATATAGGTGAAGCATCTTACGACAATCAAACAGTAGCAGCGGCATTAGTAGATATAATCAAAGATGGTCAGACCAATGATCCTGATTTTTTACCAGAACATCCTTTGCGATCGCGTTACACACTCGACCCCACGCCTCTGACTGGAGAAGCATACTTGCATGCTTTGGCAGAGTATCGTTACAAAGGCGATGTAGAAAAAACTGCACGGGTTCTCTTAACAGATTTTCGTAAAGGTTCACTGGGTCCGATTCCTTTAGAATTACCACCTAAGCAGTAAGTTTTTGCGCGAGATATTTTTAGCTAAGATGCTGTCCCAACTCTTGCCGCAAACGATACAAAATTGTATTGGGTTCCACCTCAGCCAGTATTTCTTTAATAACTGTACTCGCTCCCAATTGTCCCCAAGAACAGCCTTTTTCCAGATAAACTTGCGCCGCTTTTCCCACAGCGTATGCTCCGTAACCTGCGATACCACCTTGCGTAATTGCAGTTCCAGCATAAGCAGTGACATTTATTGGGTTTTCTCCAGAAGCAATGGCGGCGGTACTTTTACCCAAACCTAACAGCAAACTGCTGCCTAATTCTCCTAGCAGTAAGCCACCAGAACTGAATAAAATCGTTTTTAAAATCTTCCCGGCTTCGTAGCTGGTTATTGGCAAACCATACAGCCGTGCTAGCGAGCGAATTAAGGCTAAATCGGCAATTGTTCCGCCGAGAATATCTAAGAAGGCGATGGGATTGAGCCCCACTGCTAAAGCTTTGTATTTGGTATATTGCCAAATCAAGTCTTCTGCTTGTTGTTGGCGTAAGTCGAGGGTTTTTTGGGCGATCGCCTCTTGTGCATCGCGTGCTTGGATCAGTGCGTTTAAAGCCAAGAGCGATCGCCCTTCGCGATTAAGAATTTTCAGAATTGTTTGTTTGAGTTCGTCTATTTGTGGCGGTGGTGTTTCCCATTCATGTGTCACACGACCATCAGACCACTCAACGCGCACTTCCATCGGTGCAGGTTCCGCCGCTACCATCACAATTTCATCAGGTTTTAGGGGTTTTCCTTGAGGATTTCCTGCGCCCAACTGTTGCAAATTGTTGTAAATTGCTGTTTTGTCTGTATCCGGGTAAAGGTCTGTCTTATTGAAGACCAAAATTAAAGGTTTTTGCGCTTGTCGCAATTCACACAGCGCTTTATACTCAGTCCTGGTAATATCACCAGATACTACAAAGAGAATAAAATCTGACTGACGCACCACTTGCCGCGCCATTTCTGCCCGTGCTTCTCCTTCAATTTCATCTAATCCTGGTGTATCAATTAACTCCACCTGCACCTTACCGCCAGGATTCCAACGCACGGAACGAGGGTACTGAGTCACACCGTTGAGGGGACCAGTTTGTAAAATCTTTTGTCCTAGTAAAGCATTCAACACCGCTGACTTCCCACGACTTACCAAACCAAAAGCCGCAATGCGGATGACGTTATGGTCAAGTTTGTTGAGTGTGGTGGTCAAAAGTTCCAATTCTGGTTTGACCAAACCTGCTAATTGCGAGTTTGATGACGACTGTCCGGGTTTGCGAAGGTTTCCATACCAAGACAACGCAAGGCTTAGGCTAGCACGAGCGCGATTTAAGTGAGTTTCTTGCAGGTTCTTTGGCACTGGGTTAGATTGACTCAAGGCTGATTTAAAAATAGCTGTTTTTGATTCGGGAAGCTGGGGAGGAAAATTTTGATGTTTGGCTGTGTACGTAGTTTAGAGTAACTATACCAATTTTATATTTTAGATTTTGGAATGGAGAAATTAAGCCATAGCAGTGTCTGTGGAAAAGCTGAAAAATATTTATCAGCAACAGTAGTATATTGCATAAGCAAGGTAATATACTTTTCGTATAACTTTATATAAGTTAACAAAAATATCAATCATGGAATAATGGAATCTCCAACCCAAAACGCAGACTGATTTCTAAAGGTTTCTAAGTCAAGTTGAACGTTCTGTGTTCATTAATTTGGAGCTATAATACATGACCCGCTCAAATTCCACTAATCTACTTGAACGGTGCAAAAAGTTTCTAAGCAGGAAAAAAAATTCCTTTACAGGAAAGTATCACCTCTACACTGGCGAAAAACTGAATTGGTTTCAAGTCTGTTTACGACTTGAAATGTCAGTTATTCCAGTCATTCTTCCCTGGGTAATATTTTGTGGTGTCTATGGTTTTTTAGTATCATTATTATACTATTTTGGGTTTTCCATTGCATTCGCACAAAAGAGCGGTGTCCTTACCAATGCTATCTTGACTTTCAATATTGGCTTTACTTTGTTATTGGTTTTCCGGACGAATACAGCGAATGAGCGATTTTGGGAAGGTCGTCGATTGTGGGGAAGTTTAGTCAATACGGTTCGTAACTTGGCTCAGGGAATTTTCATAATCGTTAAAGAGCAGTCACCCAAGGATAGAGTAAAAAAAGAGGCAACTGTGCGGCTATTAGTTGCTTTTGCGATCGCGATGAAGTTACATCTAAGGGGAGAGTCGGTTGACGAGCAGTTAGCGCCATTGATGTCTGATATCCAGTATTTCAAGCTCAAAGATACTCAACATCCCCCACTACAAATTGCCTTCTGGATTAGAGATTATTTGCAGCATCAGCATGAGCGTAATTGTATAAATATTTATCAGCTGACTACCTTACATAACTTGGTGGATGATTTGGTAGATATTTTGGGTGGCTGTGAACGCATTTTGAGAACACCACTTCCCTTAATATATAGCATTAAACTCAGGCAATTGTTGTTGATATTCTGTCTGATATTACCTATTGAGATAGTCAGTCATCTAACTTGGTGGACTGGTGTAGTAACGGCTTTTGTAAGTTTCACCTTATTAAGTATTGAGGAAATTGGATCGGAAATCGAAGAGCCTTTCGGGCATGATCCAAATGACCTACCCTTGGATATGATTTGCAACACAATGCGACGCAATGTTGAAGAGTTAATCATAAGCGCTGCTAGTAGCGCTCGTGACTAAGTAACCATTTAGGGATTTCTAACAAATAAATGATCCAATCTTGTGTGGGCGAGCGTAAGCTCCAGGAGGGTTAGCCCGAACTGACAGCGACTGGCGTTGGGCATCTAGCTAAGTAAGTCAACTTAAGGTGAAAACCAGTATAGAACAAGCTTTTAGAGATTGCCTCGTTCCCAGCCTCAGGCTGGGAATGCCTACTGGGAGGCTCTCTGTGCCTCCCTTACTTGCGTTACTAGCCGCCCCCACCGCATTTCCTGCTTAGACCACCGAAACGAGATTTTAACGAGATTGTCAAAGGGTTGTGGTTTAAATTGACACCAATGGCACCAATTCCATCCTACAAAAAAAGTTGGATACTTTTTAAGAAAGGAAGTCCCTTTTAAGGATGCAGAGCATCCAACTTCTTGTTCCCAGGCTGAGCCTGGGAACGAGTTAAGAAGGCTCCGCCTCATTTTTTAAGAGCATCTTCAGGTCGAATTGGTATTAGTAATCATTGGGAACAATCTAGTTTGCAAAACGTCTGAGTAGATAAAAGCTGGTACCACGGTGA
Source organism: Scytonema sp. PRP1 (assembly GCF_036697665.2). Classification (NCBI taxonomy): domain Bacteria; kingdom Bacillati; phylum Cyanobacteriota; class Cyanophyceae; order Nostocales; family Scytonemataceae; genus Scytonema; species Scytonema sp. PRP1. Next base: position 19,162 of record NZ_JBAHYJ020000113.1, on the reverse strand, counting down.
TTGGGTGTCATAAAAAAAGATGCAAACAACACCCAAAGATGGGAACCAGCTTGGCTAAGTTAACGTCTACGAGAACAGAATGAACGCTGCACTATTTACTGGATGGTCTTTGACCTATTCGACTTGATTGAAGCTGTTTTGGAGGTGTTTTGGAGGTTGGAGGTGCAAATAGCAGGCTGTTATCGCTGCACTTTAGCTGTCATTACGTCAGAATGAGTTGGGATGACATTGGGCGCTGTCGAATACGTCTGTGACTCAAGGAGTCCGGACGACTGATAGATAACAGAGGGACTTCTTGCCAGCAGGATTGACAAAACCAGTAGACACCTTTGTGACGCACATGACGCAGCAAAGGACTATCGCAACAAGGACAACTATTCGTTGTCGTCTTCATAAAAACTCGGGGTAAGTGTGGAAAGCCATCGCATGGATGGCATGGGAGGAAACACGACACGTTCGCGTAGCGTCTCCGTCAGGAGAGGGATTTTAATTCCCGTGGAAGGGACTGGTTTTTAAATGGATATAATCCCAGGAACCAGCAAACCCGTTAATTGTCTCCTCGCCCAACACAACTAAGATGACTGGTCTTTAACCACGACCTAACAAGAGGTCTTGCAGATAATCCGAACTAGAGAAGCATTCGGAAGTGCGTACCAAGTTGTGTGTTATGGGCTAGTCATCACCGGAGTCAGCCGACTTGTTTAGGACGAGTCTAGTGGCTTTAGTCCTGGGTTGATGACATTTTTCTCGTTGGCGCAGAAAGCTGCTGTTGATTACAGCTTCACAGAAGCTATTGATTCCAACGAGTTTCTTAGGGCATGAATGAATCCATTCTTCTGAATCCGGTCTTTGAGGATTTGTTCATAGACGGCTTCATACCCATCCACCATTTGGGTAACCGTAAACCTGTTTTCCACATATTCTCGACAGGTTTGACGATTTAACTCCAAAGCAGCGGGAATCATATCCGCCATCTCTTCATAGGTTTGGCAAACAAAACCTGTTTTACCATGAGCAATGACTTCTGGTACGGAACCCATATTAATACCAATCACTGGTGTACCCGCTGCCATTGACTCAATCATGACTAAGCCAAAGGGTTCTTGCCAGGTAATAGGAAACAGAGTTATGGATGCGTTAGCCAAAAGTTGAACTTTCGCAGCATGGTCTACTTCGCCCAAGTATTCTATTTGCTTACCATCAATAAGCGGGGCAATCTCTTTTTCAAAAAACTTTACGTCTACAACATCAACCTTCCCTGCCATCTTCAAGCGCCAACCCGCTTGTTTTGCTATGGCGATCGCGTGTTGCGGTCCTTTTTCTGGCGAGAAGCGCCCTAAAAATGCCAGATAAGGTGGTTCTTTCGGTTCCGCTACAAAAGGGTAATCTTGTATCTTGATGCCATTGTAAACAGTGCTGACGTAATTCAGATCTGCTTTACGCTGGGCATCACTGATGCTGATGTATGGTTGCGTTCTATGAAGGGTAAATACTTTGCTGCTGTCATTGGTGAATGCCCCATGCAAGGTATGCACTGTGGGTGTTGACACCATATTTGCTAATGCCAATGACCACATCCCCACATGGGAATGAATGATGTCGAATTCCTCCGCTTGTTGGTAAACCTCGCTAGCCTGTAGCATCTCGTACATCATACCCTCTTTAATGTTTGGGTCTAAACGCAATGCACGAGGATGAGTTGCTTGGAGTCTAGCTAATGTTTGCGAATCACCAGAGGCAAACAAAGTGACATCGTGGCCGCGACGCACCAGTTCATCAGTCAGATGACTCACGACGAGTTCTATTCCTCCGTAAGTTGAAGGAGGAACCCGTTCCCACAAGGGGGCAATTTGAGCAATTTTCATAGATTTTCTTGGTTCAGCTGGTTTAAAGTGGTCGTTAAACAAGGGTTGATATACTTTTGCTCCAGGTTTTTTACCTCCTTTTATAAGAAGTTGGAATTAACCAAACTCCCTGCGAACAACGTATTTTTCCGTTCATTTTGCACCCTTTCAGCGCCACCTCCAAATTTCTGCTGACTAGTTTTGCTTAACTAGCCATACTGCAGCTATTCTCTACTGTATTCTGATATTTCAGAATACCACATCTATCTTAAGGATTATATAAAAATTTCAAATGATAACCACGGGGTCAATTTTTCCGTAGAGGCAAATATTTGGGGATCAAGATTTATGACTATATAACGAATAATTGGCGTTATTGTCATAAAAAGCAGAATTTTATGCCAGCTAAATTTATAATTGCTCTTGAAAGCTTATTGATTCATTGAACGTTGAAACGGCGTATATTTTCCCCCCAATGCTTCAACAATAGTCCGCGTGTTTGCCTCGATCATTTTGATGTAAGTCTCTCCCTCACTTCCAGGCGCGCCAATTGAATCAGAATACAGTTCGCGTGGTGCTAATTTGATTTTTGCTTCTTCGGCAACAGTTTGAATCAAAGCTGGGTTAATTGTTGTTTCAGCAAAAATTGCAGGAACGCCAGTCTTTTTAATTTCTTCTACCAGCCGCTGCACAGTTTGTGCGCTGGGTTGTTCTTCGGTGCTGATACCAATTAAAGTGCCTGCAATGGGTATTTGATAAGCACGTCCATAATATTGAAATGCATCGTGAGTCGTCACGAGTTTGCGCTTATCTGCTGGGATGGTTTGAATTTGCACGCTTATCCAACTATCTAATTGCTTTAATTCATCAGTCAGTTGCTGTGCCTTTTTCGTAAATTCTTCTTTGTCTTGCGGCGATAACTGTATTAAAGCATCACGAATGGCATTTACCATGGCGATCGCATTCTTCACATCACCCCAAACGTGCGGATCTGGAACTTTGCCTTTTTTCCCTTCATCCAACTGCAAAGGCTTGACAGCTTCCCCCACCGCTAGCTGACGCGCCTTTCCCCCGCAGATTTCATTAACTTAATCAGTCCTGGTTCTAGGTTGTAGCCGTTATACAAAATCAAATTGGCTTCTTCCATAACCTGTGTATCTTTCGGTACTGGTTCGTACACATGAGGGTCAGTACCCGGTTTAAGTATTCCTGAGAGTTGAATTTCATCTCCCCCGACCTCTTGTGTTAAGTCTGCAATGATGGTACTAGTAGCTACCACTTTCGGCTTATCATTGCTGGAGGAAGAAGAGCTAGAGTTTTGTTGAGTACAACTAAGCAAGGCGAAAGATAACAGCATTCCCAGACAAAGCTGAGGAAAGTGGGTAAAAACAAAAAATTTTTTCCTTATGCTTTTGACTTGTACTTTTTGGTAGAGGTTGCTGCCTTCCGTCTGAAGTATTAGTTTCATTTATGTTGGTTATTACTTCCAATTATAGATGTTCTCATATTTCTTTCATTTTTATAGTAAGCTCAAGCAAAGGACTATTCAAGCAGTGTTATGAAAATCATCTCTTTGCACCCAAAATTATCGTTATTCAGGAATACAGCTGGCGAAATGCCCGTTGTAGAGACCAGAGGCGGCGCGTCTGTACAAAATAGTATTGATCCCAATGCTACAGAAGCGATTCAAATCGCTCATTTAGGGGTGCATTACCGTGTTCAGGAAGCCTTGAGGGATGTCAATTGCACTGTCAAACCAGGACGACTGACTGGTATTTTTGGTCCCAACGGTGCAGGTAAAAGCACGCTTATTAAGGCAATGTTAGGCTTAGTTCCTTGCAGTGGTTTAGTACAGTACCAAGGTAAACCCTTGACGCAGCAACTAGAGAAAATTGCCTATGTCCCGCAGCGAAGCCAAATAGATTGGAGTTACCCTGCTACAGTTTGGGATGTGGTAATGATGGGAAGGGTAAAGAAAACAGGATGGTTACGTCAGTTTTCAGTGGTGAGTCGCCAAGTGGCAAAAAGTGCAATAGAACGAGTTGGGATGAGTCAATACCAGAACCGTCCTATTGGTGAACTTTCAGGAGGACAGCAGCAACGGGTCTTTTTAGCGCGTGCTTTGGCGCAAGAAGCGGAAATTTTCTGCTTTGACGAACCGTTTGTTGGAATTGATCAGAAAACCCAAGCGGTAATTTTTGAAGTTTTCCATGAACTCACCGCCGCAGGTAAAATTGTCTTAGTCGTCAACCATGACTTAGGAGAGTCCATCACCCACTTTGACGACTTGATTTTATTAAATCGAGAGTTAATCGCTACAGGTTCCCGAAAGCAGGTTCTTACTGAAGAAAATTTGTCCCGCGCCTATGGTGGAAAGGTGATGTTTTGGACAAAAGCAGCATGATAAAGTCAAAAGTCAAAAGTTGAAAGTATTTTACTAATGACAAAGGACTAATGACTAATGACTATGTTGCAAGCTTTGATTGAGCCTTTACAATACGGCTTTATGCAGAGGTCGCTTGTCATTGCCATTTTAGTAGGCTTATTATGTGCGATTGTTGGTAGCTACTTAATGGTGCAGCGGCTTGCTTTGCTGGGTGATGCTATCAGTCACTCGGTTTTACCAGGACTGGCGATCGCTTTTTTGTTGGGAGCGAATATTTACATTGGGGCATTTATTGCTGGTGTGATCAGTACAATGGCGATCGCCTGGATTAGAACGCGTTCTCCCATTAAAGAAGACGCCGCAATGGGGATAGTGTTTTCGGCATTTTTTGCTCTTGGTGTCACCCTCATTACTGTTATTCAAAAAGACAATAAAATCGACCTCAATCACTTCCTTTTCGGAAATATTCTCGGTGTTACTGTTCAAGAAGTGAGAGATACAGCGATTATTGCGGCTGTTGTTTTGTTGACTGTCTTTTTACTATACAAAGAACTGCTATTTTACACATTTGACCCTTTAGGTGCTAAAGCAGCAGGATTACCAGTCAATCGCCTCAATTTTGGGCTCATGCTGCTGATTGCTCTTACTATCGTCGCTAGCATGAAAGCTGTAGGTGTCATTCTGGTATTATCACTTTTGATTACACCGGGAGCAACCGCCTATTTATTAGTGAAACGCCTCCATGAGGTGATGATTTTGGGGGCGTTCATTGGGGTGTTTTCTAGTATTTGTGGGATGTATCTCAGCTATTTTTACAATTTTCCCTCAGGACCAGCGATTGTTTTAGTTGTCTCCGGATTATTTTTGTTAGCTATGCTATTTAGTCCTAGACATGGTGTTCTTATACCAAGTCGTAAGTCGGTGTAATTATAGCAGATTAACGTGAGTTCGACGAAACCTAACCCCAACCCCTTCCCTACAAGGGAAGGGGCAAAATCCCCAACGCACGTACGAAAGAATAGGCTTTTTAAGCCTCTCCCCGCTTCGGGGAGAGGTTTGGAGAGGGGTCAAATCAGAATATATCGAACTCACGTCAGATTAATGGATATTTAGAACCACAGATGGACACAGATGGACACAGATGGATTATCTGTGGTGTGTCCTAGGCTATTGAGTTCTTCAGATCCCCGACATCTTAAAGAAGTCGGGGATCGTGTTTTTGTGGTCTCATTTTCTCTTGTTTACGAAGGGAATCGCATGAAACCTGCTAAGCTTTGCTCAAACTTCTGTTTCTCTGTACCAACAAACCAACGCCAGCCATGACGCCTATTCCAAGTATGGCAGAGGGTTCCGGTACTTTTCTCGGTTGGTAGTCATATGTAACTTCGACATTGCTTTTAGCATATGTTGTCACATAGGATATGATGTTGCCTGATCCAGAAACAGTTGATTTCGCTGTTGCAGAAAACAATAAGTTTAGGTTATCAGAGCCAGTAAAAGACTGCAATAAGATGTTGTCGATGTAAGTTTTTGTAGCAGACTGACTAGCCGTGAGTCCTTCAACCGTTTTCCCAGAAGTCCCACCAAAATCAGTCGTACCGTCATATTTGGCGACATCATAACTGTAATCCTGTCGCGGAGTAAACTCGGCAACAGATGTCCCATCAGCCAGTTGCAATTTCAGATCGCCAGAAAGATCTACTGTGACTGTAGATGCTTGTGGGCTTCTGTTTTCAAACCCTGCATCTCCTTTTATATCGCCGATAAAATCTATCTTCACACTATCGAGTGTGCCAAGAGATGAGTCAAACTTTTGGATACTCAGAGGTGCGTTAATGATGTCTGTGTAACCAAAACCTGCATAAGGCACTGAACCGTCTGTAGGCGGGTTATATGCTGTAGTGTATGTGACTGTAGCCGCATGAGCAGCTTCAGTAATTCCGACAATCCCTGCCAATGCGCTAGCAGCTGTTAAGACGCTTAAAAATCTTCTTCTCATAAATATGACTTGCTCAAACTTGGATCACTATATTGGTATCTACAATGCCAATTCATTCTTAACCCTAGAGGTATACTTAAAGGCTTGATAAATCTACTTATTTTTTTGGTAAACTTAGCTTAAAAAATTCAACTTAGTAGTACATCTGCTTAGTAGCCACTATTCTAGCAGTGTCAGTAAACTTTCGTGGGTCATAGGTACAGTAGGTCATCTGGCACATTAGCGAACCGTTGACATAACTACTGCATAAGTTGAATTTGTCAGGTAAGCTGTCTACAGCAGCCTTATTGAAAGTTAATTAACCTCAAAACAATGACGGCAATGACTCCCACAATTCTGGCTTTGGACTTTGATGGTGTGATTTGCGACGGATTGATTGAATATTTTGAAGTAGCCTGGCGTACTTATTGTAAAGTTTGGTTGCCACAGCAAGATACACCAGCAAATGATTTAGCCTCTAAGTTCTATCAGCTGAGACCTGTGATTGAAACTGGTTGGGAAATGCCCGTTTTAGTCAAAGCATTGGTAGAAGGAATTCCTGAAGAAAAAATTCTTCAAGAATGGGCAAAAATTGCCCAACAAATTTTGTTAAGAGACAATCTGAAAGGGGCAGAAATTGGCAGTAAACTAGACAAGATACGGGATGAATGGATTGCTACAGATCTAAACGGTTGGCTGAGTTTGCATAAGTTTTATGCAGGTGTGGTGGAAAAACTCAAAGCAACCGCTACCAGCACAGTTCATCTATATATCATTACCACAAAAGAAGGGCGTTTCACACAGCAGCTATTACAACAAGGAGGGTTAGATATACCACGAGAAGCCATTTTTGGCAAAGAGGTGAAGCGTCCGAAACACGAAATTCTGCGAGAATTAATTCAGGCGACAAATACCTCACCAGAGAGTTTATGGTTTGTAGAAGATCGGCTGAAAACATTACAGCTTGTCCAACAGCAACCAGATCTTGAAGGAGTGAAACTTTTCCTTGCAGACTGGGGTTACAATATCCCAACTGACAAAGTGACTGCTCAAAATGACCCACAACTTGAGTTGTTATCACTCACTCAGTTTGCTCAAGATTTCTCTGAGTGGCTTTAACAGTTACCAGTTACCAGTTATCAGTTATCAGTTTCATCCTTTGGGGGAAACACCACACTCCTGTGCACCGTTCGTCAAGAGACGTGCCGTAGGCATAAGCGTTGGTGTCAGTACAACCACACCAGCCCGCTGCGGCTGGTACTGTTCACTGTTCACTGTTTTAAGATAGTTCTGAGTCATGAGTGGTGAGTACCTTTATTTGAACACTCAAGACTCAGGCTCAAAACTCAGGACTTACGATTATGCTTGATCTTACTAAAATCACCGGACAAATGCAGGGTTTGAGTCAACATCTGACGCAAGAGGCGGTTGCTAGTCGCCAGCGTTTAGAATTGGCTCAAAAACATTTTCAAAATGCTTTAGAGTGTCAGGAAGAGTTAGTACAGCGACAGGAAAAATGGCGCGATCGCATCTTGTTTGCCAATGCAACCCCCATAGAACCACTCAACACCTGCATTGATCTCCCAGTTCCCCCGAAAATTCATACCGTCATTGCTACCGATGGTTCCCAAATATCCCCCAGTCACCACGAAATTGCTTACTGCTATCTTCTCAACATGGGTAGAGTTGTCTTACACTACGGACAAAATCGTTACCCGCTTCTAGATAGTTTGCCGGAGATATTTTATCGCACAGAAGATTTATATCTTTCTCGTAAGTGGGGTATTCGTACTGAAGAATGGATGAGTTTCCGCCGTACAGTCAGCGAAGCAACTGTGCTAGCAGAACTGGGTTGTAGCGTAAAAGAGGGACAAGGGGGGGAAAAGAAGACAAGGAGACAAAAGAAGTTCCTACGCTAGCAATGGTGGATGGTTCTTTGATTTACTGGTTTTTAGAGCAATTACCCTTAGATGCACGCGCTCACATTTTACCGCCTATCCTAGAAGCTTGGCGGAAGTTGCGGGAAGCTCAAATTCCTTTTATGGGCTATGTGAGTGCTTCGCGCAACGTTGAAGGGATGAACTTTTTGCGTCTTTTAGCTTGTCCCCACACCGTACCAGATTGTGCCAGCTTTTGCCCGAATCAACTAGAAAAAGTCCCTTGCAAAGTTTTTGAACCTTTACGAGATACGACTCTTTTGTCCACTCAACTTAAACCAGGACAACGTGGTTGCTTATGGCGCAGTAACGTTCGCATTCTTGAACTGTACGAAGACCAACAAATTTACTTTTGTTACGTGCATGTGGGTACCGAAATTGCCCGGATAGAAGTACCATCATGGGTAGTGGAGAACACAGCTATGTTAGACTCTGCACTGGGACTCATGCTAGGACAAGTACAGAAAGGATATGGCTATCCAGTGGCGATCGCCGAAGCGCACAATCAAGCAGTCGTACGTGGTGGGGATAAGGCGCGGTTCTTTGCCCTCCTTGAACGACAAATGATTAAAGCTGGCATCAAAAATGTAGGAACTTCTTACAAGGAAGCCAGAAAGCGTGGCAGTATAGCTTAAGTGAGCAAGAAAGTACTCAGAAGTCAGGAGTCAGAATTCAGCGCGTCTGTATTTTGTACGACTAGCGAATGAGTTTTGCCAACATACGCCCCCACTGATTGCATTCTGAATTTTAAATTTAGAATTCTTCGGTGAAATCAGGATGAGATGCCATCACACACGGAAAAATGTGACTACAAAAGTGAATATCGCTATGGAGAAATATTGCCCATGAAGGGGAGTACAACTAATCATAATCAAATTGCAGGTAATATTTATGCTTTCTTGAAATTTGCTCTCAGAGGACAAAACTATCGAGTCTTTATCAACGATATACGCTTGTGGATACCGCGATATAACCTATACACTTATCCAGATGTGATGGTTATTGAGGGAGAACCAATCTATGAGGAAACTGATACTACCACAGTTATGAATCCTTCAGTTATTATTCATGTTTCGTCAAAATTAGCTCATAACCATAAAGAAGCAGATAAATTTCGCTTTTATCGGTCAATTCTAGAATTTCAAGAATATATTGTCATTGACCAGGATAGTTGTTATGTAGAGCAATTTACCAAAAATGTACAAGGAAATTGGACACTAACTGAGTATGAATCTTTTGATGCAGTGTTGCCATTTGCTTCAATAGATTTTCAACTGTCCTTTGTAGATATTTATGAACTAGTTAATATTGAGAGCAATGAGGACAAGAATACAGAAGTATCTAATCTCAAATTCTGTTTGGAACAATTTTAGAAATAAGTACCATAGATATTAAAAATGAGACAATGAAAACTCTGATGCTCACTGAAGCGTTTTTGCCACAAGACAAGACAATTTAGATAAAATGAAAAATTGCTCCCCAAAAGCAAGCCATGCAAAACCTCAGTACATTACAGACAACAGGGCTAAGTTTAGAGCTTTTTCATGTTCAAACTAACACCTCTTTTGAGTTACCACCGAATCTCGCTGTCATTCGCATTGGTAAGCCAAATGACCAAATTGCCCCGGACATCAATGTTTTAGCTTTGCCAAATGCCGATATTGTTTCTCGGCTGCATGCAGAGATTCAGGTAGAAGAAAGCACTTATTATATTATTGATGTAGAAAGTGCCAACGGAACGTTTCTCAACAATGTAAAGCTAGAGCCAAAACAGCGCTATCCCCTCAATATAGGAGATAAAATCGACCTAGGTCAGGAAGAAAAGGTAACTTTTATATTTCAACATAAACAAAATTTTGTTTCTACCTCTCATTCCACACCGATTCATCGACCTACAGTCATTCAGGCTAAAATTGTGCAGCCTGAGATTGTGCAGCCTCAGGTTGTTGAGAACAACAAACAACCCCGCGTGGATCGTTCCAGCAAGCTTGTCGGTTTAGTGCTAATGATTGCAGGAATTGTGATAATATCTGCGAATACTCACATTGGTCTGTTTGTACGTATTCCTGGTGTGCTGTTATGTGTTACAGGGGTTATTGTCTTAACCCAACGGCATTTAAACCGTAATATAGGATGGGTTTTGATAGGGCTGGGAATCGCATTCATGCTGTTTACCGGCAATGTCTTCGCGTCAGTTAATCTTTTTGCGATTCTTGTATCTTCTGCTTTATTATTTGCTGGATATCAACTATTTAATACGGGTAAAGTCTTGAATTACAGTTTGCGCTCTTTTAAGGAATTATTGAAGAGATAGTCATTTTTAAGTAGGTCATTTTACATTTAATATATGTCTTCCTAAGTTGAAAAAACCCCACCCCCTACCCCCTCCCCGCAAGCGAGGAGGGGGATTAATAAGTTTTTCATGGGTAATGGTGTACGTCGTTCATGGAGACTACTTAGTTGATTTGATTAAGGGATTTCCAAGAAATAAATTATCCATCTTGTGGGGTGGGTCCCCGCCGCCCAGTTTATAGGACGGGCTGTCCGGCCCATCCCACAAGAAAAAGTTGGATATTTTTTTATTTGGAAGTCCCTAAGCTAAAATTGTGCTAAGTTTGAAGCATCCAAAGGGCTTGGTTATGGTTTCTCAATCCCTAGCAACAACTCCAGCAGAAGTTATTTACCCGGAAAGCGACGGCAAGCCAATGGCGGATAATACCAAGCAGTTTCGCTGGATTTTGGTGATTGAGCAAAATCTCGATTGGCTGTACGCTGATGATCCAAATGTCTTTGTTGCTGGGGATTTGTTATGGTATCCGGTAAAAGGTCGCAATACTATTGTCACAGCACCAGACGTGATGGTGGCATTTGGTAGACCCAAGGGAGACCGAGGTTCGTATAAACAATGGGAGGAAGACAACACCCCACCTCAAGTTGTCTTTGAAATCCTCTCTCCCAGTAACAGTTCTACAGAGATGGATAAAAAGCTCCTGTTTTACGATCGCTATGGAGTTGATGAATATTATATCTACGATCCAGACAAGAATACTTTCAGAGGTTGGTTGAGAACAGAGGATGGGCTAGATGCGATTGGAGAGATAGCAAACTGGGTGAGTCCTCGGTTGAGTATCCGGTTTGATATGTCCGGTGAGGAGTTGCAAATTTACCGTCCTGATGGTAGTAAATTTTTCTCTTACGCTGAGGTGAACGCGCAGTTAGAACAAGAAAAGCAACGTGCCGAACAAGAAAAGCAACGTGCCGAACAGGAAAAGCAACGCGCTGAACAAGAAAAGCAACGCGCTGAACAAGCACAACAAGAATTAGAAGCAGAACGCGAGCGATCGCAAAACCTAGAAGATATATTACAAAAGTATCGGGATCGCTTTGGTGATTTGCCTCAGTGATTTAACATTAATGATTTAGGGATTTCCAAGAAATAAATTATCCATCTTGTGGGGTGGGCATCCTGCCCGCCCTGAATACTGGGACGGGTGGGGACACCCATCCCACAAGAAAATTTGGGATATTTTTTTATTTGGAAGTCTCTTAACAATTTTGTAGTTGAGCTAATAATACCACAATTTCATCCATTCCCTGCCGCACAACCCTTGCAGGCTGTTCGCTTTGATTCACCATAATACTAAAAACGACTGGACCATATCTGGGCGCATTCAGGTATCCAGCCAAGGAAACAACACCGCTCATCGTGCCTGTTTTTGCTTGTACAATACCTTCAGCAGGTGTGTTTTGAAAGCGGCTTTTCAGAGTTCCGCTTCTACCTGCTACAGGTAAAGATGCACGATACACCAACGCTGCTGGTGATTTCGCCATTGCTTGCAAAGTTTGTACCAAAGCTTCTGGACTGATTAAGTTTTTACGAGATAAGCCTGAACCATCTACCACAGAGTAACCAACTGGATCGACTCCCATCTGGGTTAACGTCGCCTTCATCACTTCCAAACCTGCATCAGCAGAAGTTTGATTTTCAAGGGGTGGTTTTTTAATAGCTAATGCCCTCAACAATGACTCAGCAAAGAGATTATTACTATTGATGTTTGTCAGTGCGAGCAGTTCGGATAGTGGCGGAGATTCCACATTAGCTAATTCTTCTTCATTCTTGACACTAGTAGGTGACACAAACATCTGTAGAACAGGGATTTTTTCTGCAATCAAAGTACTACGAAAACGACGTAAGAAATATTCAGCAGGAGCAAGAACAGGTAAACTAACCAACGCAGGTTCAGAATTTACTGCCAATTGCCCTTGAATTCGTAAAGTTTGTCCTTTCAAATCACGGGTAACATTAGTGAATGTTGGTTGGTTTTCTGCTGTTGTTACCGACTGATTAATAACTTGCCACTGTCTATCCTCACTGATATCAGTCCAGATAACTTTGAGAGGTTGGCCCACAGTTTGCGGCAGAAGTCTTACATTAAAAACATTTTGATTTAAAATGAGGCTGTTGATAGGTGCGCCGTAGTCTGACTGTATATCCTCCCATTGCCAAGAGGGGTGAACAATATCTCCTTTAATATAAGTATCATCAGCAATCAACTGATTTACTCTCTGAATACCCCTCTGTTTCAACTGCTTTGCTAAAGCTGCCAATTGTGCATCAGTCAAACTCGGATCTCCCCTACCCACAACACGCAAAACAGCGTTACCACCACCATAGACAGAGGTGCGAATGCGAAAATTTGTACCAAGTTGCTGTAGTGCAGCAGCTGTTGTCAGCAGTTTAGTTGTGGAAGCTGGGGTGAAGTATTTTTGCGCATCCCGACTGTAAAGAATTTGGGTAGAAGACAAAGGTTGTACTAGAATCCCCCAACGCGCCCGACTGAATACAGGACGATTGATCACAGCATCTACAGATGCTTCCAGTTGGGCGGGACAAATTGATTTTGTGGTGGTTTCTGTTGGTACAGCTGGTGTTTGTGCTTGGACTGGTTTTAGGGTGGTAATACCTACCTGGGTGCCTAAAAATAGCAGCAGGAACCCAAGAGAGATTCTTTTCGGCATTCTATAAACAGAGGTACTTATGATTCCTTTATGAATGTTTTAACATCTAGCTGGTTCCAATAAAGTATAAAGGAAAGTATTGGCGGTGTTATCGATAACGGGGATGTCAGATATCCAGGGGTGATGAGTTCGGCGACAAAGATTGTTTGGAGTAAGTCGGGGACTTGGCGCGAACTTAGGCGCGAGTAAATATAGCGGGAGGGCATTTAACTTATTCAATTTGAGCAGATTCTTGTTGTGAACTTTGGTAAGACCGCAAATATTCCAGAATCAGCAAGCGCAAGTAATCTAGCATTCTAATATAAGCTTTTATTTGCCCAAGCCTTGTGGGTGAGTGCGATGCCGCAATTCTCAGATTTAGATGATTGCTTGAGGTGTATAGGGAAAATCTTCTGCTTGTACTTGCCTTATTAAATCTTTTAGATTAGCTTCAAGATTAAATGCAAATATTTTAAACCCCAACTCATCAATAATCATACGGCTAGTAACATTTACTGTTCTTTGCCAAGCCAGCAGAAAATTATCGTAAGTTAGAAATTTATCCCACAGATTTTCACTAAATGTCATTATTTATATTTATTACTTAGTCAATAAATTGTAAATCATCCAAGGCTTGTACCTATTTCAGTTATTTACTAAGAGAAGTTCCTAGTCCAGGATTTTAATCATAGAAAGCAAAATAAGTGACTCTAAATCATAATATTAACGTAAGAACTATACTTATTCAGTATACATAATTTATACTAAAAATATTTTTGTACGGATTGTCACTGTACTACCTGCCGCACCCGCAACGGCGGCGATCGCTCTAATATAGCTGATGCTAAATTGTTCTTTTTGTTGGTTAATATCCATATGTACTGGGTAGGAAGGCTTTATCTTCAAGCCCTTGCTAGCTGTCGATCGCTTTTAAATCGCTTTTTCGGCGGGAGCATGCCAATTTCTAAAAAACACAGAAGGGAGAAAAATACTTCGCGATTGTGCCTCGCGAAGTGAATTGGATAATTAATCTTGCGATTTGTCTTCCTCTTGTTCCGACCCAGTAATGCCGAGCAAACTATCATTTTGTATCTGATTTTTTCTATTGTTCCGCACTCCTGACTAGTCTATATTGATAGCCTAATCGATAAGTGTCATGGAACAAGTTCTCTTCTGGGGTTGCTGGTTTGCAACGCTTGGCACCACCGCCCTGCTGCTTTTGTGGTCGTTGCCCCTCTCCCCGTTTACACACCCTGGAATCACTGCCAATGAAGCCGTCATCATCTTCTTGGCTGTCATGGTCATCCGCTGGCTTGCTCTCGCCGCTGCACTGATACTGGTCGTTATCGTTTGGGGGCAACGGCTGAACTTAGCAACGCGCTGGATTGTCGGTCTTGCGATCGCCGTGCTAGCCCTACACTTTGTGCTTGGGATCATTAATCTTGGCGTGATGAATGTTTGGCTTAGTATCGACCATACCAAGACACGCGCTACTAACGCCATTTACGCAGGAATCTATTTTGGTCTGCCCACACTTTTGCTGCTACTCACAGCGCCCCTGATGCTCAGCGCTGCTCGTATTCTCCGCTGAAGCGCTTTTCGTGTAAAGAAAAATCAACTGGAGCAGTTCATTCTTTAGACTTACACGCCATGCCGTTTAAACCATGCCTGGAGGCGTTGCCAGCCATCAAGAGCTTCTTTCTCGCGGTAAGAGGGGCGATAATCGGCAAAAAAGGCATGAGGTGCATCGGGGTAGACAATGATTTCGGATTTGCTGCTGCTGGACGCAAGACGCGATCGCATTTGCTCCACAGTATCCAGGGGAATGCCCGTATCTTGACCGCCGTAGAGTCCGAGAATGGGGACTTTCAGAGTAGACGCAATATCAACGGGATGCTTGGGCGTTAGTTCGGTAGCATCGCCCACCAGTCGCCCGTACCACGCTACGCCTGCCTTAACCTTGGGATTGTGTGCGGAGTACAACCAGGTAATGCGACCACCCCAGCAAAAGCCCGTAATCCCCAACTTACCGGCATTACCTTGAGCTGACTTTACAGCCCACTCCGTCGTGGCATCAAGATCCGACAGCACCTGGGCATCTGGCACTTTAGCGACCACCTGGCGAATTTCGTCTACGCTGCTTAATTTTGAGACATCGCCTTGACGAACGAACAATTCCGGAGCGATCGCCACGTACCCCAACTTGGCAAAACGACGGCAGACATCCTGAATGTGCTCATGTACACCGAAGATTTCCTGAATCACCAGGACTATTGGGAAATTTTTACCAGTAGCAGGCATGGCTCTGTAGGCAGGAATTTCCCCATCTTTGACGGGAATTTTCACCGCACCAGCTACCAACCCCTTGGCATCGGTGGTGATGACTTGGGCATAAATCGGTTGCACTGCGAGGGCAAAGCCCGTCGCCAGGGTAGCAGTTGCGATAAATTTGCGGCGCGTTATTTCTGTCATTATCTTTACCTTACAGCCCTTTTCAAATGATTAAACCACAAATAGTAGGTAGGGCTATGCCACAGAATATCTCAAAGCCTGTCAGATGGTACTCTGGAAAAGTAGAATTTGTTGTTGAAAATAGTTTTGGAAATTCAAAGCCATGCTCGCTCATACTGAACGGGCGAAACTTGATCTTTTCCTAACGTTTTCGCAGCATATGATGGCCAGTAAGGATTGCGTAGCAATTCTCGCGCAAGTAATACAACATCTGCTTGACCAGTGCGAATAATATGGTCAGCTTGTTCTGGTGATGTAATCAAACCTACAGCGCCAGTCAAAATATTTGCTTCATTGCGAATTCTTGAAGCAAACTGAGTCTGATAACCAGGACCATAAGGAATATTAACCTTTGGTAAAGTACCACCACTTGAGGTGTCAATGAAATCGACACCCAGAGTTTTGAGTTTATCTGCAAGCGCGATACTTTGCTCAATATCCCAGCCATTTTCTGCCCAATCTGTTGCTGAAATTCTCACCCAAAGAGGATAACCTTCGGGCAAAACTTCTCGTACCCCGCTGACAACTTCTCTTAAGAAACGAGTACGATTTTCAAAACTCCCTCCATATTCATCCTCTCGATGATTGCTCAAAGGCGAGAGAAATTGATGCAATAAATAGCCATGAGCCGCGTGAATTTCAATCACTTTAAATCCAGCTTCCACAGAGCGTTTTGCAGCTTGCACAAAAGCATGAATAATTTGTGCAATTCCTTCGCTATTTAATGCTTCTGGAACAGGGTGATTTTCAGTAAAAGCGATCGCACTGCTAGAAACCACAGGACGCCAACCGCCAGCAGATTCATCGACGACTTTTCCACCTTCCCAAGGTGGTGCTGTACTGGCTTTTCTTCCTGCATGAGCAAGTTGAATCCCTGCAATAGAACCCAAATTGTGAATGAGTTCTACGGTTTTTGCGAGTGGCTCAATATGTGCATCTGACCAAATCCCCAAATCTTGAGGACTGATGCGTCCTCGCGGTTCCACCGCCGCCGCTTCTGTGATTACTAAACCCGCACCGCCAACAGCACGGCTTGCCAAATGAACTAAATGCCAATCATTGGCATATCCATCTGTACTAGAATACTGACACATTGGTGCAACAGCAATCCGGTTGCGAAAAGTGACTGCGCGAATTGTGAGGGGTTCAAATAAGTGTGTCATAAGATTGATTCCTTTACTGGTTAAAAGAAATATTTCCTCATTTTTCTCTTTTGTGTTAACGGACACTTTCCTCAACGGGGGGAACCCCCCTTCGGGTATGCCTTCGGCACGCTACGCGTTGGCGGAGCCTGCGCTTTGCGCTTACGCCAGTTGCCTGCTGTCGGGAAACAAGGACTGCAGCACTGGTCTCACCGCACGGAAGTGTCCTCCTCTGTGCCTCTGTGGTTCGTTAGAAATTCAACACTAAACTCAAAGCCCAAGACGACTTCTACGTCCACTCAAATGAACGACTAAAGCAACGACTAACACGGAAAGACACAGAGCGCAAACGCCGTTCCATTTCCACATAGCCCAGCTATAAGTGCCAAGAAAAGAACCGAGTGCGCCACCAGTGTAGTTAGTCACCATATATACAGTATTTAAACGGCTCTCCGCATTGGCAACCAAATTATAGACGCGAACTTGGTTCGAGACATAAGCTCCGTGCATAGCCAAGTCAAGGAGCAACACCCCTAGTATGAGAGCTATCAAATAATTTCCGGCAATCCAAATTATGACAAAGCCTGATAGACTCAGAGCAAGGGCTAATCCTACTAAAACTCTCGCACCCCACTTATCTACAAGCCTGCCGATGAAGGGAGTCGCGATCGCCCCAGCTATGCCAACGAAGCCGAACAATCCAGCGACTTGACTGCCGTAATAATACGGTGGTGCTTCTAGTCGAAAAACCAGAGTCACCCAGAAAGCATTAAATGCCGCAAATATCAGTGCTATGTTGAGCGCGGCTTCACGCAATACGGGTTGCTGGCGGACGAGATCCCCAAGACTTTGCATCAGTTGCTGGTACGACAGTTTGTCAGATGATTTGCTTACGGGAAGCCGCCCTCGAATCCCAAAGGCGAGAACAATCATCAAACCGGCTGCGATCCAGTATATAGCTTGCCAACCCAGAATGTTCCCAACAATTCCACTCGCTGCTCGCGCCAGAAGGACACTGACAATGACTCCACTGATCAGCGTTCCAATCACCTTACCCCTCTCGGCTACAGGAGTCATCCGTGCCACAAACGGGATAATCAGATGTGCGACGATACTGTTGAAACCAAGTATCAAACTCGACACAGACAGCCAGGTGATATTGGGTGATAGAGCCGTCGCCACCAAGGCACAAGCAAGCAGAAATAGCATTTTAACGATTAATCCCCGGCGTTCCACCTTGTCACCCAAAGGGACTAAAAACAGTAACCCCACTGCATAGCCTATTTGAGTGAGAGTAGGGATAAATCCCACCTGCTGCACAGAGATATCAAAGCTTCGTCCTATCTCTGCAAGTAGCGGTTGGTTATAATACACGTTAGCCACCGACAAGCCGCAGGTGATAGCCAAAAGAAAAACCGTACTACGCTCTGCCAGCATGGAGCTAGTATTAGTCTCAGTGGTTGGAGCGGAGTCCTGTTGAGAATTCATGTTTTAGTCTTTTATGAATATGCTGTGACTGTCGGTCGTTGACGCTTCAGTACCCAGTTGCCAATGTATGTAATAGGGAAACCTGTGGTTCTTCACATACAGTTTCAAGATTCAACCTGTTTTTACAACCCAACCTCACTTAATGCACCTTTAGTAGAGAAAATAGTTATTTAAGCTATCAATTAGAGTTTTTGATTTTCATTCTTCGTACCTTTAGACCTCTAAGTAATTTGTGATTGAACAACTATGAGTAATACTACCATAAAATTTTAATACGGTAAACTAATAGATTTACCGTATTAAACAAAAGTCTTAAAGAATGAAAATCCAAAGAGATGGGATTGTCGTGTTAAACCCGGTACATCATTTCAGACCGTTGGTAATGGTTGTCGCACTTTTCACCAACAATACTTATTGAGGAACCAACACAGTGTCAATCACATGAATCACACCATTATCAGCTGCGACATCCGGAGTCACAACTGTAGCGTCGTTCACTTTAACACCATTGGAGGCATCAATCTTAAGATCTGATCCCGCAGTCGTTGTCGCCTGTTTCAGCTGGGCTAAATCAGCCGCTGCAATTTTGCCAGAGACCACATGATATTCTAGAACCTTTCTGAGCTCGATGACATCCTCTAGCAGTGATTCCACAAATCCTGATTCTAGCTTGGAAAAAGCTTCGTCTGTTGGCGCAAAAACGGTAAATGGACCAGAACCCTTGAGCGCAGTATCAAGACCAGCAGTGGTAATAGCCGTTACCAGAGTGTTGAAAGAACCTGCGTTAATCGCAGTATCTACAATATCAGGCATCTAAGTGTCGCCTCAATTATTAACGAACTTTATTAAGAGATTTAACACACTTTTGACTGTTCAAA